>JADGQF010000040.1 GCA_017882045.1 Anaerolineales bacterium
CTGCATAAGTCCAGGGCCGCGGAAAATATCGGCGCAGGCTTTCTGACCTTCTCCGAAATGCTGAAGCGGTGGGAAGACTCAACCGGCCATCGCGCCAGTCCGGCCCTCAGGCTCGCCCCATGCTCTTTAATACTTCACAATTCTTCCTGTTCCTGGCGGTGGTCCTGGTCCTGTTCTACACGGATGGGGTGACCGACACCCTGAACGCCGAGGGCGAGGACTTCGGCGAAGGGCGCCTGTCCAGCCTGCTGGCGGCGCACCATGCTGGGCCTGCGGCAACGATCGCCGAGTTGATCGATACCGCCTTAGAAGAATTTGCCAGCAACAGCGGGCAATACGACGACGTGACGCTGGTCTTGTTGAAACGAGATGCCGTTTAGATGCTCATTGACCTTCATAATCACACTAAACCCTGCTCGCAGTGCGCCTATCTCAGCGCCGATGAGTTAGTACGCGAGGCAATGCGCTACCGGCTGGACGCGATCTGCGTCACGGACCATTTTCTCGCCTGGGGCGGACATGAAGCGCGCACGCTGGCCAGGGAGCGGTATGGCTTCACGGTCTTTGCCGGGGTCGAGGCGACCACCACCCTGGGCGACGTGCTGGTGTTCGGGCTGGACGAGAACTTTGCCAAGGGCAGCGATGGTCCCGAGCTGTTGCGCTATGTAGATGAACGGGGTGGCGCGACCGTGCTGGCCCACCCGTTCCGGCAAGGGGGCGGCAGACCGCTGTGGGAGTGGCTGCAGAAGCAAGACCTTGCGCCAGGTGCAGGGACAGACGACAGGCGGATGACGCTTCCCGGTCTGGGCCGGAAGCCGGTCCTGCACCCTGACCTGATACACCTGCACGCTGTCGAGACTTTCAACGGCGAAGTGAATGCGAGCGAACTGGCGCAGGCCGAGCAACTGGCGGCGACCATGGGCCTTCCCAGCGTCGGCGGCTCAGATGCCCATGTGCTGCGCCAGGTGGGCCGCACGGCGACCGAGTTCGCGCATCGTGTCGAGAGCGAAGCCGAGCTAGCCCGCGAGATTCGCGCGGGTCGGGTCCGGCCGGTCAGGCTGAGGTAGAGTCTCGCATCGGCAAAAAGAAAGAGACCCGGCGTCCACGCAGGAACCGGGTCTCTCCTATGACGAGAAACGATCACAGAAACCAGGTCTCTAAAGGCCGGCGGCCGGAAACCTGGTTTCTAGCGTTCTCGGTTTAGTACATGTCCGGGCTGGGGCCGCCGGCTGGGGCCGATTTTTCCTTCTCGGGAATGTCGGTGATCAGGGCCTCGGTGGTCAGGATCATCGCGGCGATGGATGCCGCATTCTCCAACCCACCGCGCGTCACCTTGGCCGGGTCGATGATCTGCTTCACAACCATATCGTCGTAGGTCTCGGACATCACGTCGAAGCCCACGTTCGGGTTGCTCTTCTCCTGCTGGAAGCGGCGCACGTTCTGCACCACCACTGCGCCGTCGTAGCCGGCATTCTCGGCCAGCTGGCGCATTGGCTCTTCCAACGCCCGGCGGAGGATCTTGACGCCCGTCAGCACGTCGCCCTCGGCGTCCTTCTCACACTCGTCCAGGACCTTGGCCGCATTGATCAGCGCCACGCCGCCGCCGGGCACGATGCCCTCTTCCACGGCTGCACGCGTCGCACTGAGTGCATCCTCGACCCGGTGCTTCTTCTCTTTGAGCTCAGTCTCGGTGCCTGCGCCCACCCGGACGATCGCCACACCACCGGCCAGACGAGCCAGCCGCTCCTGCAACTTCTCCTTGTCGTAGTCGCTGGTCGTGTTCTCGATCTCGACCCGGATCTGCTCGATGCGCCCCTTGATCGCCGCCGCATCGCCCTGCCCGCCGACGATCGTCGTGTTGTCCTTGTCAGCAATCATCTTGTCCGCCTGGCCCAGGTCGCTGATCTGCGTCGTCTCAAGCTTGCGCCCCAACTCGTCGGAAATGACGGAGCCACCGGTCAGCACCGCGATGTCCTGCAGCATGGCCTTGCGCCGGTCACCGAAGCCAGGAGCCTTGACGGCGATGCAGTTGAACATGCCGCGCAGCTTGTTGAGCACCAGCGTCGCCAGTGCCTCGCCGTCCACGTCCTCGGCAATAATAACGATCTCGCGCTTGCCCAGCTGGACCAGCTTCTCGAGGATCGGTACAATGTCCGAGGCCGCCGAGATCTTCTTCTCGGTGATCAGGACGTACGGGCTCGTCAGCTGTGCTTCCATCGATTCCTGGCTGGTGATGAAGTACGGGCTGATGTAGCCACGGTCGAACTGCATACCCTCGACGTACTCGGTCTCGAAAGCCAGGCCTTTGGCCTCTTCCACCGTGATGACGCCATCCTTGCCGACTTTCTCCATCACTTCGGCGATCAGGTTTCCGATCTCGGGATCCTGCGCCGAAATCGCCGCTACGGCCGAAATCTCTTCCTTGGTCGTGATGGTGATCGCCTGCGACTTGATCGCCTCCGCCAGCGCAACGACGGCCTTGTGGATGCCACGCTTCAGCAACATCGGGTTCGCCCCGGCGGCCACGTTCTTCAGCCCTTCGTTGACTATCGCCTGGGCCAATACCGTGGCGGTGGTCGTGCCATCGCCGGCGATGTCGTTCGTCTTCGTCGCCGCTTCCTTCAACAGCTGCGCCCCCATGTTCTGGTACGGGTCCTGCAGCTCGATCTCTTTGGCCACGGTCACACCATCATGCGTGATGGTCGGCGCGCCCCACTTCTTATCCAACGCCACGTTCCGGCCTTTCGGGCCCAACGTCGCCTTGACGGCTTCCGCCAAAATGTCCACGCCGGCCTTCAGACTACGGCGCGCTTCTTCTGAAAATTCAAGTTGCTTTGCCATTTTGCTTTCGCTCCTTTATTCTACGATCGCCAGTACGTCAGACTCGCGCAGGATCAGCACTTTCTTGCTATCGAGCTTGATCTCTGTCCCCGAGTACTTCGCATAGAGGACCTTGTCGCCGACTTTCACTTCCATGGCGACCCGCTTCCCTTCCTCGTCCGTCCGCCCTGGCCCCGCAGCGATGACCTTGCCCTGCTGCGGCTTTTCCTTGGCGGTTTCCGGCAGGATGATGCCACCGGCGGTGACGTCTTCCTGCTCCGACGGCTCGACTACCAACCGATCTGCGAGCGGCTTGAGGTTCATAGAGTACCAGCCTCCTAAGAGTGTGGGATCAGATGCCCATTGGGGCAATTTGACGGAGAACTTACCTGACACTTAGCACTCACAGCAATCGAGTGCTAACGGAGGGCATTTTACAACAGGGGCATGAAACCGTCAAATTCGGACGAGGGGTTTAAAAAGATCAGCATGCGCCTAAACACTTGCATCAACCGCCCGCAGCCGTTCGACCCTTTCCCCTTCTGGTCGGGCCTGACCCATGCTCCTTGTCTTTCTTCTTCTCCTCTTCGCCCCCATAGTAACTGGGCGCTAGAATGGCTCAGATGATACAGCGCGTGCCATCCAGCATCCGCGAGCGCAGGCGCGGGTCCAGATCTTCGATATTATGCGAGGTGGTGATGACCGTGGGCAGACGACCCGCGTAGCGATGATTGAAAAGCTGGAACAGCTTCTCGCGCGCCCAGGGCGTAGCGCTTTCGGTGCCCAGATCATCCAGGATCAGCAGCGGGGTCGAGCGCACCTGCTCGAACACTTTGTCCAGCGTCGTCGTGCTCGTAGGGCTGAAGGTGGCGCGTAGATGATCCAGCAGATCGGGCACCACCACGAACATCGGCGCGGCGCGGCCGGCCGTCACCTGGTAATTCGCGATCGCCGCCGCCAGATGGGTCTTGCCACAGCCCCACGTGCCTTGGAACACCAGCCAACCGGCAGGCTTCTCTGCGAAGGCGCGCGCGCTGTTCAGGGCCTTCTGCAGGTTGGCCCGTCCCTCAGCCGGCAATTCCTTGCGCAGAGAAAAGGTCTCGAAGAGCTGGTCGCCGTGCAGACTAAGCGTACTGACTTTATCGATGACCCGCTCACTGCTGCTCGGCCCCGAACCTCTGAAGTCAGAGGCCAGAATCTCCTGCACGTGGCTCAGGTCCAGGTCACGCAAACGCGACGCGATGCGTGCGTCCTGCTCCTCTGGCCGCTGATTGCTGGTGATCACTGTCGGCAGCCGCCCGTTATAGCGATGGTTCAAGATCTGGAACAGCTTTTCCTGCGCCCACGGGGTGCTGTTGTGAGCGCCGAGATCGTCCAGGATCAGCAGCGGCGCCTCGCGGATCGCGTCCAGTCGCTCGTCGAAGGTGACGGTGCTGCTCGGCGCATAGGTGGCACGCAGGTAGTCGAGCAAGTCGGCCACCACCACAAACAGGGCAGGCTGTCCCAGCGCGATGCGGAAGTTGGCAATCGCGGCGGCAAGGTGCGTCTTTCCGCAGCCGTAACCACCGACCAGCACCAGCCAGCCCTGCGGATCACGGGCAAACCCCTGGCAGAGATCGAAGACCTGGCGCAGGTTCGCACGGGCAGGCAGGGGCAGGCTGACGCCGTCCGGCATGAAAGTGTCGAAAGTCATGCGGTCCAACTGCCCCAGGTTGCTGACATCCCGCAGCGATTGGGCGCGCTGGGCCGCGAGGCGCGCTTCCGTGCAGCGGCAAGGCACCAGCTTGCCGAAATCCGGATGACCGGCAGGCACATCGTAGACCAGGAAACCCTTGCCCTTGCAGATAGGGCACGGGTCTTCTGCGGGAGGGGGAAGAGAACGCCGCCCGGCCGAGCGGCCGCCGGTGGCCTGCTCATTCGCCGGCCCAGCCGCGTCCGTGCGTTCTTCCCGGCGGCCCTGCCTCCGCGCCGAACCCAACAAGTCTCCAACGCGCTTCATTTGCTTGCTCCCGCCGCCATCACCACTCTCAGCCAATGGTCCTTCTCGCCATCTCAATGCTCGATCAAGTCTTCGTAACCTTCGGGGACGTAATAACGTTTGCGCGCCTCGCTGTCCTCGGATGCCTTGCTCTCGAGGCGCCCGCCATCCTTGCCCTGAGCGCGCCAACGCTCGAGGATGCGCACCACGTAGCGCCAACTGCGTTTGTTCATGGTCACGGCTTCGCGGAGAGCATCCGCGATCCATTGCTCAGGGTAGTTCTTCTCTGCGTCTCGTAACTCGTCCGCGATCATGGGCGTGAGCATGCCGATGTTCTGCTCGTAGAGAACGAAGACGTTGGGGCGGTCCATCTTTAACTGCACATCCTCAGCCTCGTCAATGTGCACGTCAAGCTCACCCGCGCGCAGTTTCTCGATGACTTCGCGTCCGTTCGGGCCGTTGATCATGTACCATTCTTCGCTGGTTTCCTCCCGCTCGACCGTTACGTGCAGCAGCGTGCCGCGCGCGACCGCGCGCTCCAGTCCATCCCGCAGCACCGTCTCACCGCTCTCACGCCGGGTCGCCAGCCCCTCGAGCAACCGCTCGTCGGCCAGAAGCTCGCTCAAACGCGCGTAGCGCAAGGTCCCTTGCTTCCTACCGATCGCCCAGAACAGATGCAGCGTCACCTTCATCTCGCCCAAATTGTCGATCAGTGGCAGCAGCTCGCTGAAAAACAGGGTGGGGAGCGGGATAGCCGGCATTTTGCCGGCCGGGAAACCTGCGAAGCCGTCCATCTTGTCTTTCATGCGCCATAGTCCAGTGGTGCGCGCGTCATCTCAAGGTCGGCGAACTTGGTCAGCTCGCGATTGAAGAAAAGCGGCACGGTGTCAGTCGGCCCGTTGCGATGTTTCGCCACGATCACGTCGGCAATGTTCTTCCGTTCGCTGTCCTCTTTCACCATATCCTCGCGGTAGATGAACATGACGACGTCTGCGTCTTGCTCGATGCTGTTATGCACCAGGATGTCGTTGGCGACGAAGTTGGCCGGGCCAGGGACTGTCAGGTCGTACACCTCTTCTTCCCCGTCTGCGGCAACCTGTGTCACCCGATCCCAATAGATGTTACTGCAAGCCAAGGGAGGAACCGCAATCGCCTCTCCCCGCTTCAACTCATCCAGCCGCTTCCAACCCTGGATCGTCAGGAACTTGTGATTCGCAGTGGCCCTGATCGTACGGCCCGATTGGGTTGTCAGCCGCTGTACCGGCTTGCGCCCGGTGCAGAAAGCATTGCTCACCGTCGCACGCTCTATCTGAAGAGTTTCCGGGTTAAGCGCGCACACTGCCAGGTTGGATCTGCCCAGGCAGTCAGCGATGGGCAGCCGCTCGCCCGTGTCCGCCAGGGTCACCAGAGAATCACCGGTCAAGCAGCCGCTCTCCCGCAGATCCGATAGCTGCGGCTTGTGGTCGGTGCGCTGTTCGACGGCACGCGAGAGCTGCGACAGGGCAATCAGTGGCACTTCCAACTCGCGCGCCAGGCTCTTGAGCGAACGGGTGATGTAGCTGATTTCCTGCACGCGGTTATCGTTGCGCCCGCCCTCGCCGCGCATCAGTTGGAGGTAGTCGACGACGACGAGGTCCAGGCCATGTTCCGCCTGCAGCCGGCGAGCCTTGGTGCGCAATTCCAGAACCGAGACGGCCGGCGTATCGTCAATGAACAGCAACGTCTCGGAGAGGACGCCGGCTGCCTCCATGAGCATCAGCCACTCCTCCTCTTTCACGTCGCCCAGCCGCAGACGCTGTTGGTTGATGCCGGTCTCAGAGCTGAGGAGGCGCTGCACCAGTTGCTCGGCGCTCATTTCGAGGCTAAAGAACGCGACTCGCTGGCCGTATTTCTTGGCCGCATTGGCCGCGAAGTTTAACGCCAGGGCCGTTTTTCCGACCGAGGGGCGCGCGGCGAGGATGACCAGATCCGATTTCTGGAACCCGCCCAACAGTTTGTCCAGCTTGCCAAAGCCCGACGGAACACCGAGGAGGTCGCCGGTGTGGCGATGCAAATAGTCGATGCGCTCGACTACGTTGCCCATAATGTGGCGAATGGGAGTTAGATCGCGCTGGATGCGGTGCTCGGAGACTCCAAAGATGAGTTGCTCGGCCCGGTCCACGACCTCGTCGACATCCTGCGCTTCATCATAGGCCAGGGCTGTGATCTGCCCGGCCGCGCCGATGAGCCGGCGAAGGGTCGCGGTACGTACTACTATGCCGGCGTAGTACTCGACGTGGACGGCCGTGGGCGTATTATTGATGAGCTGGGTGATGTAGCCGGCTCCGCCCACCTCCTGTAGCTGATTCCGCCGCTCCATTTCGTCGCAGAGCGTGACAAAATCAGCCGGCTCACGACGTTCGTGCAGATCGAGGATCGCCTGGTACACCCAGCCGTTCTTCTCCCGGTAGAAATCCTCCGCCGAGACTGATGCGGCAATTTTGATGATCGCGTCGGGGTCAATCAGCAGCGAGCCCAGGATGGCTTCTTCAGCCTCCAGGTTAGCGGGGATGCTGCGCAGAGCTTCGGCTGAGGATCGAAGTCCTTCGCCTTGCCTGGTCGCTCCCCCGGACGCTCCAAATCGGCTCTCGCCGCCATCAGGAAGCAGCCCGGCCTCGCGGGTGTCTGGCATATCCATGGGCACAGCCTACTTACTGGCATGATAGGAATGGTTGCCCATTCTTTAAAGGCCGCGCTCTCCTACACGAGAAGCGCAGGAGAGCAACGTAGATTCACGTGGTAGACGCGTTCATCTGGTGTGAATCAATGGTCCTCGCTGAGCCCACCCAGGTCAAGCCCCTCCAGGAAATCGCGGAAGGCTTCGGGCGTCTCGGACTCTTCGGCGGCTTCAGGGACGCCGCCCCCTTCCAGGTCCGGCTCCAGGGTAATCGCGGCCTGTTGCATGACCTCGTCTGAAACATAAACTGGAACATGGGTGCGAACGGCGAGAGCGATCGCATCACTGGGCCGGGAGTCGATATTCAGCCGGTCCCCATTTACCTGCAACGCAATTTCCGCATAGAAGGTATCGTTGCGCAGGTCGGTGATCGCCACATGCTCTACTTCGCCACCCATTTTATCTACGACTGTTCGTAACAGATCGTGCGTCAGCGGACGGGCTACTTCCACGCCTTGTAGCTCGATCGTAATCGCATCGGCTTCAAACGGGCCGATCCAGATGGGCAGGTAGCGTGACGATTCCAGGTCTTTCAGTACAACGATCCGGTGTTGCGACATCAGGCTGATGCGCACACTGTCAATCGCCACTTCCACCATCATAAGCCTCCTCAGTCGTTCGCCAGGCTCTTGCCTGCCGGGCACGGCGCCGCAGGGCGCTTCTCACTGCCCTACACTATCATTTGTCGACCTGACTGGCAATGCTCCCGGCGTGATTATACCACAAGGTTCAGACCGGCAACAAGAGGGCAGATGGCCTTATGTTACAACAGCCCCAAGCTCATTTGCTGGTTCTCCAGTGCGAGCAGACGTCGTTTCATGTCCAGGCCGCCGGCAAAACCGTGCAGGCTGCCGTCGGAACCAATCACCCGATGGCACGGTACAACCAGCGGAACCGGGTTGTTGCCCAGCGCTGCCCCCGCGGCCTGAGCGGTGCCCGGCCCGCCACCCACCTGGCCGGCAATCCAGCCATAGGTGCGCGTTTCGCCATAGCGGATGCGACAAGTGGCGGCCCAGACCGTCAACTCGAAGGTTGAGTGGCCGCGCAGATCCAGTTCAATCGCAAAATCGGTCATCTGCCCCATCAGGTAACCGTACACCTGGCTGGCCATCCCGCACAGGAAGGTATCGTCAGGCGCCAGGGCCACGTCAGCGTAATGCCGGCGCATACGCTGCAGCGCAAGTTCCCGGCTCTTGGAGGGCAGGGTTAGCAGGCGCAGGCCGCGCGCCGAGGACACCAACCCGACCCAACCCCAGCGTGGCTGGTCCGGATCGCCGCTGGGAGCAACCTCAAATACCAGCCCCCGTAATTCCTCGCCCATCATCACCTTCTTTACCGCCTGCCGCCTCGCCCGCCAGCGACTCGCCTCCCTGATTCATTGGCGCGGCCCTCGCAGCGCCGCCGGCTATTGTCCCCAGGCGCCAGGAAATGAGCAATAGCACCAGTGCAGCCAGCCCCACGAGCGCCAGCGCCGGCAGGAAAGCTGGCATGGCCCAGACTCGCGGCGAAAGCAGACCTATGCCCAGGCCGATCAGGGCCAACGGGAAAACTCCGTTGAAGGCCAACACGACGCTGACCTGTCGCGGAGCCAGGGCCGGTTGACGCCGCATGCGTGCGTTCAGCCATAGCAGAATACCCATCGGATAACTGATGCCTACAACCAGGCACAAAATTCCGCCTGCAATGCGCACCCCATCCTCCGCCTATCACTCGAACCGGCCACGACGGCGTGCCAACCAGATCCGCCACACCATCTTCAGGAACAGGGGCACATCACGTAGCAGGCGGTAGTGGCTGACTTCGTCCGCGTAAATGGTCTTGATCGGCACCCAGCCAATCCGATAGCCGGCCAACTGCGCTCGCAACAAGATCTCGACCTCCGCCTCAAAACGCGCGCTCGTCGGCCTGATCGTGCGCAGCACATCCCTGTTCAGCAGGCGGTATCCGCTCTGATTGTCAGGCACCGGTTGGCCCATCGCGAAGCCCAATAGCCAGTTCCCGATACGATTGGCAGTCTGCCGCATCCGGGGCATCTGGCCAAAAGTGCGCCGCCCAATGATGATATCGCCCTGTCCGGCCCGAAAAGCCTCGATGAATAGAGGTATCTCGTCCGGATCATGTTGTCCATCTGCGTCAAGTGTGATGGCAGCGGCCGCATCCCGCGCTACGGAGTAGTCGAAGCCGGTGTTCAGCGCCACACCCTTACCCCGATTGACCGTGTGTACGAGAACCTTCGCGCCCGCCAACGCAGCAGCCGCACCGGAGCCATCGCTGGAACCATCATCGATCACGACAACCGGCAGGTATTTCGAGGCCCGCGCCACCACGTCCCGGATATGATTGACTTCGTTGTAAGCCGGAATCAATGCGATGATCTCAGCCGCTGGCTCGGACATGACATCCCCCATTGAGAGTCCCCGGCTGCGGGAGTGAGCCCGGATGCCGGAAAGATTCGATGCCTTCGCAACGCATCCGATTGAGTTTACCGCGGGACGCCCGGCGCGTCAAACCGCGCCGCGACCGCCCCCGGACGCCCACAATTCACTACAATCTCACTTATTAAGCTGAAGATGTTTACATGATTGTCTATCGGTGGTATAATCTTGAGGCAGGTCTGCCTGACATTCTGGCTGCCAGACCGGGAGGCAATGGTAAATGGGGAATCCGTTGGACGAAGCGATCGGCGATCAGCTGCAGCCGACACGGCGCAAGATTGTGCTCGCTCTCAAGCAGCACGGCGGCCTGACCGCGGCCGAACTGGCAGAGATGTTAAGCATCACCAGCATGGGTGTCCGCCGTCACCTGACCACGCTGGAACGTGACAAGCTGGTCGTGTATGAACTGGTGCAGCGAGGCAAGGGGCGGCCAAGCTATGTCTATCGGCTGAGCCCGCAGGCCGAGAACCTGTTCCCGAAGAACTACGCCGCTCTGGCCAATGAGCTGCTGGGCTACGTGGCCGATAGCGGCGGCGCCGATACGGTGACCCATCTGTTTGATCGCCGGGCGCAGCGTCGCATCCGCAGCGCGCAGCTACAACTGGAGGGCAAGCCATTAGCGGAACGCGTGGCCGGGCTGGCCCGCATCCTGGATGGCGAGGGCTACCTGGCAGACTGGGAGCAGGAGAACGAGGATACCTTCTGGCTGCGCGAACACAATTGCGCCGTACATGACGTGGCCGCCAATTTTAGCGCAGCCTGCAATTCCGAGTTGGTCTTCCTGCAGACCGTGCTCGCCGATGCCCAGGTGACCCGCGAGCACCACATGATCCGTGGCGAGCTGATGTGCGCGTACCGCATCGAGAGGCAGTCCAGGGATCTGTCCGATGGTTAATGGCGCGCAACCCGTCGTCGCAGTCCTCGAAACTGATCTGTTCTTCGGCGTGCGCATTGAGAACGTAGTGCGCGCCGCGGGCGCGCGTGCAGAAACCGTCGCCGACGGCGCCGCGCTCTGGCAGGCCATCCAGGACTGGCCCGCGCTGGTTATCATCGATCTCAGGTCCGGTCCCGGCTGGCAGGACGCAGTCCGGCGAGCCAAGAACTTGCCCCATTTTCGGACCATTCCGATCATCGCTTTCGGCAGTCATGTTGATGTCGAGGGTTTGGCGGCGGCACGCGCCGCCGGCTGTGATCGTGCCTGGGCGCGCTCGCGTTTCCTGGCCGAGTTACCGGCGCTAGTCGAGGGGGCGTTGCACCCGCCTTTGCGTGAGCTCGCCGGCTGCGACGAGGCGCCACCGCCCTTGCTTCTGAAGGGCCTCGCGCAGTTTAATGCCGGCGAGTATTGGGAGTGCCACGAAACCCTCGAAACCCTGTGGCGAGCCGAGCCTCGCCCTGTGCGTGACCTCTACCAGGGAATCCTGCAGATCGGCGTCGCCTTCCACCATCTGCGTGAGCAAAACTACCCCGGCGTTCTCAAGCTGTTGCGGCGTGGCCTGCCGCGCCTGCGCGGGCTGCCTGCCGTGTGTCAGGGCGTGCCGGTGGCCGAGCTGGAGAATGCAGCCCTGGCCGTTCACGAGCAGGTGATCGCGCTGGGACCCAAGAAAATCGACCAGTTCGATCTCAGCGCTCTTCCTCGCCTCATCGTGGTATAATACTCGGGTCTTTCTCGCCAATTATCCCGCTTATCTTCACGCGCACGGAGGACCCACCCCATGCCCAAAATCACTTTCATCGGCGCCGGCAGCACCGTGTTTGCCAAGCGCCTGCTCGTTGACATTCTGAGCTACCCCGAACTGGCCGGCGCCACCATCAGCCTGCATGATATTGACACCTTGCGCCTGTCTACCTCAGAAGGCATCACGCGCAAGGTAGCAGAGGCTCTGGGCGCTCACCCGAACATCCAGGCGACGACAGACCGACGTAGCGCGCTGGACGGCGCCGATTACGCCATCTGCATGGTCCAGGTAGCGGGTTACAAACCCGGTACCGTCGTCGATTTCGAGATCCCCAAGAAGTACGGGCTGCAACAGACCATTGCCGACAGCCTCGGCATCGGCGGCATCATGCGCGGACTGCGCACGATCCCCGTGCTGCTGGATATGTGCCGGGACATGGAAGAAGTCTGCCCGGATGCTACCTTCCTCAACTACGTCAATCCGATGGCTATGAACTGTTGGGCGGTCAACCGGGCGAGCCGCATCAAGACGATCGGGCTGTGCCACAGCGTTCAGGGCACGGCCAGCCAGCTGGCTCACGACATCGGCGTGCCCATCGAAGAGATCAACTATCTGTGCGCCGGCATCAATCACATGGCTTTCTACCTGCGCTTCGAGCGCAAGACCCAGGACGGAATCGAGGACCTGTACCCACGTATCCGCCAGGTGGTGGCCGAAGGCCGTGTGCCGGACTGGAACCGCGTGCGCTACGAGATGCTGCTGCGGCTGGGCTACTTCGTCACCGAGTCGAGCGAGCACTTCGCGGAGTACGTGCCCTGGTTCATCCACGGCGATCGCCCCGACCTGATCGAACGCTTCAACATCCCCATCGACGAGTACATCCGTCGCTGCGAGATGCAGATTGCGATGTGGGAAGCTTTCCACGATAAGCTGGATGCCATTGACCTGACGCGGCCGGAAACGGTTAACCAGATGCTCGAGGCTATGGGCGAGCACCTGGGCCAACACGTGCCGTTGTCAGGCTTTGTGGAAGAGGTCTTCGGGCTCAAGCCGAGCGGCGAGTACGCGCCTTCGATCATTCACAGTATGGAAACCGGCGCGCCGTCAGTCGTCTACGGCAACGTGCCCAACTTCGGCCTGATCGACAACTTGCCGCAAGGCTGCACCGTCGAAGTGCCTTGCCTCGTCGACAAGAACGGCGTCCAGCCGACGCGCATCGGCGCCCTGCCGCCGCACCTCGCGGCGTTGATGCAGACCAACATTAACGTCCAAGGCCTCACGGTCGAAGCCGCGCTCACTCGTCAGCGCCGGTACATCTACAGCGCCGCCATGCTCGATCCACATACCGCCGCCGAGCTCGACCTGGACCAAATCTGGCATCTCGTCGATGACCTGATTGCCGCACACGGCGACTGGCTGCCCGAGTACCGGTGACAGCGTGATGCAGGAGATGTCACCATGCCAGTGATGCGTACCGGCCTCATCGCACTCTCGCGCAGTCGCGCCCTGCAAGACGCCATCGTGCGTATTCCCCTGTCCCGGCGCATGGCCCGGCGTTTCGTGGCCGGCGAGCAACTATCACAGGTCATCGCGGCCGTGCTCATGCTCAACGCGCAGGGGATGCTCGCAACTCTTGATCATCTGGGGGAGAGCGTGACCAGCGCAGACGAGGCCCAGGCCGCGGCGGAGGACTACATCGTCGCGCTGGACGCGCTCCACCTGGCCGGGGCGCGCAGCCATGTCTCTATCAAGCTCACCCAGATGGGGCTCGACCTTGGAGACGATTTCTGCTACGACAACGTCAGCCGCATCCTGCGCAAAGCGGCGGAACGCAATAACTTCGTCCGCATCGACATGGAGGACTCGCCCTACACCGAGCGCACCCTGACCATGTACCGGCGGCTGCGCAAGAGCTTCGATAACCTGGGCATTGTCATCCAGAGCTATCTGCGGCGCAGCCGGGGCGATGTTCAGGCCCTGATCGACGAGGGTCTCGGCAACTTCCGCCTGGTCAAAGGGGCCTACGACGAACCGGCCGCCCTGGCGTACCAGGAGCGCCCGCAAGTCACACGTGCGCTGCAGGAACTGACCGCGCTGTGCATGGCGCCCGCTTCGCTGGCGAAGAAGACCTATGTCGCGGTCGCTTCGCATGATAGGGAGGTCGTGAACTTCGCGCGCGCGTACGCCTACCGGCACGACGTGCCGCACAGCGCGTATGAGTTCCAGACCCTCTACGGTATCCGCCGGGAACTCCAGGCTCAGTTGGTGAGCCAGGGCTACACGGTGCGCATTTACGTCCCTTACGGCACCCACTGGTACCCGTACTTTATGCGGCGCCTGGCCGAGCGTCCGGCTAACCTGCTCTTCTTTTTACGCGCGCTCGTGGGCAACTGAGCGCAGCGGGCGCCGGTATCTTCAAGCGCGACGAGGTTGGAGGGGCAGGGTTTATACACCCGAACCTTAACCGGATCCTGACGAATGAGGAGGACTGATCTCGTGACCGATACACTCAAAGGCAAGTGGGCGCTGATCCTGGGCGCTTCCAGCGGCTTCGGCGCCGCGACGGCCCGCGCCCTTTCGGCCGCCGGTATGAACATCTGCGGCGTGCACCTTGACCTGCGGGCCACCCTGCCGGCAGCTAAGGCGGTCATCGCCGATATCGAAGCATGCGGTAGTCAGGCGCTCTTCTTCAATACCAACGCCGCCGATCCCGACCGCCGGACGAAAGTGCTGGATGGCCTGGCAAACGCCCTGCAGGGGGGCTCCGAGCCTAGGGTCGAACCCGGGGCCGAGCCCAGGGTGCATGTGCTCATGCATTCGCTGGCCTTCGGCACCCTGCTGCCCTTCATCGCCGACAAGCCTGAAAAAGCCATCAGCCAGGCGCAGATCGAGATGACCATGAACGTCATGGCCAACAGCCTCGTCTATTGGTCGCAAGACCTGGTGCGCCGCGATCTGTTGGCGCCGGGCAGCCGCATTTTCAGCATGACGAGCGAGGGCAGCCACCGAGTCGTGCGCAACTATGGCGCGGTCGGCGCAGCCAAGGCCGCCCTCGAAGCCTACACGCGCCAACTCGCCCTGGAACTGGGGCCGCGGGGGATTCTGGTCAACACCATCGAGGCGGGTGTGACTGACACCCCTGCCCTGCGCAAGATCCCTGGCCACGAGGAAATGCTTGCGGCGAGCCTGCGCCGCAATCCCAGCGGCCGCATGACGACCACGGACGACGTCGCGGCGACGATCCTCGCCCTGAGCCAACCGAGTTTGCGCTTCATCAGCGGCTCGGTGATCTTCGTCGACGGCGGCGAGGACGTGGTGGGATAATGAGAATCACCAAAGCCGTCGTCACTGCCGCCGGCCGCTCGCAACGCACTCTGCCGCTGCAGACTCTGATCGACCGCGACGGGCAGCAGAAGCCCGTCCTGCGCATCATCATGGAAGAAGCGTTGCGCGCGGGTATCGAGCAGATTTGCGTGGTCGTCTGCCCCGGCGACGAAGCTACCTACGCAGACGCGGCAGGCGATCACGGCGGACGGCTGAAGTTCGTCCGGCAGACCCAACCGTTGGGCTATGGACATGCCGTTCACTGCGCACGCGAGTTCGTGGGCAGCGACCCGTTCTTGCACCTCGTTGGCGATCATCTTTACGTCAGCCGGGGCGACAAAGGTTGCGCCGAGCAGGTGGTCGAAGCCGCCCAGGTGGAGTCGTGCACGGTGTCCGGCGTTCAGGCTTCGCGCGAGGCCCTGCTGCCCTACTACGGCACTATCGGCGGGCGGCGCGTGCCCGGCCACAAGGATCTTTACGTGGTCGAGGACGTGGTCGAGAAACCGACCCCCACCGAGGCCGAGCAGCGCTTGCTGGTGCCCGGCCTGCGTGCCGGGCACTATTTGTGTCTCTTCGGCATGCACGTCGTGACACCCGGCATTATGGAGATCCTGGATCGCATGGTGAGCCAGGTGGGCGAACGGGGAAAGGTGAACTTCGCCGCGGCCCTGGCCGAGCTGGCCGCGCGCGAGCGCTGCCTGGCCCTTGAGGTGCAGGGGTGGCGTTACGACGTTGGCGTCAAATACGGGTTGCTCACGGCGCAGATGGCCCTCGCGCTGACCGGCAAGGACCGCGACGAGGTGCTGGCCAAGCTTTTGGAACTGCTGGCCTTGAGAGAGATGCAGAACGCGAAGCAATGAGTGACGAGGTTCGACGAGGCCCCACATTGACCCAGAAGCTCACCGAGATCATCACTTCCGCCGACCCGGCAGTACGTAACCGCTCGCTGGACGAGACCTGCCGCTCGGCCTCGCTGACCGAGTTATTGGCGGAATGCAGTGAATTGGACGCGCTGCGGCGCTCCAGCGACAACCTGTACGAGCGCGTGCGGGCCTCCCTGTTCCTCTACGCCATCCACCGCTTCCACCTGCCCGCTAAGGCGGGCATGCAGGCGCGCGGGTTGGTGCCCTACCAGGGCTATCGCCGCCTTCTCCTGCGCCGCTTCGAGGAAGCCATCGACCTGTGCCTGCGCGAGCAGGCGGAGAACGGGCCCAACGAGGGCCTCTCTAGTGCACTGGCCGAAGCCTATCACCGGCTGGCGTTCCAGACCCTGGCCGATCAGGTGCGCCGCAGCGTTCGCTCGGTGCGCGGCAACCAATGGATGTTCCGCGTCGGCCATCCGGCCGACCAGCCGCTGCGCGTGCGTCCGGAACTGCAGGCACGCCCTTCGGCCGCGGACCCCTTCCCGATTCTTAAAGAATCCACGCCGGTGCGCATGGACCTAAGCCACAGCGCCTGGAGCGACATTTTCTTCCTGGGGATGGACTACCCCGAAGGCGCGCGCGTCCTCAATATCTCGATCGACCTGGGCGTACGCGGTCGCGACACGGCCCCTCGTCCGCCTGTCGAAGCCTACTTCCGCGTGATCGACGAGCCGCTCTTGCGCCTGGCCAGCGTCGACCTGGGGCAGACCGTGGACATAACCAGCCTGGCTGAGGTCTTCGATTTCGCGCGTGACTACCTGGGTCTGCTTAAAGCCGCCATCATTGCGGCGGGCATCGTTCCGCCCGGAATCGAGGGTTCACAGGAGAGCCTCGCCGACCTGCTAGCGCGTCTTGTCGGTCCGGGCTACGGCATTGAACTCGTGAGCTCGGTAAACGGCATCCCCAAGGGATCGCGCCTGGCAGTCTCGACCAGCCTGCTGGCCTGCCTGATCGCGGTCTGCATGCGCGCAACCGGCCAGGCGCAGTCCCTCACTGGGCCGCTGGCCGAGCACGAGCGACGCCTGGTCGCGGCGCGCGCGATCCTGGGCGAGTGGCTGGCGGGTTCGGGCGGAGGTTGGCAGGACTCGGGCGGCGTCTGGCCGGGCATCAAACTGATCCAGGGGGAGCTTTCCGCCGAGGGCGATCCCGAATACGGTATCAGCCGCGGCCGCTTACTGCCCAGCCATCACATCCTGGATCTCGCGGAAGTGCCGCCGGCGACGCGCCAGCGGCTGCAGGACAGCCTGGTCCTCGTTCACGGCGGCATGGCACAGAATGTCGGCCCCATCCTCGAGATGGTGACCGAAAAATACCTGTTGCGCTCAGCGGCCGAATGGCAGGGGCGGCGAGAGGCTTGCCAGGTATTGGATGACGTGCTGGCCGCACTACGGGAGGGGGACGTGCAGCGGATTGGCGCCGTCACCACCCGCAACTTTTTCGGGCCGATCCAGACAATCATCCCCTGGGCCAGCAATCTCTACACCGAGACGGTGATCCAACGCGCACGTGCTGAGTTCGGGGCGGGCTTTTGGGGCTTTTGGATGTTGGGCGGTATGTCGGGCGGCGGCATGGGCTTTGTCTTCGAGCCACGGCAGAAACAGGCCGGCCAGGACCGAATTCTGACGATCATGCAAACCACCAAACGCGATCTCCAGAATGCCCTGCCTTTCGCGATGGAGCCTGTCGTTTACGACTTTTCGATCAACGAGCATGGCACGTGGTCGGAAATGCTGGCGCCTTCGCTTCTCCCGCCCGGCTACTACGCAATGATCGTACCCGAGCTCCTGCGACTGGATCGCCGCAAGCTGTCATCCCTGCGGCGCGCCGAGCTGGATCGTTTCGGAGCGGCCTGTCGCACGCGCCCTGAACTCGCGGGCATGGTGCAGGTGCTCTTCGACCGGCTGTTGCCCCAGGCACGCCAGGCCGAAGAGGGTAAAGGCGACCTGCAGGCTTTGCTCGACGAGTACGGCTTCGACCGCACTCAGCACGAGCAGATCCGCGCCGACTTGCGCAGCGGACGCATCGGCCTGGCGCAGAACCGGCTGCCGGTGACCACCAACATCCAGGATGTAGGACCCGCCGACGTCTACGACGCTAGCCAGGGTCTGCCCGCCGATCTATGCGCGCTGGGCATGCAAGCCCTGACTGCGGGCCGGGCCGCGGTGGTGACCTTGGCCGGCGGCATCGGCACACGCTGGACACAGGGCGCCGGCGTCGTCAAGGCGCTCCACCCGTTCTGCAAGCTGGGAGGGCGGCATCGCACCTTCATCGAAACACACCTGGCCAAGAGCCGGCGCATCGCCCGCCGCTGCGGCCGGGCGGTCCCGCACATCATCACCACCAGCTACCTGACCGATGAGCCGATCGCCGATTTCTTGCGCAGCCAAGACAACTATGGCTACCCCGGCCCGCTGGTTCTCTCGCCGGGCCGCGCCATCGGCTTGCGCCTGATCCCCATGGCGCGCGATCTGCGCTTTGCCTGGGAGAAGATGCCACAGCAATTGCTGGACGAACAAGCGCAAAAGATGCGCGATAGCTTGCACGGAGCGCTCATCGATTGGGCGTGCCAGGCGGGCGAGGGCAGCGACTACGTCGACAACGTGCCGATGCAATGCCTGCACCCGGTGGGCCACTGGTACGAGATACCGAATCTGCTAAGAAACGGGGTGCTGGCCCGCCTGTTGGACGAGCAACCCGCTCTGCAGCACCTGATGGTGCACAACATCGATGCCCTGGGCACCGACTTAGACCCCGCCTTGCTCGGCCTGCACATCCGCTTGGGCGGCGCGCTGACGAATGAGGTCATCACCCGTTCGGTTGAGGACCGCGGCGGCGGCCTGGCGGCGGTGGACGGACGGGTGCGCCTGCTCGAAGGCCTGGCGCTGCCGCACGAAGAGGACGAGTTCGCGCTCTCCTATTACAACTCGAACACCTTCTGGCTGGATATCGACAAGATCCTGGCCGCTTTCGGCCTCATCCGCCAGGACCTGGAGAATGACGAGAAAGTGTCGGCGGCGGTGCGCAGCCTGTCAGCCCGCATGCCGACCTACGTCACGCTCAAGGACGTCAAAAAACGCTGGGGGCATGGTCAAGAGGACGTCTTCCCGGTGGCGCAGTTCGAGAAGCTCTGGGGCGACATGACCGCCCTGCCGGAGCTCGACTGCCGTTTCGTGGTCGTGCCGCGCCTGCGCGGCCAAAACCTGAAAGATCAGGCCCAACTCGACGGCTGGCTGCGGGACGGCTCCGCTGCCTACGTCGAGTCCATCTGCGAATGGCAATAGACGGTAGATAGGATGACGTCAATCCGGCTGCTGTCCTGGAACATCAACGGCGCCCGCGCCATCTATAAGGCAGGCTTTCTGGATTGGCTTAACCGGGCGGCGTCCGATATCCTGTGTCTGCAGGAGACACGCGCCGACCCGGAGCAGTTACCGCCCGACCTGCGCGAGCCCGCGGGATACCTGGCCCACTGGCATGGCTGCCGACGCAAGAAAGGTTACAGCGGCACGGCGTTGCTCACGCGGCCGGAGCCACGCTCTGTGCAGTATGGGCTGGGCCGGCCCGAGTTCGACGACGAGAGGCGCACGATCATCGCCGATTACGGATCTTTCGTGCTCATCAACTGCTATTTCCCTAACGGCAGCCGCGATCTCAGCCGCGTGCCCTACAAGCTGGCGTTCTATGATGCTTTTCTGGAGACCTGCGAGCGACTACGGTTGGCGGGCCGAGGGGTGCTTTTCTGCGGGGATGTAAATACTGCGCACAGGGAGATCGATCTGGCGCACCCACGCAAGAACCGGGAGCATACAGACTTCCTGCCCGAGGAGCGCGCCTGGCTCGACCGGATCGTGCAAATGGGTTATGTCGACACCTTTCGCCACTTCCACCCGGACCTGGCCGGCCAATACACCTGGTGGGACGTACCGATGCGGGCCCGTGAGCGGAACGTGGGCTGGCGTATCGACTATTTCTTCGTCTCTCCCGAATTGCTACCCCGAGTCACGGGAGCCTTTATTCTGCCCGAAGTTGCCGGGAGTGACCACTGCCCGGTGGGTGTCGAACTGCAGGTCCCCCCGATCCCTGAGGACCAGCGCCGGGCAACTGACAGCGACATTTACCGGGGGTTGCCGGCCCGGAGAGCTCGCCGTCCCTCAATCGACACCGGTCAGCAGCGCCAACTGCCGCCGCGCCGCGACAGGCTCCGTGAAGTGCAACGCCTGCATGCCGATCTGGCGTGCGCCCTCGACGTTCGCCAGGGCGTCGTCGACCAGCAACGCCTCAGCCGGCTCCACCCCTGCGCGCGCCAGCGCAATGCGAAAGATGCGCGCCTCGGGCTTCATTACTCCCTCTTCGGCCGAGATCGTCACGCTGTCAAAACAGTCAAGGATGGCATGCTTCTCGGCAAAGAATTGGCGGGCGTTATCCCCGGCGTTGCTCAACAAGCCCACGTGATAGCGCGCACGCAGGCGGCCGAGATAAGCGACGAGGTCACGATCGAGTTCGTCGCCGGCGAAGAAATCCTCGCGAAAACGGGCCAGCGCCTCGTCATCCAGCCCCCAGCGCGCTTGCAGCCGGCGCCAGTGCTCTGCGTCGCCGATCGTGCCGAGCTGGACATCCCAACCCGTCTCGCCGCCAAACACGATGTATTCGGCTTGCCCGCCGGCCAACTTCAACCGTTGTTCCCAGCCCGCGCGCAAACTGCGATCGCCGGTGCGAACCAGCACGCCCCCAAAGTCAAAAATCAGCGCCTTCAGTCCCAATGCTCGTGCCTTCCACCTCTGACCGGCAGATCGACCGGCCTGCCCGCAGCCATCAGCGCCTTCTCGTAAACGGCCATCATTTCCTCGGCAATGTTGGTCCAGCTATAGCGTTCCGCCCACCGGCTGGCCTGCCAGCTCAGCTGCTTGCGCAGGCTATCATATTTCAACAGCAGCGTTAGCTTGGCCGCCAGGGCCTCCGCATCGCCCGCGGGGACCAGGTAGCCGTTGAAGCCGTCGGCAATATTGATCGAGAGCCCGCCCACATCGGAGGCGACGACCGGCGTGCCGCAGGCCATGGCCTCGAGGGCCACCATACCGAAAGACTCGTAGTGCGAAGGCACCACCACCGTCGCGGCGGCCGAGTAGTAATCGACCAGGGTGTCCTGATCTTTGGAGCCCAGGAAGGTTACCAGGTCCCCCACCCCCAGGCTCTCACGCAGCACCTTCAAGCGCGCCATCTCGCTCTGTTCCTGCCCGGCATCGGCATCCGGATCGCCGCCGATGATGACCACGCAAACATTGGAACCCATTTCGGGGTCGCGTTGGCGCACCAGGGCCATCGCCCGGATCAACGTGTCGATCCCTTTGATGGGCTGGATACGTCCCACAAACAAAATCATCCGATGCTCGGCCGGCACGCCGATATGGGCCTTAGCCTCGACCAGTGGCAGGCGCCGAAAACGCCGCAGATCGACACCCGGCGGGACGACCGAGATCCTGGCCGGGTTCGCCCCGTAGAGCGTTCTCATCTGCTCGCGCTCCAGCCCGGTGGCTGCCACAATGCGGTCGGCAAAGCGCATTATCTCACCCTCACTGGCGATGCGCTGCGCGCTCTCCATCTCAGCCGGCGACTGCGCGACCTGATTCTTGAGCAACGCCAGGGTATGGAACATCTGCACGATGGGCGTGCCCCATTCGGCGCGCAGTTGCCGGGCAACTAACCCGGAAAGCCAGTAATGGCTATGCAGGATGTCGTACTGAATGCGCTCGCGTGCCGCAAAAGCCTTGACACCCTCTACAAATTCGGGCAGGTGTTCGTAGATGGCATTCTTGTTGTAGGGATGCTCAGGGCCGGCAGGCACATGGATCACGCGCCCGGTCGGACCCAACGGGCCGCCCTCCCGCACGCGCGGCAGCGTTGGATCCTGGGAACGCGTGAAAACGTCGACTGCCAGTCCGCATTGGCTAAGCTCACGCGTCAACTCCCGCACATAGACGTTCATGCCTCCTGTTTCCTTGCCACCCAGGGTAGCAAGGGGACAGGTATGCACACTCAACATCGCCACACGACGCAAGGTCATATTTTTGACTCTCTCTGGCCGCCACGATCCGAAGGGATACTGCGCCGCCAATATACCACGGGTCGCAAAATCCATCTATTCGTGCCCCCACTCGCCCGCTGACCCCCGCCGGTGTATAATCGAGCGCGCGGAGGAAGATCTATGACCCCATACGATGTGTTACAGGGCAAGACGGCAGTGATCACCGGCAGCGGGCGCGGCATCGGCCGGGCTATCGCGCTCGAGCTCGCCAGCCACGGCGCGAACGTCGCCATCAACTATTTCCGGCACAAGGACCGGGCCGAAGAAGTGGCTGCCCAGGGCGAACCGGCGGGTGGCAAAGCCGTGGTAGT
>JADGQF010000041.1 GCA_017882045.1 Anaerolineales bacterium
CACCGCCGCCGACGTGGCCCGCCTGAGCGGGTCGATCCACGTCGAGCACACCCTGGCTCGCCTGGGGGCTGAGAGACTATGGCAATTGCTGCATACTGAGGAGTACGTTCCGGCGCTGGGCGCCATCACCGGCAACCAGGCCGTGCAGCAAGTCAAGGCCGGCTTGAAGGCCATCTATATGAGCGGCTGGCGGGTGGCAGCCGACAACAATCTGGCCGGCCAGATGTACCCCGACCAGACCCTTTATCCTGCCAACAGCGTGCCCAACCTGGTGCGTTCCCTCAACAATGCCCTGATGCGCGCCGATCAGATCGCCTGCTCGGAAGGAAAGGAAGGGCCGTACTGGTTCGCGACCATCGTGGCGGATGCCGAATCGGGCTTCGGCGGCTCACTCAACGCCTTCGAAATTATGAAGTCCATGATCGAGGCCGGAGCGGCCGGCGTACATTTCGAAGACCAGCTTTCCTCGGCCAAGAAGTGCGGCCACATGGGAGGCAAGGTGCTGGTCCTGCCGCAAGAGTTCATCCAAAAGCTGATCGCCGCCCGCCTGGCCGCGGACATCATGGGGGTGCCCACGATCATCGTGGCCCGGACGGACGCGCACAGTGCCACCCTCATCACCAGCGAGGTGGATCCGCGCGATGAACCGTTGCTAACCGGTCAGCGCTCGGTCGAAGGCTATTACTACATGCGCCATGGCGTGCAGGCGGCCATCACCCGCTCGCTGACCTACGCCCCGTACGCCGACCTGTTGTGGTGGGACACCGCGGAGCCCAACCTGACCGAAGCGCGTGAGTTCGCCGAGGCCATTCACAAGCAGTACCCCGGCAAGCTGATGGCCTATAACTGCTCGCCTTCTTTCAACTGGAAGAAGAAACTGGACGATATCACGATCGCCAAGTTCCAGCGCGAGCTTGCGGCCATGGGTTACAAATTCCAGTTCGTCACCCTGGCCGGCTTCCATGCCCTGAACCACAGCATGTATCGCCTGGCCTGGGACTATGCCCGGCGCGGCATGGCCGCCTATTCTGAGTTGCAGCAGGCGGAGTTCGCCAGTGAAGCCGACGGCTACTCGGCTACCAAACATCAGCATGAAGTTGGCACCGGCTACTTCGACGAGATCGCCACGGTTGTCTCAGGCGGCTCGGCCTCCACCCTGGCCCTGCTCGGCTCAACCGAGGAAGCCCAGTTTGCCTAGAGATCGGCGGCATATGTCAGAGACCGGGTTTCTTCAAGGCCCCTCTGGGGCCCGCCCCGCCAGGCTATGGCATAGGAATCCAGTCCCTACCTAGCGGAGAAAGGTAGGTATAGACGTATGGCAAGTGTGGCAACATCCTACCCTAAGGGCGTGGAGTTGACGGTCCCTCTCTCGCCGGAGTTTGAAGAGATCCTGACCCCCGAAGCCGTGGCTTTCGTCGCCAGACTGGCGCGCAAGTTCGGACCGACGCGGGCCAGGTTGCTGCAGCGGCGGACCGAGCGCCAGGCTGAATTCGACGCGGGGCTAAAGCCCGACTTCCTGCCCGAGACGCGCCACATCCGGGAGGCGGAATGGACTGTCGCGCCCATCCCCGCCGACTTGCGAGACAGGCGCGTTGAGATCACCGGACCGGCCGACCGCAAGATGATCATCAATGCCTTGAACTCTGGGACCAGCGTGTTCATGGCCGATTTCGAGGACGCCAACGCACCCATTCTGCACAACATGCTCCAGGAACAGGCCAATCTGCGGGACGCGATCCGCCGCACGATCAACTTCACCAGTCCAGAGGGCAAGCAATACCGGCTGAATGACAAAGTCGCGACGCTGTTGACCCGTCCGCGCGGCTGGCGCCTGGCGGAGAAACACATGCTGGTGGAAGAAGTCAAGCAGGTCAAGTCGATCGTCGGCAGCGAGCAGTGGGCAGCCAGGAAATACCCGCTGGCAGCCGATCTGTTCAACAAACTGACCACCAGCGACACATTTATCGAATTCTTGACCCTTCCCGGCTACGATTGTTTGGAGGAAGGATGCGAGTCGGACTGGCCCTGGGCGCAGGTGTAGTTCGGGGTTATGCGCATATCGGGGTCCTCTCGGTCCTCGAACGCGAGGGGATCCCGATCCACTGCATAGCAGGCACGAGCGCCGGCGCGATCATGGGGGCCGTGCATGCCGCCGGTTTCAGCGCGGGGCAGATCCACCAGAGCGCTATGCGGCTCAACGGAGTCAACGGGGTACCCAGGACCGCGGAACAATCTGGATAGCCGCCAACGGGACCCAGCGCCCTTCCCGTCCTGGCGGTTCAACTTCTCTACGGACCGACGCGTTCGCGCTCGTCCCTCTTACCCTGAGGAATAGCCCGCGCCAGCGCAGCCCGAGCAATGCCGCGCCACCCAGCGCCAACGGACCGGCCACGACGCCCAATGAGCCGGCGAAGGTCCAGCGGGCCAAGTTTTTCTCGTGGCGTGCCGGGTCTGTGTCCATCAGAGTAGCCTGTGATAGGCTCACAAAAGAGCCAGAAGCGGGGTAGAACAGGATTAAGGAGGCCAGCAGGAGGGAAAAGCTAGAACTACCGGCGGTCAGCAGGAGCGCCAGGGCAAAGACGATGCCCCCGCCCAGTACCAGGACGCGCCGGCGCCACACATCGCCCAGGATGCCCAGCCAGGGTTCTATCAGGCTGGCGATGACGCTAGGGATGCCGAGCAACAAGCCGACTTGCGTGTGCGTCAGGCCGAGATCGTTGCGGATCAACGGCCAGGCGGCCTCGCGCGCCCCATAGACGAACTCGTCGAGGAACTCGATAGCCAACAGAGTCAGGGCAAAGGCGGATAGCTTGCGCATCGCGACCTGTTGTTATTTGAGGTGCTGTTCGATGAACTCCGCAGTCCGCCCCGCCACCAGGCGCCACTCGCTGTCCACCGTTAAGGCGTGCCCTGAATTGTGCAGGACGAGGAGTTCCTTGTCAGGGGTGCCGGCCACCTCGAAGGTATAGCGGCCACTGTCGCGGTGGATGGTGCGATCGCCCGTGCTGTAGACGACCAGCAAGGGAACTCGCAGGCCGGGCAGCAGGCCCATCGCCCGCATAGCCATGCGCATGGTCTCGTGCACGGCCGGGACCGGGATCTGTTCGTAACACCAGAGGCGCGAGCCGGCTTCCGGATCGGTGAGGTCACTGGGACTGACAGGCGCGGACAGGATGGGCACGAAATGCTTAACCAACGGCGCCAGCCAGACACTCCGGCTGGCCACAAGCACCGCCGGCGAATAAGCGATGAGACCGGCCACATCCGGGTGCTGCGCGACCAGGTAGATGCCGATGAGCGAGCCCAACGAAAGACCGCCCACGAACACCGTGGCGCAGTGCGACTGGAGGTCGATCAGGGCCGCCTCGGCGTGCCGGACCCAATCCCGCCAACGGTAGCCGTTCATGTCTTCGACACGCGTGCCATGCCCCGGCAGCAACGGCGCGGCCACCGTGTAGCCGCGGCCGTTCAGGTAATCGCCCAGCAGACGCATCTCCGTGGGTGCCCCGGTAAAGCCGTGCAGCAACAGGACCCCAACCGACCCGCCGGGCAAAAAGAAGGCTGAAGGATCGAGATGTGGACGTTGTGTCATAACGTGCGCTCGTAGACGAAAATGTCCTCATCGAAGCCGTTCCAGGCCTGAAAGCCAAGCCCGCGGAAAAGCGGCAGGGCCGGCGCCACCTGATCGCCCCATTTAGCTACCGGCGCTTGGAGCACTCTCCGGTCGCGTGCCAGGTGCAGGGCGTGGCGCAACAACGTGTCGCAGTCTTCCTCCTCTCCGTCGAGGAAATCCACGCCGAACAAGCCATTGCTGGTGAGCGAAGGCGATCAGCTCCCCTGCCAGCGTCGCGACCACTAACTCCGAACCGGGTGCACCAAGCCAGCCATCGACCACAGCCGGCACGTAGTCCTCCCCTTCCCATATCCGGGCCCAGATCTCAAGGATACGAGGCTTATCCTCCCTTGTCGCCAGGCGCAGTTCAAATGCCATCATGACTCCCGGTTCACAACAACTCGCCGGCGCCTGCATGGAATTGGCCGGCCAGCGCGGGGTAAAGTGAGCGGTAGCGCTCCCCGATCTCCCGGTAACGCGCGGCATCCTCGGGGCACGGCTGCACCACATCTCTGCTCCAGCGGACGGCGCGCGCACAGGCGGTCGCCACATCAGGATAAAGCCCGGCGCCGGTGCCCGCCAGAAGCGCCGCGCCGACGGCGGCTGCCTCCTGGCCCTCGACACGAATTATGTCAACGTCGAAGATGTCCGCCTGCAACTGCAGCCAGAGGGGATGGCGGGCCCCGCCCCCTGAAGCGACGGCCTGGTGAATGGAGCCGCCCAGATCACGCATCAGCCGCAGGCCGTCGAGGAGAGAAAAGACCACGCCCTCCATCACTGCACGCACAAGGTGCCGCCAGGTGTGGCGCAGAGTCAGCCCAAAGAAGACGCCGCGCGCCAGCGGATCCAGGTGCGGAGTGCGGTCGCCGGCCAGATAGGGCAGAAACAGCAGGCCTTCTGCCCCCGGCGGGATGCCGGCCGCGCCGGCGGCAAGGTCGTCGTAACTATAGCGGCCCTCAAAAAGCTGGTCGCGCAGCCAGCGCAACGCCATGCCGGCAGTGAGAGTAGCGGCCATCCAGTGCCAAAGGCCGGGCACGGCGTGGCAGAAAGTGTGCAGGCGCAGCGCCGGATCGTGGCGATAGCTGTCGATGGGGGTGAAAAGCTGCCCCCCCGTGCCGATCGTGGAAGAGAGCAGACCGGGCCGGATGATGCCGTTCCCTACCGCCTGGGCCTCCTGGTCGCCGGCCCCGCAGACCACCGGCAGGCCCGGGCGCAGGCCCCAGGACTCGGCCAGGGTCCTGTCGATATGGCCGGCCACTTCGGTCGAGCCGGCCAGCGCCGGCAGCCAGGGCTGCGGAATCCCGTTGGCCTGCAGCAGGTCGGCCGCCCAGGTGCGCCGGCCGGTGTCGAGCATAGCCGTTGCCGAGGCATCGCTATAGTCCGTCAGTACTTCGCCGGTCAGGCGATAACGCACGTAATCCTTGGCGAGCAGCACATGGGCCACTCGTGCCCAGTTCTGCGGTTCGTTCGCCCGCAGCCACAGCAACGAGGCCAGCGTGACGCCTGTCATCACCGGGTTGCCGGTCCAGGCCCCCAGTTGCGCGCTGCCCAACCGCTCCTGAAGTTCGCGCACCACTCCCGCCGCGCGCGTGTCGAGCCACAAAATGGCCGGACGCACGACATCGCCCTGGCCATCGAGGAAGACCGCGCTGTGCATCTGCCCCGAGAACCCGATCGCCACCACCTCACCCCGGGCGGTCGGGTGAGAGACAACGCGCGCGGCGCCGACCTGGCCTATGCCTGCGCCGGCCAGCACGCGGCGCACTGCATGGCCGGCCGCCTGTAGCCAGGTGTCCGGGTCCTGTTCGGCCGCGCCAGGCGCAGGGCTGTCCGGCGCGTATTCCTGCAGCGCCTGGGCAACAACCCGGCCATTCAGGTCGACCAGGACACATTTGAGGCCGGACGTGCCAACGTCGATCCCCAACAGATACGGTTCGCTTCCAGACACAGCTATATTCTCCGCCTCGCGCACTGTGCGCCGCGCGCCCTGCGCCGCGGTCCGCTCCATTTCGCTCGCGCTATTAGCGCCGCGCCCCGAGCGCCGCGTTCATGTCCCGTCCAGGTAGGCTTCCAGTATGGCCAGGCCTTCCGGAAAGTCACGTCGCCCCAGCCCCAGGCGAAAATAGTTGTCGCCAAACTCGAAAACCTCGCCGGGCAACAACATGACGCTCTTGCGCTCCAGCAAACCCTCGCAGAGGGCCGCAACAGATAGATCGCTTAGCAGCCGCGGCAAGCACACCGGCCCGGCCTGCGGCCGCAACCAGGTGAAGCGATCCTGCTGACGGACAAAGAATTCATCCGCCAGGTGCAGGTTGGCTCGGATGATACCCAGGTTGCGGGCGATGATCCGCTCGCCCGCCCGCAGCGCCATGATCCCCAGGATTTCGCTGGGCGCGCTTCCGCAGATTGTCGTGTAATCCTTGAACACCGCACAGCTTGCGAGCAGCTCACGGTCCGCCGTCGCCAGCCAGCCGAGGCGCAGCCCCGGCAGCGAGAAAGTCTTGGAGAGGCCCGACAGGGAGACACCGCGCTCGTAGAGGTCACAAATCGCCGGCAGGCGCCGCTCGGGAGTGTATTCCAACCGTCGGTACATTTCGTCAGAAAAGATATAGACGCCACGCCGGCGCGCGAGGTCAAGGATCGCGTCGAGCGTGGCCCGCTCGGGCAGGAACCCTGTCGGATTGTGCGGGAAATTGATGACGATCAGCCGGGTGTCATCGGACAGGCTATCGGCGAGCAGGCCGAGGTCGAGCTCCCAGCGCTCCCCATTCTGAGACAGGGGCCAGCGGGTCAGCCGGCAGCCCAACGACCCGGCGATCTCATGCAGTGATTGGTAGGCGGGAAAGGTCGCGATCACGTGATCGCCCGGTCGCAGCAGACAGTTCATGGCGATGAAAATCGCCTCTTCCGGGACTGCGACCAGCACATCGCGCGGGTCGATCGAAGAGTAGGTGCCAGCGATCGCCTCGCGCAGCAGCGGGTGACCCTGGCTTTCGGTGTAGGCCAGCTTCAACTCCTGCCACAGCGCCAGGCTCTGCGTGTCGGCCAGCGCCAACAGTTCCTGTAACGTGAGGCTCTCCGGGTCCGAGGCGCTGAGCAGATGTTCGACCGCGAACTCGTACTTTGCGAAATACCGTTCTAGAGCGAATGGTCTGAATTGCACTCCGCATCCCCTGGCCCACCTGCTTTCAGGCGGGCGTGAGCCAGGCGACGGGGTCATCGCCGATGCGCGCCTGGGCCAGCTTCCCACCGGCAAGCAGGCGGGCCGCCAATGCCCGCGTCTGTCCCAGGTCCCAGCGGAAGAAGCCCGCCGCCTCGCGCTCCGTGCATATCACGGTATTGGCAACGTACTGCAGAAGAAGAGCCTCCCTGGCATCCTCCACCGACGGCAATCCGGTCAGGAGCCCCGCCGGCACGCGCCGTTCAACCAGGTCCCAGTAGTGCAGACTCCAACCCTCCAGGCTGCCACCCGACACCATAATCCTGAAGCTTGCCTGCAGGCCGATCAGCGCTGCCTCAAAAGAGGCGCGTTTGCCGCCGAAGCTCCGTTTCATCTCCGCCCACAGAACACGCGAGTCGATCGGGCCACGCTCGACAATCGCTTGCAGCACCGCCCATTCCAGTTGGCCGAGCAGGCCATCAGCATAGTCGTCCGCCGCGTCGGTCATCCGGCCGTAGATGGCATAAAAGGCGGGAAACAGCCGCCAACTGATGAAAAACCCACGTCCGCGCAGAAACTTGCCGTAGGCACAGCGGCGCTCCGCCGGCAGCACTTCTTTCCAACGCCAGGCCCCCTCCCACTCGCCCGCGTCCGCATCCGACAGGCTGGGAATGTTCAGGCCGGCCAGGCGGAACAAGGGCGCAAAGCCGAGCCGGTCCACATAGCGTACCGCCTCGTCGTCGGAACGGACCTTGTGCCCCTCCAGGGTGCGCACGGCGGCCCGCTGCGCCGCAACAGAGTCATTATCCAGGATGAGGGTCATAGGGCTTACGCCAGCGCGTCCATGCAAGATTCAACTCCGCAGACTGGCTTGGATCACCCCTCGTTTGCCGTTGACCAGCCAATCCGGGTCCTGAGCACTCAGCCGCTCGGCCTCGCCGGCCCGCAGACCCAGTATGATCTCAGATTTGAGGGTGCGCAGGGCCAGGAGGGGCGCCGGGAAATATACCGACGCGGCGGAAAAGGGCGTCATGGCGGACCAATGTGCGTCGCCAAACAGCCGCCGGTAGTTGGCATCCCCCTTGACGACGACCAGGCCGGCCGCGGCCAGCTCGGTCTGCAGGTCGGCAGGCAACTGAAAATAGAACAGGCTGGTCGTGTAGAACCAGTGTGTGCGCAAATGCAGGCGCCCGGTCTCGAGATGGGCAATCAGCCTGGCTGCCAGCTCGGCGCCGTGCCTGGGGCCTGCAGCCAGCGCGCCCAAAGCCTCCTGCACGTCGCCGGGCAGGGCGTCTGAAACGAAGAATGGCTGTTGCTTCAAGTGCAACACGACCTGGGCGGCCAGGCCAGACCCGAGCAGGTAATCGGCCAGGGCCAGGTCCATGGCCAACTCGGTGCCTGCGTTATCGTTGACGACGATCACTTTATCAGCAGGCCGGCGCCGGAGCAGGCGCCAGACCTGCTCCGTATCGTCAACCAGCAAGTTAGCGCTTGCGCCATGCGCGATCCCCAGGCCGGCAACCGACCAGTAGCTCAGGTCAACCCGGTTGCCCCACAGGCTCGCCCGCACCAGGGCCGCAAAACGCGCGTTGCCCTCCGCCGGGAGTGCGCTCATTAACTCCTCGACCGCGCGCGGCGCCCCCGCGGGCTGCCACTCGTCGCTCTTCAGGGCAGAAAAGGGGTCGAAGCCCTGCCCTGCGCCGGCCTGGAAATACCGGGTTGCTTCGAGCAGACGGCGGTAGAAGTAGGCCTCAGCCCAATACCAGGGCACGTCAAGCCAGCTACGCCCTTCGAAAGGGGCTGAGACTGCCCGCCAAAATCCCACATCCGGCGCAACCTCTCTCAATTGGCGGATGCGGCCGTCCCTGATCTCGGTCCGCAGGTCCAGAAGGTTCTCCCTGATGCCTGGCAGAAAATGGTTGTGTCCCAGCGTTTCGTCCACAATATGCGGAATTCGCACCTGAAACGTGTGTTGCGCAAACGAGCCGGGCTCCGAGGTCAGTAGGGGAGGCGGCAAAACGGTCGGATCTATCTGCAGACTGGGAATCTCGTAATCGCTCAACCGCGCGGGCCTCCACCTTCTACTGGTAAATGATCAGGTTGGGCGTCTCTTCAATGTAGTCCGTGCCCGGGTTCTCGTCCAGGCCCAGCGCCTGGCGCTCGGTCATCAGCGGCGCGTCCCAACCGTAGAACAGCTTGTAGCCGGCGAACGGCACGTTCTCATTGATAAAGCCATTATACTTGGTGACCTTGGTCGGCGGGTCGCCGAAGCCGTCGGCGCAGACCGTCAGATCAACCCCCTTGTAGCGGTAAAGGTCTTGTTTGTCGGCGATCATCCAGGGCAGGAACTGGTGCACGATCAGGATCCGATGACCACTGATGCCATTCTCTGCCATGTAGGTGCTCATCGCCGCCTGCACCGCGTTGATTTGCGCCGCCGTCACAGTGCCGGGCGGCTGCCCGGGCACGGTCTGGCCCGGCGTGCTCATCGCAAATTCGGGATCGATCGCCAGTTGGACATTGCCGTCCTTGAGCCAGCGGAACGCCGGCTGAATGGATGCCAGGGGCGTGAGCGCGCCGATCTGCACGTCGAGGATCACCCCAAACTTTTCCATCTGAGCCCGGTCGATGTAGGCTTTCGTCTCATCGTCGGTCATGTAGCTGAGATAAGTGCCGTCGTCCGAGTAAGCCATCGCCATGCCATAGATCAGGTGGAAGGCCGGCATAACCCCAATTTGCGGCCCATTGGCCTGGTCGTACGCCTCTGCCTGCTTGCGCAATCTGGGCACAAGCTCTTCGATGCTGTATTCGCCCAAGATTCCCAGAAGCGGTACCTTCGGGCGGCCGTAGAAGGTCACCCAGGTCAGGTTATGATACGGAGAATCTTGCGGCGCCATCTGCGCGGCGAAGCTCAGCCGGTCGTAAACGGAGGGACGCTTTCCGTCGCTCGCCAATTGCTCAGCCGGTGCAACCGGCTCGGTGCTCCCCACATTCTCCGCCGGCGCGTTCGCAACCGCCGGGGGGTCAGCGGCAGTCTCGTTACCGGCTACGCCGCCCGGGATAGTGAGCCGTTGGCCAAGGGTAAGGGCATCCGGATCCGCCAGGTGATTGACCTGAACGAGATCGGCCACGCTGATTCCGAAACGCTGGGCGATGTTCGTAAGAATATCACCGGTCTGCACTGTGTAATAGGCCGGCGGACGACTCGTCCCCGCTCCCGCCTGCCCGCCGGCGCTTGCCGCAGCTGGGTCGGCGGTTTTCAATATGACCGGCAGCGGCTTGCCGCTCCCCCCACCCGCAGCCGGCGTAGGAGAATTCCGAGGACCACAGCCCGACAGCATACAGGCGCAGGCCAGCAAAATCGAGAGCGCGGGGAATCTTCGCATACTTCTCGTTCCTAACCAACGGGCGACCTGTCAGGCCCCTGGCGAGACACGCGTTCGCCGGCCTGACAGGTCTCTGCTAAAGCCGCCTAATAGTAGCTAATACTGTAGATCGCTCCCGCCAGCGTGACATGCTTGCGGAGGCTGTCTTCAACCTGGCGCCGGATCCTGTCAGGGATGCAGATCGCTTCCAACCCTTTGCCGTCACCTGGCTGACCGGAGTCTAGCGAGCCTGGGTCCCCCCAATGGAGTCCTCCATCCAGCTCGCTGAACGCCCCAATTGGAACAGGCTCCTCGCCGACAAAAAACGATACTGCGGTGGTCGCGCCGCGGTCGACAAACACCACGTGCGCTTCAGGCTGAACGGCCTTGGGGTTGAAGGTCACCTGCCACAGCCATTCTTTTGGGTCAAAATCCACGTGATGCTGGTAAGCGATGGCATCAACCAGCTCGCGTTTCTTGAGGGACACGTTCTTCATAATCCGCTACACCTCCTTCCGACCTGGCAGCGTTGCCTCGGACCAGTATAGCGGGCAGAAGCACCGCCGTGTGTTAGTTCAGTTACCCAGTGATAAACGGAATAAAGCACAGGTTACGATATACCTTTTCTTGGGAGACTATCGTAACGCAAGTCGGGAAAGTTTGCAACACGCGCGCGAGCCGCACGAAACGCCGTTGCAGCGGTCGCTACTCGACGAGGGTTTGCGAGTTGTTGAACAGAAGGCCATCCTGAAGGTAGTGGATCAGCAGGATGGAGAGCACCGCGATGTATGTGTAGGTCTCGTCGGCCCCCGGATAACCGGCATGCAGGTCCGGCCAGATCAGACGGGCGCCCACGTAAATGAGCCCCGAAATCGGCAGCATGGCCAAGCCCACCAGGTAAAAGGCCGTCCAACCGTTGCCGCGGTCGATACGCCGGAGATAATCCAGAGTCGCATGCAGCATGCCGCGGGAATGGCGGGCCGCCGCGAAGGCCGGCCACTGCAGGTGAGGTCCCAGCGACGACTGTGCAGCCACGGCTGAGCGGTCGCTTGTCGGGTCTGAGGACGTATCGATCCGGCAACGCTGGTCATGAAACCCTCCCTCTCGTGCCCTCAAGCTTAAAACTTGAGCATTCATATCCGCATCATTCAATAGCCGGGCGGCTTGGGGAACGGTCCTGTGATCGCCGCCAGGCTCGCCGCCACTGATAGCAGATCCATGTCGTGCCAGCGCCTGCCCACTACCTGCATGCCGATCGGCAGCCCATCCGCTGTCTGCGCCGCCGGCATGGTTACCACGGGGTTGCCGGTCAGGCTCAATACGGTGATAAAGCACACCTTGCGGCGCCAGTAAGACACCTGCGAACCGTCTATCTCCATCGGCTCGCCCGGGCGCTGTATGGAAGGACGCCGGTGAGTGAAAGCCGGCCCGGCGGTAACGGGGCAGATCCACGCATCCCAGTCAGTCAGGAAACGGTCGAGGGCGCCGATCAACAGATCTCGCTGTGTCAGGGCCGCGGCGTAGGCGCGCATATCCATGCTCAGCCCACGCATCATCGCCCGTTGCGTCGGTTCGTCGCCGAACATCAAGGCGCTGGCCAGTGGCGCGCCCTTGCACAGGTACTGCGGGATATCGAGGTGCAGCTCGGCGCCCAGCAATCCAGCATAAGCCTGCCAAGCGAGCCCGAAGTCGAAGTCGGGTGGGTTGCAGCGCTCGACCCGGCAGCCGAGGGGCTTCAGCAGCCCGGCCAACTTTGCCAGGGCGTCCCGCGTATCACTCGACACGGCAACGTCGAAATCGTCGCTCCAGGCGATCCGCAGATCGCGCAGGCTACGTTCGACGGGCTGGCCCAGGCATACCGGCGGCACCTCCCAGTCGCGCCCGTTTGGCCCGGCCACGATCGCCAGGCTCAGCGCGAGGTCCTCGACGGAACGTGCAAGCGGACCGGCCACCAGCATCTGGCGAGTGCGTCTCGGTTTGCCGGGCAGGCTCACAATATGGCCCGAGATGGGCACCAAGTTGTCGGTTGGCTTGAGGCCCAGTATACCGCAAAAGTAGGCCGGGATGCGAATCGATCCACCCAGATCGCTGCCCATTTCGAGCGGCGACATGCCGGAGGCGACCGCGGCCGCGCCGCCACCGGTGCTGCCCCCGGGCGTGCGCTCGAGATCCCACGGGTTGTTCGTGCGTCCGAAGATTGGGCTCACCGTCTGGATGTCCATCGATTGCCGGGGAACGTTGGTCTTGCCCAGGATGATCGCCCCCGCCTGGCGCAGACGGGCCACCGCGCTGGCGTCCTGCTCCGGCACATAGTCGATCAGTCGATGGTAGCTGCTGGTAGTACGCAACCCGGCCGTCTCGAAGGAGTCCTTGATCGTCACGGGCACCCCGTGCAGTGGTCCCCACACCTCGCCGCGCCCCAGGGCATCATCGGCCTGCTGGGCGCGCTGCCAGGCCCTCTCTTCGTCAAGGGTCACTATGGCATTTACGCTTGGGTTATAGCGCTTGATCTGGCGCAAGTGCGCTTCCAAGACCTCGCGGCTCGAAAGCCGGCGCTCCCGGATGGCGCGCGCCAGTTCGTGGGCCGGCATAAACACGATCTCATTCATGTCTCGCCCTCATGCCAACCTTTCCTCCTGCCGGCTTCCGGCTGGGGCCGGTTCCTTGCCTGGCGCCGGCGTAAGGTAGCGCTGCCGGTAGTACAAGCTCGCCAAAAGCAGAACGAATTGGGCCAGCGTGCTGAACACCGCGCGGAACTGATCGAAATAAAACACCAGCAGGTTGACAGTCATCAGGGAGAGGAGCAACCCGTAATAGGCAAAGCGGAAGCCGCGCCGGTCCTGACCGATGAGGAAAAAGCGCGCCGCGACAAGCAAAGCCACCCCGACCACCCATTCGAGGACCACTCGAACCACCAGCCAGGCCACGCCACCGGTGCTGGCGCTCACGCCGCCCAGGACCAGCAATGCGCTCAGCGGCCCGAGCGAGGTCCTGAAGAAAGCCGTCACCACCCATTGAAGCAGGTTAACAATCGCTACCAGGCCAAGCGCGCCCAGCCCGGCGACCAGCAAGTAGCGGAACAGGCGCCGCCTGATGTGACGCTCTTGCCAGGTTTCGAGGCGCTGCCAGAGTCGCTCCCAGAACCCGGCCTCATCACGGGTGGCCGTGACCGCGGCGGAGCGCACAAAGGTGAGCAATACGCCGGCCAGTTGCACCAACTCCGGGTCTGCCGAGCCGCGGGTCACGCTGGCCAGTTGTCCTTCCACCTCGGCCCGCTCATGCATAGATAGGTCGTGGTCGAGCACTTCTTCCAGGCCATCCAGCGCATGGTACAGCTCAGTCCGCGCGTCGCTGGCCGGCAGGCGGCGTACCTCGAAGTACAGGAGAACCGTGAGCAGGAAAAAGCCGTAGATAATCGGCGCGGCGGGCGGATAGAAGTAATCGTAGTTGCGTGTAATGAACTTCCCGACTTCGTCTATGAACAGACCGGCGCCCACCCCGCTCAGCACACCCGACACGGCATAGACCCAACGGTTTGCGAGGATCAGTGGCAAGAGCGAGGCGATGAACAAAAGCAATCCGCCCCAGAGAACGTGCGCGATGTGGAGCGTGCTGTTGCCCAGTTGCGGATAGCCCGTCAAGGCCAGGAACAGGCGCACAAGAATGACGGTCGCCGCAAAGCTGAGCAGGCTTAAGCGGAGATAGTGGGCCGCCCCGGCGCGCTTGACCGGAGCAGGGACACGACTGAACAAAGTGTTCACAAATTCCTCACAACCGGTTCACTAGTCACACTTTATGACGCACCGCGTCATAAAGTACTTATATCACACTTCGTGCCGCCTGGCAAGGGGTTTGCCAACCTCGTGCCAACCTCGCTTTAAGAATTGCTGTCGCCCTTGACGACCACCGTCGGCGGCTTCTGCGTCTCCTCGTCGCCCGCCTGCAGCGCCTCTTCGACCGCGCCGCTCTCGACCGCGGCGTGGGTCTCGGCGCGGGTGTCAGCCTTTACCACAACCGTCGGGCTCTCCGCTTTCTCCTCCCGCCCGAACAACGTTTCCAGCTTGCCCGGTGGGGCCGCATCGGCTTCCTTCTCGGCTGCGATGCCCGCTAGCGCTGCCGGCGCAATCCATCCCTGCGCGGCGGCGTGCTCGGCCATGGGCGAGGTGTTCTCGGCGAGGATCAAGGTGCTCCCGGCGGCTACCACTTCTTGAGCCAGTGCCTTGATAGCTTCGGGGCGTTGCGGGTCGCGGCTGACATTACGGATGTAAACAGCCAGTACCCGCTGAGGATGGGCAATCACCACTTCCTCGTAGATCTCAGGGTCCGCTTGCCCGCTGTCACCCAGCAGGATGAACGGCAAAGCCGAGTAAAGCTCAAGGATCTTGCTGATTGCGGCCAATTTGTACTTCCGCAGATCAGTGGGCAGAATCTCATCCTGCGTCAGGCCCCAATCACGCAAAAAAAGCACCGGACCGACCGGTATTTCGCGCAGATTGAAGAAATCCGACAGCAAGTCGAATATGTTCCAGGGGCTGGCGGAAACATAAAACAACAGGTTCAGCTCGTGGCCGCCCGCACCGTAGAAGAGAGCCCGGTAAAAGGCGGCTACGCCCTTGAACGGCAGGCGCGTACGCGCGTTGCCGAGAAACACATTGCGCGCCATGCGCAGCAGGCTGGTGGCATCGGTGTGTATCACCGTGTCATCAATATCGCTGATGACTACAAAGCGGGCGCTGGGCAACGGCACGAGGACCTGTCCGGTCGCAACCACGGGTCCTTGCCTCTCCCGTTGCGGCGCAAGCAATTCCAAGCGGACCGGCTGCCAGAGGCCATCCGGGGTCAATGGCCGGCGCGGCTCGAGGTAGACCTCGAAGAACCCCTCTTCGTCGGCCACCGCCTCTTCTTGCGCACCGGCGGCGCTGACCCGCACTCGTGCCCCCGGCACCTCGTTGGTCTCCAGGCGCCGGTACATGTTAGCCAGGTTCGGCCAGATCGTGTCATTGTCCGCGGCGGATGCGACGGGCTTGTCCTCCAGCACGCGCCCCTTCATGTACAACCTAGCGGGCGTGCCGTAGCCCCGATAAGGCACGATCATAAGTGGCTTGCCGGCGTGAAACCGTTCGGCCAGCCGGTACTTTAGCGTGTCGAAATTCGTTTCGAGGCCATAGGCCAGGTGAATCAGGGCTTCTTGCCAGGTCACCGGTCGCTCCTACAACGCGTGATCTGCCATCAACGACGGAGGACGAGGTAGGACGGAGCCTGGCACGGAGGACGCGCGCCTCACCGACCGCCTGGCATTCAAGCGTCATCATTTCGCAGACTCGACACGGTTTCCGCAGTCGGCGTTACAGGCGGGGCTTTTCCTCCCCTTCTGACCCCAAGCCGGCCTCCTGCATCTGCGTCTTAGCCGGCAGCGCGGCCGGCCATATTCTTGGCGCTCAGGATGGGATATGTCACTCCGCCATAGGGAAATACCAGCACATCTGCCTTGCCTGGGAAAACCCCGCGTGCGATGGCCAGGGCTTCCTCCGGTGTGGCGGCAAACTCCACAAATGGCAAGTTGGCCTGCACTCCCGCAGGAATCGTCGGCGCATACATCACCAACCGGCCCAGGCGCATCGCCTGCAGCGCAAAGTAGAGGAAGAAGCGATCTTCCTCGCCCATGCCCTGCAATTTCAGCCTGGGCACCAGCCACACCAAGACGGGCGCCAATCGCTTGAGGGCGCGGCGGCCCAGGGGAAACTTCCGGTTGGCCAGCCCGAAGACCCCCACCCACTCCTCAGCACGCACCAGCGTGATCAACACCCCGCCCGGCCGCATGGCCCGGATCGTGTTGGCCAGCGCCTTGACGCCTTGACGCAGGTCCTGGTCCATGGGATGGGAATCGGTGATCACGATGTCAGCCTGGGCCGGCACCGGGACGCCATATAGACCCGCACTGACCTGCACACCCGCGCGATGCGTCGCGACCGGCGCGCCGCAGACCACGCTCACAACCTGGACTGCGCTGTTCAGCACCGCATTCACCGCAAAAACCGGCCGCTTGAACAACTGGCCCGCCTCCTCGAGGTCCAGCCGCATGGGGTTCTGCTCGATCGGCTGGCCGACCATGTTGAACGTGCTCGGGGTACAATTGAGGCTGTGGTTATGGGCGATCGTCTCCCGGCCGGCAACGCCGGGCACCAGGTTCTTGTATCCGCCGCCAAAGCTGGCGATGATGTGCGGCTCGATGCAGCCGACCAGAATCACCAGGTCGGCTCCGGCCACCGTCTTGTTGATGTAGACCGGCGTGCCTCGACTGGTCGTGCCTAACGAGGTCAGCCGCTCCGGATCATCCGGGTCCGGGTTTCCCCAGCGCATGCCGTCCAGCGCCGGGCCGACACGTGCCCTCAGCTCTTCGGCGGCCATCGGCCGGTGCAGCCCCAGGGCCGGCACCACCGTGATCTGATCGGCGGTCACCGCGCCTGATGCCAGCTCGCGCAAAAGCGGAGGCACCAACTGCGCCACCGGCGTGGGCCGGCTGTCGTCATCGACTATCAGGGCGATCCGTGTCCCGCCATGGACCAGATCGCGCAAGCGTGGGCTGCCGGAAGGTTGCGCCAGGGAGCGCTCCATCTCGGCGGCGACATCGGCTACCGGCGGCAGTTCGCAGGGCTCCAGAATACCGGCCAGGCGCTATTGTTCGGGCAATGTAAGGGGCAGTTCTGACTTGCCCCAGGGAAGATTGAGGACATGGTCAGGCATGGGGACTCCTTGGGCGAATGCGCCGGTCAGGGAAGGATGGCCAAAGGCTACCAGGGGATTGTAAAAGAATCCATAGAAGTGTCAAACGGGGATCGGCCGAACAGCGCACCGGGCCGTCGCCCTGCCGGAGCGGGACGCGAAAGGACCCGGCCAGTCGTCAGAGACGGGGCCAGGTCCAGGCTTCCAGGGATCAATTCAACGCCCGAAGGCGCTAAACCAATTGGTGCCGGTGAAGACCGAGCAGAGGAAAAACAGGAAGACGACCGCCAGGATCAGGCCACAGCCCATGCCCGAGCACGAGCAGCCGCGGCCGAACCCAAGACGGTCCTGCAACCAATCAAAGATAGCAGTCAGAAAGGCCAGCTCTAGCAGCCCTTGCAGACAACCCGGGCGACGATCCATCTTGAAACCCTCCATGCGGCCTGGTGTGCGCAGTGCTTACACTCACCTTTACGCATTGCCGTCAAGAAGGTTTCGCAGGGCCGGATGCTCAGCCCTCCTCAGTGCCGTTGCCGTTGGCTGCCGCCCCGGAACGTGTCTTGCGGGCCTTGCGGCGCTCCTCCGTATCAAGGATGCGCTTGCGCAAGCGGAGGTTCTTGGGCGTCACCTCGACCAGCTCATCTTGGGCGATGTACTCGATCGCGTCATCCAGCGACATCTGATTGGGCACGTCCAGGTGCACGAGTTGGTCGCCGCCGGCGGCCCGGTGGTTGGTCAGGTGCTTCTTTTTGGTCACGCTCAGGGTCAGGTCCTCGTCACGCGGGGTCGCGCCGACGATCATGCCCTCGTAGACCTCGGTACCCGGCAGGATGAACAGGCGGCCGCGCTCCTGGGCATTGAACATGGCGTAAGGCGTTGCCATCCCGGCTTCCCAGGCCACCAGCGAGCCGTGGTTACGCTGGCGGATCGGCCCGACGTGTGGGCCATACCCCTGGAACAGGGTGTGGACGGTCCCTGTGCCGCGCGTGGCGGTCAGGAACGACTGCCGGAAACCAAGTAACCCGCGCGTGGGCGCGATATAGGTATAGCAGACAGCGCCGTTCTGGTCCTGGTGCATGTTGGTCATCTGGCCCTTGCGCTGGCCCAGCATTTCCGCGACTACGCCGGTATAGTCAGTCGGCACCTCGATGTGGACCTCTTCCATCGGTTCCATGATCTCGCCGGTATCCGGGTCTTCCTGCAGGATGACTTCCGGCGCGCTGACCTGGAATTCGTAGCCTTCGCGGCGCATCGTCTCGATCAGGATTGCGAGGTGCAGCTCGCCGCGCCCGCTGACGAGGAAAGTATCCGCCGCGTCGGTCGGCGCCACCCGCAGCGCCACGTTGCGTTCCAACTCGCGCTCCAGGCGCTCCATCAACTTGCGGCTTGTCGACCAGGTGGCCTCGCGTCCGGAGAACGGTGAAGTGTTTACCCCAAAGGACATGCGCACAGTCGGCGGCTCGACCACGATCGGGGGCAGCGCGTGCGGCTCGTAGATATCCGCGATCGTCTCGCCGATGTTGCAGTCCGGGATCCCGGTGATGGCCACGATCTCGCCGGCCTTCGCCTCTTCCACCTCGACGCGCTCCAAACCCTCGTGGATGAAGACTTGCGCGATCTTGTCGGTGTGGAGCCCGCCCGCACGATCGATGCGCGCGACCGGCTGGGCCCTGCGCAGCGTGCCGGCGGACAGGCGACCCAGCAGGATCTTGCCCTTATAATCGTCATACGTCAGGTTGGTCACCAGCAGTTGCGAGGGCGCATCAGGATCGACAGTCGGGCCAGGCAAATTCTTGACGATGGCCTCGAACAGCGGCTGCAGATGACCCTCCATCTGGTCGGGGTCCGTGCCCGCCTGGCCCGTCGTAGCAACGGTGTAGATGACCGGAAAATCGGCCTGTACCTCGGTTGCGCCCAGTTCGATGAACAGATCAAAGGTAGCGTTCACCGCCCAGCTGGGACGGGCGTGCGTGCGGTCAATCTTGTTGATCACCACGATCGCGCGAAGCCCGAGCTCCAACGCCTTGCGCAGCACGAACCGCGTCTGCGGCATGGGACCTTCGGCGGCGTCGACCAGCAGGAGCACGCCGTCCACCATGTTCAGCACGCGCTCTACCTCCCCGCCAAAATCGGCATGGCCAGGTGTGTCGACGATGTTGATCTTCATCGCGCCATAGCGTACGGCAGTGTTCTTGGCGAGGATGGTGATGCCGCGCTCCCGCTCCAGGTCGTTCGAGTCCATCACCCTTTCGGGAACCAGCTGGTTATCCCGAAAGATGTGCGACTGTTTCAGCATGGCATCCACCAGCGTGGTCTTGCCGTGGTCTACGTGCGCGATGATCGCAATGTTTCGAATGTCGGTTCTTGTCTGCATAGGTGCGTCCGGTCCTCAACCACAAAAAAACCAGCCCCGGCGTCTGCGCTGCCGCGGCTGATCGATACCAAACTTATTACGCCCATATTCTAGCACATATTGCCCCAGGCGCCAAATCAATCATACGTGCATACGTTTATATCAAGGGCCCGGCGACTGCTGCGCCGGGCAGTTGGTGGCATAGCGGTCAAGCATGGCCTTTGATTGGCTCAGCAGCGTCACGGCGCGGGCGCGGGACCAGTTTGCGCCGCGCCAGCCCGCCGTTCCTGTCGTCTGGCCCAGCCTGGCGGAGGCTGCCGTGAGCTCGCACGCCAGCCCGCGCTGGCGCTCGCCGTCTCTCAGGTCAGGCAAACCTGCCAGCAGGACCGGCACTGCGTCGGCGCTCAAGCCTGTGCCCAGGTAGGCGACATCCAACGGCCGGCCGGTGCCCCCCAGAGCACGGGCCAGGTTGGTGCGAGCGATGAACGCGTCAGGATTGAGCGCGTTCAGAGCCAGCAATAGCGTCAGCCCCGCCAGCAGGGCGCCGAAAGCAAAACGCCTGCGCCCGGTCGGAGACTGGCCGAGCACGGTCACCACCGACCAGATGAGCACGACTGCCAACCAGCCCATGAAAGCCGTGGTGTATAGCCGCAACTCGGTCAGCCCGTACTCCCGCACGTACAGTTGCATCCGCTGCAGGGCGGACGCCAGGATGGCCAACGTTAGCAACACCAATAGGCCCTGGAGCAGGTTCAAGACAAGCTCGCCGCCTACAGGCCTGCCTGGCGCGCGCCGCGGGCGGGCCAACCAATCGGCCAAGAGCACCAGGCTCAGCACGAGCGCCGCCACCGTGACCAGCTCGAAGAAGCCGCGGCGGGCATATTCGCTGTGGGTCAGGCCCGTGCGGATGAGTGTGTCGGCTCCACCGAACAGGTAGACCGCCTGGATCGCGACGAAGCCGACGAAGAGCGCGTTGAGCAAGGCCAGCACGATGGTGGTCTCGGTGTGACCGAGCTGCAGGCCGGCCGGGCGTTCGACGTCCAGGAAAGCCTGCCCGTTTGGGTCCCGCGTGAAAGCGTAGCGGGCCAGGCCCAACGCTAACCAGGCCAGGATCGCGGTAATTACCAGGCGCGAGAACACATCGGCCAGGTCGAAATTCCAGTTGAATAGCTGCCGTACGTAACCTGCGAACACCGCATCGGCGGCGTAGAAAAGGGCGCCGAACACCAACACCAGGGGCAGGGCCAGCAAGATGCCGCGCACTGCCGGCATGAGGTCGCGGCGGACAGGCTGTAGAGGCGCTTGCGCCGCGACTGGCGTCTTGACCGGCGCGCGCCGGGCATGCGGCCAATCGTCGAAAAACAGCAGGAATGGGTGAACCAGCGACGCGAAACTCGCCAGTACCTCGGCCGCCAGATAGTCAGTCAGGCTGAATCGGGCCAGCCCGCCCGGCAGGTAGACCGACGCGATCAGCAACACCAGGCCGAGGCCCGCCAGCACATTGAGCGCCTGGAGCGACGGCGACGCTCGCCATGCCACTGTCAGGCCGGCCAGGACCAGCAGCAGCGCCAGAAAAAGCGCGGATGGCCTGATTCGTAACTGCAGGCTGCGCCCGATCAGCAGCCAACCCGCAACTATCGCGACAGCCGCGAGCGTGTAGCCTACCCCTGGCGGGGAGCCGTAGATCAAGACCTGGATGAGAAAACCGATCAGAGCGCAGGCGACCAGCAGAAATCCTGGCCGCTCGATTGTCCGGCCGATCATGCTGGTCACGGCCTGGCCGGCCAGGTCCGGTGCGCCATCCACTGCCACTGAATGCGTCATGGTGCCTCCCTTGCGTCTTTGCCGGTGCGTGGCCTGCGCATCGCGCAGAATTTCACTTACACAGCCGGCGTGCTGGCATCATGATAGCAGCTCGCGCATCCCCGGTCAACCGGCTTAGCTGTCAGGACCTATCCTGACACTGTCAGAGACTGCCAGGCGCGTGTGAAGGGGCCGGCGCAGACAAAAGGCCGTCACCACGAAGCCGAGTCGAGGCACGACCTCAGTTGCTCGGGCGAGATATTCCCACCACTCAGAACCAGGGCTATGGTCTTGCCGCGCACGCGCTCGCGTGCCTTGAGGGCGCCGGCCAGCGGGGAAGCGCCGGCCGGCTCCGCCAGCGTCTTAGCCTTCTCAAGGTACAGCACAATCGCCCGGCGCAGCTCCTCGTCGTCGACGAGCAAAAAATCGTCCAGGTGCTTCCACAGGATCTGTTGTGGTAGCATGAAAGGCGCCCGCGTGGCCAACCCCTCGGCCATGGTCTTCATGTCTGCCTCGCGATACGCGCGCGCCTGCCAGGTGAGGAAAGCGGCGGGCGCGGCGGCGGACTGGACGCCGATGACCTGAATGGCCGGGTTGAGCGTCTTGGCGGCCAGGCAAGCGCCGGCCGCGCCGCTGCCGCCGCCGATCGGCACAATAATGACTTCCACCTCGGGCAGCTCTTGCACAATCTCGAGGGTACAGGTGCCGACGCCGGCGATGAGGAGCGGCTCGTCGCCCGAAGAGATATAGCGCATCCCCCGTTGCTGTGCCAGCTCCTCGCAGTATGCCTTGGCGTCGTTGAACTCGCGTCCGTGAAAGAGCACCTGGGCGTTATGGCTCTGCATGGCCTCAACCTTGACCGGGTTAGCCTTTTCCGGCACAACAATCGTCGCCGGGACGTTGAACACGCGAGCCGCGTACGCGATCGACTGCCCATGGTTGCCGGTCGAAGCCGTCACCACGCCGCGCGCCCTTTCGTCTGCCGTCAACTGCGACATGAGATTGATGCCGCCGCGGACTTTGAAGGCGCCGATCGGCTGGTGATTTTCGTGTTTCACATACACGGTCGCACCGAGCAGGCGGTCGAGGGCCGGGTAATGATACAGCGGGGTGGGGCGCAAATAGCGGGAGATGACCTGCTGCGCTCGCAGTACGTCCAGAAATGTGGGTTCGTTCACAGCTTAGCTCCTGATTCTTCATCTGCCATCGAGTGTACCTGG
>JADGQF010000210.1 GCA_017882045.1 Anaerolineales bacterium
CGTCAGGCGCGGAACGGGGCGCCGCGCCCACCCAGGCTGGGATGCGCCAGCAGCCACTGCTGGCTGCAGACCGCTGGCTCGTCTTCGCCGGGCTGGCGGCGGACGTAAGTACCGTCGCTGGTCAACTCACGCGCCCGCTGATTGTTGTGCAACTCGACTTCGACTACGCTGTTCCGGATATAAGAACGGATGCGAGCATCTTTGATGGGGAACAGGGTTTCAACCCGGCGATCCAGGTTACGAGGCATGAGATCGGCGCTGCCCAAATAGATCTCTGCGTTGCCTCCGTTCTCAAAGTAGTAGATGCGGCTGTGCTCCAGGAAGCGCCCGACAACGCTGGTAACGCGGATCGATTCGCTGACCCCGGGCACACCCGGGCGCAAGCAGCAGATGCCGCGCACCAGCAGATCAATCTCGACTCCGACCTGCGAGGCCTGATAGAGCGAGCGGATCAAACGCTCGTCTACCAGGGCATTCATCTTGAAGAGCAGCCGGCTGGGCCGTCCGGCGAGCTTATGCGCGATCTCACGCTCGATCAGGGCCTCGAGACGGTCGCGCATCGTGACCGGCGCGACCAACAGGCTGCGGTAGTAAGTCTGGGTCGAGTAGCCGGTCAGAGTGTTGAACAGATCCGTTGCGTCGGCGCCCAGTTCCTCGTCGCAGGTGAGCAAGCCAATGTCCGTATAGATTCCGGCCGTCACGGCATTGTAGTTGCCGGTGGAAAGGTGCAGGTAACGGCGCAGGCCGCCGCCCTCCTTGCGCACTACAAGTGTGACCTTGGCATGCGTCTTCAATCCAACCAGCCCGTAGACAACGTGCACCCCTTCCGCTTCCAACGCGCGGGCCCAGTTGATGTTGCTTTCCTCGTCGAAACGCGCTTTCAACTCGACCAGGACGGCCACTTGCTTTTCATTGCGTTGCGCGTCCAGCAAGGCTCGCACCACAGGCGCATTGGACCCAACCCGGTAGAGGGTCTGCTTAATAGCCAGGACGTCGGGATCGATCGCAGCCGCGCGGATGAAGTCAAGTACCGGGCCGAACGAATCGTATGGGTGGTGGAGCAGGATATCCTGGCGGCGGATGGCAGCAAAGATATCACCAGCGGTCTTCAGGTCGCGCAACTGCGGGGGAACGGCCGGCACAAAAGGCGTATCCTTGAGATCGGGGCGGTTGATCTCCATGAGGGCCATCAGGCTGCTCATGCCTAGCGGGCGCTGCAATGGGTAAACGTCCTCTGCAGCCACCTCAAGGTTCTCGACTAGCGGCCGGATCAGGTGCTCGGGCATGCCCGCGTCCACCTCGAGGCGGACTGCCGGCCCGAAGTGACGCTGGCGCAGGCTCTGCTCGATCGTCTCCAGCAGGTCTGACGCCTCATCCTCCTGGATTTCCATGTCGGTATCGCGCGTGATGCGAAAAGCATACGCCTCGATCACGTCGAAGCCCGGGAAAAGCGTGCCCAGGTTTCCGGCGATCACATCCTCCAGCCAGACGAAGCGGCGCCCTGCCTCTAGCGGCACCAGTCGCGGCAAGGAGGTGGGTACTTTGACACGGGCGAAGCGCTTCTCGCCACGTGGGCTGCGCACTGTGACTGCCAGGTTCAGGCTCAGGTTCGAGATGTGCGGGAAAGGCCGGCCCGGGTCAACGGCAAGCGGCGTCAGCACCGGGAAGATCTCATTCTTGAAGTACTCGTGCAGCACGTCGCAGTCACCGGCCTGAAGCTGGGAATAGTCCAGAATGTGGATATCGGCGGCGCGCAGCGCGGGCACGATCTCCTCGTGCCAATAGCGCCTCTGCTCGAGAATCAGGGGCAACACCCGGGCGCGGATTTGCTCGAGTTGTTGGACCGGCGACATACCATCAGGCGGCGTGTTGGTCACCCCGGCTGCAATCTGGTCTTTCAGGCCTGAAACGCGGATCATGAAGAACTCGTCGAGATTGGAATCGAAGATCGCGAGGAACTTAACACGTTCGAGCAAAGGATGACGATCGTCCTTTGACTCCTCCAATACCCGCCGGTTAAACTCAATCCAGCTCAACTCGCGGTTTATGTAGAGAGCCGGATCCTCCAGGTCCACCGGAGCCGAGGACAGGCTCCGAGCAGCCGGCACATCCGGCGCAACCACGGCTACGCTTGAGGATTCTGCGTTGTCCAAACCTGCCTCCCCATCATTGGCAGTGCGCTGGTATGATCGTGGGGTCATTGTAGCGCACTTGGAGTTCGCTGACAAGGGGGTAACATAACGATAAGCCGGCCGCCGCAAGCAAAATGCAAGGGAGCTTGACCCATCTTAGGGCCGGCATTACAATGACGAGCACTTGAATGAGGCTTCTGCTGAATGCTGATCATTAGCCATTGCTGATCGCGCAATGGTCTACGACGGGGCCGGGCGGAGACCGCCTGGCAGCCTGGTCCATGGAGGATCTGATGGAACGTACCGTACCGGAGACCGTCGGCGAGGGTATAGAGCTCTACATCCGCACGTACTATTCGCTGTTGCGCAGCTCCGGAGACGTCCGCATACGCTCACTCGAGGAGACGCACGAGGGGATGCTGTCCAGCCTGCACCTGGGAGCCGAATCGCCCGAGTTCGATGCTTCTGCGTTCCTTTACGCGGCCCTGCGCCTGCCGGAGGTCCTCTGCTGCACACGACGTATCGTGCTGGGCCAATCGGAGAAAGTCTTTATCCAGGGTGGGCTGACCGACATCAACGACTGGCAGCGGGTGGATGCCCCCGCCCGCCGGCGGCGGATGCTCTATAACGGGAAAGATACAATTGCGGCCTTCGTCTCCAGCGTATCGGACATCGATGACCTGATCCCCGCCTTGACCGCCTTTCAGATCGAGTGGAACAAGCTACACCAACGGCTGGCGGGTAGCCGGCTCGCCCAGGATCTGGCGGAGGACAAGGTGAAGGCCCACCAGGTGACCGATGAGTTGCGCAAAGTGCTGCGGTTGAGCGACGAAGACTTCGACAAATTGCGCCGCGTCTGGGCCAAACGCTGGGAGCACCAGATGCACGAAATGGCGGCGCATGGCATGGACCTGCGGGTTAGCTCGTTGGCCAGTGGCTTCAACGACTATCGCAAGGCGGTGCAGGGCTGGTGGGACGACCTGCTAAAAGCGTGCGATGGAATACAACTGGAGCAGCGCCCGATATATTTCGTGTCGAGCAATCCCCATAGCATCCCCAACCTGATCTCGGGGCACGCCCTCCAACAGCGTGAGGAGTTGGTCGAGTTCGTCACATCGGAAAACCCGGAAGGGTTGCGCGATGAGTGGCAGCGGCTGACGCGCGAGGGCACCGAGAGCTCACGGGCGAACTACCTGTACTATGTGCAGCGCGCACATCACAAGAAAGATGAGGCGCGCCTGCAGTCCTGGCGGGAGGCTAACCGGGTCGCCGGCATCTACCGCTTCGACGACCCGCGCTCGCACGACATCAGCACCCAGGTGATCGATTTTCGCCAGATCGACCCGACCAACATGGACCCGCGGGTGCGGATTGAGGGGTTAGAGGCGCTGAAGGCCAGCAACGCGCTGATTGTCAACGTTGATTATCCTTTGGGTTTTGCTGCCTATCACCTGCTGTCGCAGGTCGCTTCGGGCGTCTCCGACCTGCTCGGGCTATATATTATGGGCAAAGCCGCTTCGCTCAACGGGCGAGTGGGCGATGTCATGATCCCCAACGTGGTCTTCGATGAACACTCGCGCAACACGTTCCTGTTCAAAAACTGCTTCCTGGCGCAAAATCTGTCGCCCTACCTGGTGTACGGGGACGTGTTCGATAACCAAAAAGCGGTAACAGTACGCGGCACGTTCCTACAGAACCGGGAGTTCATGGGGGTGTTCTACCGGGAGGGCTACACCGACATCGAGATGGAAGCCGGGCCCTACATGAGCGCGATCTACGAGGATATTTACCCGCGGCGTTACCCCATGAACGAGATCGTCAACCTGTTCATCAACGCGCCCTACGATATTGGCGTGCTGCACTACGCGTCAGATACACCCTATAGCCGGCGGCAGAGCTTGCTGAGCAAGAGCCTGAGCTATTTCGGCGTCGACGCGACCTATGCCTGCAGCACAGCCATTGTGCGCAGGATCTTCGAAGTCGAGCTGGCCCGCTTGCGGCGTGGCTAACAGAGCAGTTGCTTTACTTCTGGAGCGCGACGCGCATCGCGGCGATGTGCTCCGGCGTGCTGCCGCAGCAGGCGCCGATGTATTTGACGCCCAGGGCCTGCATTTGCTCGGCGTAGGCGGCCATCACCTCTGGCGTACCATCGTAGGTGATCTGCTTCTGCGCCCACTTCGGCAGCCCGGCGTTCGACTGAGCGATCAGGTAAACGTCGTCCGGCTTGGCGGCAGCCATCTGAGCGATGACCGTTTGCGTCTCCGCGGGTCCGTTGCCGCAATTAGCCCCCAGCACGTGCACTCCCATCCCGTAGAGGGTCTTCAGCGCCTGCACGGGGCTGACACCCATCATGGTGTGCAGGCGCGTATCGAAAGTCATGGTGACGGCAACCGGGCGATCCGAGGCAGAGCGAATGCCCTCCACCGCCGCCTGCACCTCTTCCAGCGCGCTCATCGTCTCAACCAGGAAGAAATCGACCCCGCCTTCGTGCAGCCCGGCAGCCTGCTCGGCGAAAGCCTCACGTGCTTCTTCGACTGTGCGCAGACCAAGTGGGAAAAGGATCTCGCCCGTCGGGCCCACCGACCCGGCGACCAATACCTCGCGACCGGCGGCATCGGCCACCTCGCGCGCCAGCGCGGCCGCGGCGCGGTTGAACTCGCAGACGCGGTCCTGGTAGTTGTGCAAGACCAGCCGGAAACGATTGCCGCCAAAGGAGTTGGTGGTGATCACTTGCGAACCGGCGTCCACGTAGCCCTCGTATATGGCCCGTAGCGCCTCGGGATGGCTGATGTTCCATTCTTCCGGAGAGCCGCCGGTCGTCAGGCCGGCCTTCTGAAGCATCGTTCCCATGGCGCCATCGCCCAGCACTACCGGATAGCGAGCGAGGAAATCGACGAGCTTGTCCATACGATCCTTCCTTTTACCTGCTCAGCGCCACGAAGGCACGGGCTGCCGTCACTGCTTCGGCGGCATCTTTACAGTACGCGTCGGCGCCGATATCTTCGGCAAAGGCCTCGTTGAGAGGCGCCCCGCCGACGAGCACCTTTACCTTCTCGCGCAGCCCTTCCGCCCGCAGGCGTTCCATCACCGTCCCCATGTAAGGCATGGTGGTGGTGAGCAAAGCCGACATACCCAGCAGACTGGCTCTGTGCTCGCGCAGAGCATTGATGAATTTGTCAGCGTCGACGTTGGTGCCCAGGTTGATCACCTCAAACCCCGCGCCCTCCCACATCATGGCTACCAGGTTCTTGCCGATGTCGTGGATGTCGCCTTTGACTGTGCCGATCACCGCGGTACCGATGCGTGGCACTCCGGTCTCGACCAATAACGGACGCAGTACCTCCATCGTGGCCTTCATCGCGTTGGCGGCGCGCAGCACCTCCGGCACGAACAGGACGCCGGCCCCGAAATCCTTGCCCACGACGTCCATACCGGCGACAAGGCCGTAAGCCAGGATGTTAGCGGGCGGCTGGCCCCGCTCCAACGCTTGACGGGTCGCCCTGACCACGGGCTGGCCCAGGCCGTCATAGAGATCATCCTGCATGTTCTCGTAATGGCGCTGCAGTTCGGGAGAGAGGGTGTCCCACGGATCTGCCATTCAGGCTTCCTTTCGTTGAGCCCGTCTTCGCTCACGGGCGCTCACATAATCCGGGATGCCATGCGCGCGCCGGTGCTCCGCCGCAGCAGCTAACGTACCGGCGAGGTGCGGGAAGGCGTCGACCCCGTGCGGCAACGGGATCGCTTCTACGAAGGCGTCCTGGAAGCGCGGCTCCAGGGCAATGCCGATGTAAGTGGTCCAGCGCGCCAGGCGGCGGGCCTCTTCGCGCATGGGCGCATTGAGCAGGGCGATGCGGGCGCCATCACCGGCGGAGTTGCCCACCGCTACCACCTTGGCCAGCTCGCAATCCGGGATCATGCCCAGCACCATGGCGTGGAGCGGATCGATGTAGCTGCCAAATGCGCCGGCCAGAAGCACGCGGTCCACGTGATCCACACCCTTGCGCTCCATGAGCAGGCGGGCCCCGGAATACAGGGCGGCTTTGGCCAGTTGGATCGCCCGTACGTCGTCGCTGGTTACCACAATCGGGCGGCCGGTGCTGGTCTGGTCCGGCTGCGCGATCACGAACTCGGCCTTGCTTCCCTGCCACGTCAGGCGCGCTGACTGAACTTCGGGCGCAAAGCGCCCGTCGGGTGTCAGCACGCCGGCCATGAGCAATTCGGACACGGCCTCGATGATGCCCGAGCCGCAAATACCGGCGGCGAGGACGGGTGCAACAGGCCGCTTGCGGCGGCGCCAAGAGGTTGGCACGGGCGAGAGAGTTGCCACAAGCTCCTGCGGCGCAGGAGCGAGGGAAACTGTATCCGCTTCCCCGTTCTCCCATTCTACGGGTCCCCCGCTTCCCCACTCATTGCTCCAATCGTCACGTGCGATGACCTTGAACCGGACGTCGAGGGTTGCGGGGTCCACCCGGATGCGCTCGATGGCGCCCGGCGCCGCACGCATGCCGTGACGGATCTGCGCGCCCTCAAAAGCCGGGCCGGTGGGGCTCGAGGCCGAGAAGAGCTGCTCCCGATTGCCAAGCAGAATCTCGCCATTCGTGCCGACGTCGATTATCAACCAAATCTCGTCCGCCGGCGCTTTGTGCGGTTCCTCGGCCAGGATGACGCCGACGTTGTCGGCCCCAACGTGACCGGCCTCAACCGGCAGGACGTGCACGTACCCGGCGGGGGCGATCTTCAGCCCCAGATCGCGGGCTTTGATGTCGACCGCGTCGGTGATCGCCGGGGCGAAAGGCGATTGGCCCAACTCTCGCGGTGGAATGTTCAAGAGGATGTGGTGCATCACGGTATTGCCAACCAGCACGCTATCCGTGATGCCGTCCACCGGAATGCCTGCCTCGTCGGCGGCTTCGACGGCCAGGCGGTTCAGCGCGTCGATCACCGCGTTATGTAGCGTCGCCAGTCCATCATCGCGCGTGTCACAGTAGCTGACACGGCTCATCAGGTCCTCGCCGTAAGCTACCTGCGGGTTCATCTGGCTGGCGGTCGCCAGGACCGCGCCCGTGCGGAGGTCGCAGAGGTGGAGGGCGATGGTAGTGGTGCCTATGTCAACTGCCAGGCCGTAGGCCTCTTCCTGATAGCCCGGCCGCACGCGCACGACCTCACGTCCCTGCCAGACGCTTACCGTCACCTTGCGCTCGCTTTCTGCGAGAACGCTTTGCAGGCTGCCGAGCAAGATCGGATCCAGGCGGAGATCCGCCAGTCCGAAGCGGGCATGCAACTCGCGCGCGATGCGGTCCCAGTCACCCAACGGATCGTCGAGGCTGGCCTGTTCGATCTCGACATAGTACAGGCAGATGGCAGGATCAACCTCGATCGCCCGCTCGGTGACTGCCTTGCGCACGACCTGCTTGCGCGCCTGGCTCTCGATGGGCACGTTGATCATCAGGTCACCCTGGATCGTGCAAACGCAGGCCAAGCGGCGACCCGGCAAGTGTGGATGTCGTTGCCAGTAGCGCTCCTCGCGCGCGTCCGGCGGGCTCAGGTGCTCGCTGCCTGACGAGACGCGGTGCTTGGCGAAAAAGCCCTCTTCGACGTTCACCTGGCACTTGCCGCAGGTTTGGCGACCGGAGCAGATCGCTTCTATCTCCACGCCCATTGAGCGGGCAGCATCAAGCAGGACCGTGCCGGCGGGCACATCGGCCTGACGACCGGATGGCTGGAAAACGACGCGATGCGTGCCTGGTGCAGCCTCATCGCCGGTAGGGTTGGCAGGGTTGTTGGCAGCAGTCATAGAAAGCGATTGTACGATACGTGAGGCTGTTTCGCCAAACGCTGCGCTTTAACAAGTGAACTTGCGTCGCCTCCCCCTCCTGGTCTATAATCGTGTTTTGACACCGGAAGTCATTCCCAATGCCAGGAGAAATCGTCATGCATACGGTCCTTCGTTCTAAAAACGGCAAAGAAATGGTCATCGGATCCGATTTGCCCTTTGTGGTAATCGGCGAGCGCATCAACCCGACGGGGCGCAAAGCGTTGGCAGCCGAGATGCTGGCCGGTGATTTTAGCCGGGTTAAGGCGGATGCATTGGCCCAGGTGCAGGCCGGCGCGGGCGTGCTGGACGTGAACGCTGGGCTCGGCGTGGCCAACGCGCATGAGCTGGAGCCGAAGGTAATGGTCGCA
>JADGQF010000211.1 GCA_017882045.1 Anaerolineales bacterium
TTGCTCCCTCCGCCACTCAGTCCAGCGTAATAGTCACGACGGTCCCCGCGGGGATGCCATTGCTGTCCAGTGGAACAGGGAAAGTCCCTTCTGAGCGGACGAGGATATTGATCAGGTTGGACTTACCAAAGACGGGTACCGCCCAGATCTCGCCGTCTCGCTCCTCAAGCTTCACCCGCACAAAATCCGCGCGCCCGGCAGCCGCCGGGACGTTGCGCGCCAGCCGGGCCTGCAGAATATGCGGCCGCCTCGGACGGGCGCCCAGCAGCAAGCGAATGGCCGGCGTGACGAAAAGCTGGAAAATGTTAATGCACGATACCGGGTTGCCCGGGAGGCCAAAAACGGGCTTACCATCGCAGAGGGCAAGAATCGTCGGTTTGCCCGGCCGCACGGCCACGCCATGCACGAGCACACCGGGCTTGCCGAGACCGTTGATGGTGTTGGCAGTCAGATCGCGGTAACTGACCGAACTGCCGGCAGTCAGCACAACCACGTCGGCCTGCTCAAAAGCGGCGCGCGCGAGGGCGTCCAGCGCCTCTTGCCGGTCGGGCGCGATAGGGTAAGTCAGGGGGATACCGCCTGCTCGCCGCACCAGGGCGGAGAGCGTGTAAGTGTTAATATCACGCACCTGGCCGGGGCCCGGTTCCTGCTCGGGCGCGACCACCTCGTCGCCCTGGCTCAAGATGGCCACGCGCGGTTGCCGGGCCGCCACGATTTCGACGATGCCGACCGCCAGCAGCGCTCCCAGGTCCTGTGGCCGCAGAATCCGCCCTGCCTCAAGGATCAACTGCCCTGCCCGCACGTCCTCGCCGATCTGAATGCAGTTCTCGCCGCCGGCTACCGGACGCGACACCTCGATGCTGAACGCCGGAAAGCCTCCGCCCGAGGCCACTTGCCCGGCCGCGCCCAGCAGAGGGCCGCCGGCCCGGTTAGTGTATTCCAGCATCACGACCGCATCGGCGCCTGCCGGCACCATTCCCCCGGTGTGTACCAGCACGGCCTGGCCCACGTCCACGATGATCTTCGTGAGCGCCCCCATAGGCGCCTCACCGATCACATCCAGGTAGGCCGGCATACCCGCCGTCGCGCCGAACGTGTCAGCGGCCCGCATGGCATACCCGTCGACGGTGCTGCGCACGAACGCCGGCAGATCGTGCGGAGCGCACACATCTTCCGCCAGTGTCCGGTCGAGCCCGTCGGCCACGCGGCATCCCTCGCCCCTGACCACGGGCTTGAAGTTATTCAGAAAGACCGCCCAGGCTTCCTCGGCGGTGCGTAATTTTAGAAACTCAGTCATCTCATGTCACGTTCGCACACCAGGCATCAGCGCCCTGCAGCCGCGATGGCAATGAAGACTATCAGACCGATGCCCAGCACGATCAAGATCGTCAACGCCACCAGAAGCGGCAAAAGCGCGGCCAGCACAGCCCGCTCCAGCGTTATGTCATGGCTGACAGCGGTGGCTTTGACGTAGATCGCGGCGCCCCAGGCGAAGGCGACAAAGCCGATCAACGAGCCCAGGTAGGGGACAGGGCTCAGGACGTTCAGCAGATGCGGGACGGCATACAGGCTGGTGGTGCCAAAGAAGCCGGCCATGTCACCTCGGCCACCCAGCAGCCGGGCAAACAACATCACAAGAACGCCGTAGCCCAGCCAGGTGCCGAAGCCGGCAACCGCCAGAGGGAACCTGGCGCCGGCAAACGGCTTCGATAGCCAAGTGCCCAAAGCTTCCAGACCGCGCCCGATTGGGCGGGGAATTGGGGTGGGCAGCGCCTCGATACGGGCTGCGATCTCGCTACCCACCTCGAAACCCTGGTTCATGGAGGCCAGGGCTTCGGGCGGCACACCCTGCATGAAAGGCATCATGCGTTGCAGGGCCTGCTGATACTGCTGCGTGAATTCGTTGGCCTGACCGCCCCGCGTGCTCAGGCCGTTGACCAGATTGATGACAAACAGGGGCAAGGCGGCGATCAGTGCCACCAGGGCTACAACCACCACGCCGCGCAGGAAAACGTCGTGGCGGGCATGAAAACGGCGGAAAAAGTCGGTATTGAACGTGAGAGCGCCGCGCAGCATGCCAAGGAATTCGTCAGCCATGGCTCACCTCCCTACCAACGTGGCGATGACGCCCGCGCTCGCGCCGGCGATCAACAACCAGAACAACAAGTAAGCCGCGAAGGGCAAGATGGTCACCCAGACGGTACGCTGCCAGGAGAGCCGGTGAACGGCACGCAGGGCCTTATAACGGCAGATCAGTTGCCAGGTGCTCAGCACGGCGCCTATGGTCAGGAACGGGATGAAACCCAGCCCTCGCAGCAGCAACGGCGAAACGGCCAGTGCCGTCGTGCCGAGGGTCTGATTGAGGGTGCCGGCGCCGCGCAGCCAGCGCGCGAACCCGAATGCCAGCAGACCGTAGATCAGCCAACCGAGCAAGCCCAGCACCGGCCACACCAGGATGTTCAAAGCTGCGGTGGCCGGATTCGGGGCGCCAAACAGGGGTGGCAAGACGCGCCAGGCGAGATCCCACCAGGAGTTAAAGATGGCTTGAGCCTGCGCGTTGCTGGCGATGGCGGCCCAAAATGCCTGGCGCTTGTAAACGTCCAGGATAATGTCACGGATGGCCGTTAGAGAGGGTGTACTGGCCCAGGCGATCAGTTGCCCGACCAGGCTCAAGAGGGCCGTCAATGCGCCGACGACGACCACCAGGAAAGCCCCTTCCACAAAGGGATTATCGTCGTCGCGCATCGCATCGTAGGCACTGGTGTCGAGAAACAAGGCCCGTAGCACCAGGCCCAAGGACAGAGTCCGGTAGCCCATTGCTCCCTCCTCATTGTGAAATACTAAACGGCGAGACCGTTTTCGAGTATAGCATAACCGTAAGTGGGAATCAAACAAAGGGCGCCGGCCTGCCGGCAGGCGAGCCGGCGCCCCACGCGTCGAAGCTTCCGAATTCGCGCACGACTTCGGAAGCTTCGATGTAAGGCCGCCCCGGATATCTGCTTAGCGCGCGGTTCTGTGGGCTGACTGCGTCCGGAGGCCCGTGGCTCCGCCCTTCTGTTTGCTTTCCGGCACTTGCCGCTCGGCTGCCGGCGCCTTCGCTGCAGGCGTCGCCTGCGGAGCGGGCGTCGGACTGCCGGGAGCAGGATCCGCCTTGCGGTTGTGCTCAAGGATGCTCTCGGCCAGGGCGTTGGTCGCAACGGCCGCACGGCGCAGCGCATTCGCTATTTGCGGTTCGTGCGCACCCTGCGCCAGCGCTTCCAGTTGCCCGGCATGAGCCGCGACCTGCCTGGCTACCTGCTCGCGCGCCGGCGCGGGCATGTGCGGGGTCAGGTCGGCGAGGCCTTTGTCTTCATCCAGCAGGGCGTCCAGCGCAGGATTGTAGGCACGGCCGGGCAATGCCAACCCGGCTTCCAGTTCAGAGAGGCGATGATTAGCAAGCCTTAACGGAGCCGAAGCTTGCCCATCAGGAGTACGCTGAAGGAGCAAAGTGCTTCGTTCGGCCATCACACGCGCGGGATAGGCCAGGTCACCCGGCCGGCTGGCCGCTACCGTGGTGATCGCAAAAGTGAGGAACACCAGGGCTACGGCAACGCCGGCCAACGCACGTACTGCGGGCCGCACCCAAAACGCCAGCCAGGCCGGACGTTTGGGCATCGCCTGGCTGGCCGCGACTACCTGGCGCAACGCCGTTCGGGTTTGCTGCCGGCGGGCATCCGGCAAGCGAAACCCGGCTAGCCACTGCAAAGCGCTAGCCGCACGTAGCATTGGCGCCAGTTCTGCGGCTTGTTCTGGATAATCGGCCAGACAATCCTCGACGCTTTCTCCTCCTCGCATGCGATGCACGCAGTCGTCCAGGATAGTGGCCAGGTCCATCTCAGACCTCCTCCGCCCCCAATAACTTCCCCAGGGCGCGTAGGGCACGATGTTGCAGCGCTTTCACGGCACCCTCCGTCTTGCCGAGCCATTCAGCGATCTGCAAATTGCTCATCTCTTCGCCAAACTTACCGATAATGACGAGACGCTGATCTTCACTAAGCGTTTCGATCGCCTGGGCCAGACGCCGCCCAACTTCGCGCTGTTCGGCGCTGTGCTCGGGGCAAGGCTCCTTGGCCAGCAGTGACAGTTGTTCGTCCAGGCTGACTTCCCGCCGGCGACCTTGTTGGCGCCGGTAATCGGCCGCCAGGTTGGCTGCGATGCGGTAGAGCCAGGCGCTGAAAGATGCCGCCGGCCGGGAGTTGTTCAAACGGAAGCCGGCGACCTTTTTGATCACCCGCACAAACAACTCAACGGTCAGGTCCGCGGCCACTTCCGGATCACCAATGCGCGCGAGCAGATAACGGTAGAGCCGGTCAGCGTAGAGATCGTAGAGCCCCTCTATCGCTGCGCAGTCACCGCACTGGCAACCCGGGAGCAGTGCTATGATTTGTGTGTCTGTAATTGGGGCCTGCATGTTCAGGCTCAATGGTATGAACGAATGAACTCCTGCCGGGATACGGATCGAAACCTTACAAATGCCTGCAAGGAATGGGATACGGGCGACGGCGGAAGTTCGGCCAAGAGAGGTCGTGAAGGAAAGGGACCGGGAAAAAGAGAAGGCCCGACAGTCATCATACACCGTCGGGGGCAGTTCGCGCAAGAATACCTGGCGCCGCCTCTAACAACCGGCTGCCCGGTTTCCCTACAGCGAAGTCTATGTGTCCTCTCACCCTATAAACGCCCGAGGCGGATGAGAGACACGGCGATTGTACGCAGAATTACAAGAAGACTACAAGACGAGCATTTCTTTTACGATGGCCTCTTCTTCGGCCCGCGAGCTGATCTGCCCGTCGAGACGACCGGCGCGCAGACGCCGCAGAATGTCGCCGTAAATCGGACCAGGCTGGATGCCCATACGCCGCAGATCATCGCCCTGGAGGATGGACCGGACATGGCGCAGCCGGCGCTGGTACTGGTCCAACCGCTGGCGGACCAGCCATGAATCGGACGCGACGCGCATGAGCAATCGCGCCTCGTCGCTTGACTCGTCCAGCAAGTCGACGATGCCGCTCGCCGGCAAACTGTTCTCCGTCAGGCGCGGCAGCCGCTCGCGCAGACGCGCTACTTCGAGTAGCAGGTCTCGATCCCCCTTGAGAAGGCGAAAGCGCTCGATGAACTGCTCCAACGCGTCGCCGGACAGGCGATAGGTGACCAGGGCCAGGTGTAGTCGCGCTGAGGCGTGCTCAGAGATGGCCATGTGTGGCGGGACCTGGCTGCGCGCGTCCTGTACAAGAGTGACCTGAGCGCGCAGATCGCGCGCCTTTTCGCGCAACCAACCGTCGCACTGCAACTCAGGCTGCAGCACCTGCAGCACCCCCAGGTCCGACAGACGGCACAGCACCTTCTCCGGCTCTGCCTCGTCCATGGCCAGCAATATCTCGTGACGCACTCGCTCACCACTCACGCGAGCCAGCAAATCGCGCGCGTCAGCGATCAACTTCTCTGTGCGCGGTTCTATCGTGAAGCCGAAGCGTTGCTCGAAGCGCGCGGCGCGTAGGATGCGCGTCGGATCCTCGACGAAGCTAAGGCTGTGCAGCACCCGGATGGTCCCCTCGTCCAGGTCCTTCTTGGCGCCGTAGAAGTCGAGTAACTCGCCCCAACGTTGGGAGTCCAGGCGAATGGCGAGGGTATTAATCGTGAAGTCGCGGCGATGCAGATCCTGCTTGATGGTGCTACGCTCGACCGTGGGCAGCGCCGTCGGGTGCTCGTAAAACTCGGTTCGGGCAGTAACAAAATCCAGCGACGCGGGTAGCAAGCCATTTCCGTTGCCACGCGCGCGCAGTTCGTCGGGCACGATCCATTTGGCAGTGCCAAAGCGCCGGTGGCTGCTCACGTGCCCGCCCAGCCGCTCGGCCAGGCGCTGGGCCAACTGGATGGCATCGCCCTCCACCACCAGGTCGATGTCGAAGTTGGGCACGCCCAGAATCAGATCGCGCACGAACCCGCCCACTGCGTACAGGCGGTAGCCCAGTTCCTCGGCCGAAACGCCGGCCTGCCGTAACCAATCCAGCAGGCGGGGAGGCAGGCCAGCGGCCATGCGCTGTTCCAGCGTCTCGCCGCTGCGCGGCGAAGCGCCGGTCCATTGCTTGATCAGGTCGGTGCGAGTGACGATGCCCAATAACTCGCCGGTGTTGGGGTCCAACACGGGTACTTGACCCCAGTCATGGTCGGTCATCACTTTCTGCAAGGTCTCAATGGAGTCGCCCGGCGTGACAAAAACCTCGCCCGCCCGCATATAGCGTCCAACGGGATGACGGCCCAGACCGTGATGGACCGCACGGTCGATCTCACGGCGCGTCAGCATGCCTACGATACGGCCGTCCTCCAACACGGGGAAACCCTCGAATCCGTAGCGACGCATGCGCTCGGCAGCTTCACCGATCGTCGCGTCGGGCGACAGCGTCTGTGGCACGCCGTATGACATGATCTGGCCGACGGAAACTGTAGGGCGCACGCGGGTCTCTAGCAAGTACACCAGGGTCTCAAAAACGCCGGCTAAAGAGCCTGCGCGGATCACTGCAGCCGCCGCTTTGCTGTGGCCGCCGCCGCCCAGCGCCTGGGCAATCTCACCCACGTGGATAGCATCGCTGGTGCTGCGCGCCACCAGTTGGATCACCTCGCCCATATCAACAAGCATGAACAGTGCGTCAGGCTCGTAGAGCTCGTGCAGCTTGTGAGCCAAAGTAGAGATTTCCGCCACCGGCTCGCGCACGGTCGCGCTGGCAATGATCACCGAGTGACCACTGAACTGGAAAGGTTGGCTGTTGTCGGCCAATTGCTGATAGAGCGCACGCTGCTCATCAGTCAATGGATGATGCAAGAACTTGTTGACGAGCAGCAGGTTGCCACCCTGCTGGAGCAGCCAGGCGGCTGCCCGCAGGTCGCGCGGCGTCGTAGTCTCAAAACTCAACGCGCCTGTATCCTCGTAGATGCCGAGCAGTAAAAGGGTGGCCTCCGTCGCGCCGACGGTGATCCCCTGGTCGACCATCTTCTCGACCAGCAAAGTAGTAGTCGCACCAGTCTCGTCGCCGGTGTAGGTCCAACCCGGCTGCAGTTCACGCAAGAGAGGATGATGATCGAAAATATGGACGGTGGTATCCGGGTGCATGCCGCGCACGGGCTGGACGGCTTGCGTATCCACCACGATCGCGTGATCCACGCGCCGTCGCTGAAGATCATCCAGCGGGACGAATGGCAGCACGTCCCGATAGAGCGTCAGGAACTCTTCCAGGTTGCGGTTCATCTGCCTCGGAAGCACGGGCACGGCGTGTGGGTAAAGCCTGAATGCAGCAAACAGGCTGGCCAGCGCGTCAAAATCGGCGTGCTCGTGGGTCAGAATGATGGTTAGAGGGGCAGAGGCGGGTACAGTCATCTGCTTGCTGCTTGCTACGTTATACGTGCTACTCACGCTGATAGACGAACGCCCGGCAGGTGCCGGGCGTTCGCTGCTTACGTCAGTGCTCAGGTCAGTGCTTCCGTCGATGGGACAGGATCAACGCCGGCGTTGCGCACACTGGCTGCACGCCCTGGTGTGAGGCAATACGGCCAGGCGTTCGGGCTCGATTGCCTTGCCGCAGCGGTCGCAGCGTCCATAGACTCCCCTGTCAAGCTGCCCCAGGGCCTCGTCAATCTCCGCCAGGTGCTGCTCGGCGCGCTTACATAGTGCGAGGTTGAGCTCCCATTGATAGATCATGGGATCACCCTCGCCCAGGCCGTAATCCCCCTTGGTTTCAAGGCGGACGTGTAGGGTATCTAGCTCATCCATGACCTCGGCCCGTTCAGCTTGCAGCCGGGCACGGGCTTCGGCTACTGCGTCATCCGGTGTCATCATCTTTGATCCAACCGTAGCCAACTGGGGCGCCGGTACAGACGACGGTTACGCTACCGGCTCTTCCGATTGTTCAGTTGCAGGATCGGCGGCTGGCCCTTCCTCGGCCATTTGATCGGCTTGGGCTGCCATATCCGCTGCGACGGTCTCTTCAGCCGCGGCAGCGTCCTCAACAGGCTGGGCTTCGGCGACGGGCTCAGCGGTCTCGACCACCGGCTCGGCCTCAAGCACTTCAGTCGCGGGAGCCTCGGCGCCCGCTTCCGTCTCCTCGGCGCCCGCAGTTTCCATCTCCTCTGCGCTCGCTTCCATCTCCTCGGCTCCCGCAGTTTCCATCTCCTCGGCTCCCGCAGTTTCCATCTCCTCGGCTCCCGCAGTTTCCATCTCCTCGGCTCCCGCAGTTTCCATCTCCTTGGCTCCCGCAGTTTCC
>JADGQF010000042.1 GCA_017882045.1 Anaerolineales bacterium
GGCGGTGGTCCACGCCCACCCGGCGACCGCGACCGCGCTCTCAATGGCCGGGATCTCGCCCGCCCGCTGCGGCTTGCCCGAAGTGATCGTCCTCTTGGGCTACATCCCGGTGACCGAGTACGCCACGCCGTCCAGCGCGGAGGGCGCGGCGGTGATCCGCGAGCTGGTCGGGCGCTACGACGCGCTGGTGCTGCAGCGCCATGGCAGCGTCACGCTCGGGCAGAGCCCGCTCGACGCCTACCTGAAGCTCGAGAAAGTCGAGAACGCGGCCGAGGTCACCCTCAAGCTGCTGCAGATGGCCGGGGGCCAGGCGGGCAGCCTGCTCCCCTTCCCACCCGGCGCGCTGGACAAGCTGCTGGACGCGCGCGAGCGCAAGGGGCTGATGCGGCCGGGGCAGCGCGAGGAACTGCGCGGGCTATACGAAGCGCGCTGAAGCGGGGGAACGTTTGGCGGGCGCTGAACTTTCGCTCGCAATTTGACCGCTACGCCCGGCTCTGGTAGAATCTGCGTCAGTGCCGCGCGGAACAATTAATCCCCCCCATCGTCTAGTGGACCAGGACACAGGCCTTTCAAGCCTGGTACAGGAGTTCGAATCTCCTTGGGGGGACTTCGATAACTCCCGTATTGAACCCCGCCTCCCAGCGGGGTCCTTTGTTTGCGCAACCATCTGTTGCGCCCCGCATCATGCCAGATAATACGGCCAGTTGACCGGCGTGCCCGCCATGCGTTATACTGGCCCCAGCAACCGGCCGGGGCCACGCAGAGCCCCGGCGCCGCTCACAAGGAAATCCATATGCCTGATTCCGATATCCGCATTCTGGAGATCGAGCCCATTTACCTGGAAGAGCGCGCCCGCACACCTCTAAAGTTCGGCGCGGTGATTCAGGACGCCATCACCTTTTGCCACGTGCGCGCCCGCGTCGAAAACCGCCGAGGCCGAATGGCCGAAGGCTGGGGCGCGATCTTCCTCTCAGATTTCTGGGCCTTTCCCAACCCGGCCATTCCGCATGAGGTGCGCGATCGGGCCATGCGCCATGTGGTCGAGCGCTTCTGCTGTCGCCTGGCCGATTATCCCGGCTTTGGCCATCCATTGGGAATCTTCCTGGCCGTCGAGGAAGACCTGGCGGGCATCGGCCGGGCCGTGAGCAGCGAGATGGAACTGATCGAAGGGCTGCCATACCTGGCTTCGCTGGTGTGCGCCTCGCCCGCCGACGCAGCGCTGCACGATGCCTTTGGCCTGGTCAACGGTATTTCCAGCTACACCGGTTACGGCCCGGACTTCGTCAGCCACGACCTTGCAGCCCACCTCGGTCCCGATTTCCGTGGCCGCTACTTGAGCGACTATATCCGGCCGCAAATGTCCGCTGCTGTCCCGGTCTTTCACCTGGTTGGTGGCCTGGACGCCCTGCGCGCCGCCGATGTTCTCCCCAACGCGCCGGCCGATGGCTGGCCCAACTCGCTCGACGCCTGGATTCAGCGTGATGGCCTCTTCTGTCTCAAGATAAAGCTGCGCGGGACCGACCTGGCCTGGGACCTGGAGCGCACGATCGATGTGTATCGCATTGCGTGCGAGGCCCGGGCGCAGATGAACGGCGGGACGGAGCGGCTGCGTCTTTCGGCTGATACTAATGAGCAGTGCGACAGTCCGGCCTACATGATCGAGTTGCTGCATCGGCTCGCGGAGAGGGATCCCGCGGCCTACGATGCCCTTCTCTACGTCGAGCAGCCGACTGAGCGCGATCTGCGCGGTCACCGCTTTGACATGCGCGCCCTTTCGGCCCTCAAGCCAGTGATCCTCGACGAGAGCCTGACCGGCTTTGCCGAGATGGACCTGGCCCTGGACCTGGGCTGGTCGGGCGTGGCCCTCAAGACCTGCAAATGCCACACCATGGCCCTGCTGATGGCCGCGCGCGCTGAGCAGGCCGGCATCCCATACACCGTGCAAGACCTGACCAATCCCGGCCTGTCCCTGTTGCATTCGGTGGGCCTGGCCGCGCATCTGCACCCGCTGATGGGTGTGGAGGCCAACTCGCGCCAGTTCTATCCGGCCACGTCCGCGCCTGAAGCCGAAGTGCACCCTGCCGTCGTCGAGATTCGCGGCGGCGTCGCGCCTACAGCCACTCTTGCCGGCCCTGGCCTCGGCTACGCTGCCGACCGCATCCGCCGTCCCATTTTCGGCCGGCGCGCCTGAGGGCTGCTTCTGGTAACGCGAGATGGGCGCGGGCAAGCAGGTGCATTCCGCTGGACCTCGATCATGTACTGCGAGAACTTGGGCATCTCCTCCGGAGTACTGTCGGGGTCAGGAGGAAATGCTCTGGAGATCCTCTGAAGTAGTAACCCGTTGCCCGTCTCTACGTGCCACCTCCACAATCGAGCTGCCATAATCCTCTTGCCATTGCCGTCGCCACACGGAATCGGTTCAATGTGGCTATCGGTCCGCGTCGCCAGGCGCCATAACAAGTTGACATCCTGGCGATTGCGCGGGCCATCGAAGCGCGGCGAAACAACCAGAAGATCGATATCGCTCCAGCGAGTGGTAGAACCAGACGCCTGCGAGCCGAAGATCACGCCAAAGCGGACCGCAATGCCATGCAGGATTAGCTGGTCTAAATAGTCTCTGACACTCATTACGACTGATTCGTCAACCAAGGATGCCGAACAAGCGTCGGCGTGTGCGCGCTGATACGCCAGTGCGACAGCGTCAAGCGTTGTCCCGGACCCCGGGAATGGATGTGGACGCCGAAATGTTAGGTGAGCATGCTCGTGGCCTCGCGCGTATAGCGAGCTGGGGTGCGACGTTACAGCGGCGCCAGCAGTTAAACGAGTCGCGACGGATTTTCTCCTGCTTCAACCGGTGACGGTGGTAGCCCGTCGCCGAGCGGTCGGGCGCATCAGGTTGCGATCCGAGTTGTGGGTTGCGAGCGAACGCCAGGCCGGGTAGAATGCTGTGGAAGTGACACATGAGCAAGGAGAGATATTGTCGATGAGTGCATTTTACGTGCCAGAGAGCGCCATGGCCATCGTGGCGCACCCGGATGACATCGAATTCACCTGCGTGGGTACGATGGCCCGTTGGGTCAAGGCCGGTGCACGGATCGCTTACGTTCTCTGCACCAGCGGCGACGTAGGGATTGATGAACCCGGCATGACCAGAGCTCGGGCGACGGAGATCCGCGAGGCTGAAGCGCGCGCTGCCGCCGAGATCGCGGGCGTCAAGGAAGTGATCTTTCTGCGCGAGCCGGACGGGCTCTTACAGGCAACGCTCGAGTTGCGCAGGAAGCTGGTGCGCGAGATCCGCCGCTTCCGTCCTGAAATGGTGATCACGGGTGACCCGACCATCGTCTTTGCGGGAGATGACTATATTAACCATCCGGATCACCGTGCCGCGTCCACCGCCGCGCTTGATGCCGTGTTCCCGGCTGCCGGGCAGCCCAACTTGTTCGAAGATCTGGCTGCCGAGGGTCTCGGGCCGCACAAGCCACGCAAAGTGTATGTGACAGGCCGGGGACAAAGCGAGCTATTCGTCAACATCGACGAGACGATGGACATCAAAGTTGCGGCATTGCGCGCCCACCGGAGCCAGATGAAGGACTGGGACCCCGAGGAGCGGATCAAGAACTGGGCGCAGGAGCGGGCCAAAGGCAAAGAGATGAACTATGCCGAGTCTTTCCGGGTGGTGACTCTGCTAGACGACGAGACCTGGGCGCGCAACAATCACCGTTGAACGACGACTCGCACAAGGTCCTATCCTGTGCAGCCCGCTGTGGGCTGCCGTTCGGGCGATCTGAGATTCGATCAGAGAGGTGTTAAACGCTATGAGAACTGACGAGCCAGCGAAGGTCATTCGTTGGGGTATCCTGGGCTGCGGCGATGTGGCCGAGCGCAAGAGCGGGCCGGCGCTTTACACTACCCCCAATTCTCAACTGGTAGCCGTCATGCGGCGCGATGCCGCCATGGCGGAGGAATTCGCCCGCCGCCACGGCGCGGCGCGCTGGTACGGCGATGTCGAAAGCTTGCTGGCCGACTCAGAGGTGGACGCCGTCTACATCGCCTCGCCGCATAATCGCCACCTGGAACATCTGCAACAGGTTGCGGCCAGCAGCAAGAAGATGATCCTGTGTGAGAAGCCGATGGGCACCAGCGCCGCACAGGCTCAGGCAGGCGCCGACGTTTGCCGTGCCCATGGCACTTCGCTGACGGTTGCCTACTATCGCCGCTTCTGGCCCATCGTCCAGGCCATGGCCGGGCTGCTGGCCGAGGGTGAGCTCGGCGAGGTAGTGGCCGCCCGCGTGTTGTTGCTCGATCACACGGGCAACGGTCGTGCCTGGTACAACACCGCGGCCGCCTCTGGTGGTGGCGCGCTGGCCAACGGCGGCAGCCATTGGGTCGATCTCTTGCGCTATCTGTTGGGGGAGATCGTCAGCGTCTGGGCCGATATGCGGCCATCCGCAACTGCGTCCGAAGTTGAGGAAACCGCCGACGTGCACCTGGTCAGCGCGGGCGGCGCGGTGGCTTCCCTGCTCACCTCGTGGCGCCCGGCGGTGCCGATAAACGAACTGGAGATCATTGGCACGGCCGGCCGCATGCTGGCCTCACCGCTGTCCGAAGGCCGCCTGTTGCTGCAGCGCCGCGGCCGCGAGCCGGAGGAACGCCGCTACCCGCGCGCCGTCTGGATGCACGGCGACCTGATCGCCGCGTTGGTGCCTTGCCTGCTCGCTGGCCAACCTTCGCCGCTCCCCGGCGAAGACGCCGTTGCCGTCTGGCGCATCATGGAAGCAGCCTACCGCGCCACCCGCGAGGGCCAACGCCAGCGGGTTGTGTGACGCGGCTCTTCCCTCCTGTGCGCCAGGAGGGGCCGAACGGGAGGTCCCCCCTCGCCTAGCGCAGCGACACCTGCCGGCTGGCCAACTGCAGCGGGAAGCCCCATGGGTCGCGCAGCATGATCAGGCGGTCGCCCGCGGCGGTGGTGACCATGGCCTTTGCCACGGTTGCGCCCGCGGCCAGCAGCCGCTCGGTCGCCGCCTCGATCGACTCCGCTTCCACCTCGATCGCCAGGTGCAGCAGCAACGGGTCCTGGCGCCAGTAATCCGGCGGCGGCACCTCTTCGTAATTGTAGATCTCGATCACGCCCTGGCCCGCACCATCCACCAGGAAGTGCGTGTAAGGCGGCTGCTCCTGGCTGCGGGCGATGCGGAAGCCCAGGTGTTGCCCGTACCACTGCGCCACCTGGGCCGGCTGGCCGGCCGGGTAGCCGATGTGTTCGATTCTCATATTATGATCCCAGATAGCCCAGGCGCGTGGCCTGCGCTTCAGCCTTAAGTGCCAACTCGGAGGCCAGGAAACAGTGCTGCTGCGGCAGGGCCGTTTCTGTCCGGTGAATGATGTCGTAGACCAGTTGCCGGCCGTAAGGCAAGGGTTCCCCGCTGCAGTCGATGTACTGGATGCCCTTGTGGTCGACCAGCAGGAGGTGGTCTCCACCCGGCCGGCCAGCGATGTCGATGTACTTGCGCAGCTCGATGTAGCCATCGCTGCCCAGGATGAAGGTGCGTCCGTCGCCCCACGCATCCAGCCCTTGCGGCGTGAACCAGTCGACGCGAATGTAACCCATGCCGCCATTACCGCGCAGCACCACATCGCCAAAGTCTTCCAGCCCTGGATGCTGCGGATGGCCGAAATTTGCCACCTGCGCCGAGACGATCTCAGCTTCAGTCGAGCCGGTGTAGTAGAGGAATTGCTCGAACTGGTGCGAAGCGATATCGGCCAGGATGCCGCCGTACTTGTCGCGTTCGAAGAACCAGGGCTCGCGCTCCGGCGGATGGATACGATGGGGGCCCATGCCCACCATCTGAATCACTTTGCCGATCGCCCCGGACTTGATCAGTTTGCCCGCCTTCATGGCGGCCCGCACTTGCAGCCGTTCGTTGTAGGAAATGGAGTAGATCTGCCCCGTCTCAGTCTGCACCCGGCGCACGTCAGCCAACTGATCGAGCGTGGTGAAGCCTGGCTTATCGGTCTGGAAGTCCTTGCCGTGGCGCATCACGCGCATCCCTAGCCCGGCCCGCTCGCAAGGGATGGCCGAGGTCACGACAAGTTGAATGCTGTCGTCTTCAAAGATTTCCTCTTCGCAGCGCGCTGCCGTGGCCTGCGGGTAGGCCGTGGCGAACTTGTGCGCCAGATCTGGCTCGGGTGCGTAGAAGAATACCAGTTCCGCGCCCGCAACGAGAAGTTGCTCGACTTGCGCGTAGATGTGGTGGTGGTTGATATGGGCGACAGCAAATCTAACGCGCTTTGGCGTCGTCATGCGATCATCCCCTCGTACGTGGTCGTAATCTTCGATGCCGCCATCGTTTGCCTCACTTTTTCTGACCCTTGACAGCGGCCAGTTGCCCGGCCTCCGACCTTTCGGCGTAGAAGGGATCGAGCGGGTAACAACCAGAGACCATGCCATTCCGGGGCGCCGTGGTGCAGTCGCTGAAGGTGCGACAGATACGCTTGCGCTGCAGCGGCCGGCCCGCCAGCACGTCAGCCGCCAGGTCGGGGTAGCAGAGCGTCATCCGGCCCAGGCCGACGAAGTCGACGCGGCCCGTACGTACCATGTGTTGTGCCACTTGAGGCAGCCATTCCTGCAGGTAGGTGTAGCCCGAGCCGACATACGCCAGCTCGGGGCGGTGCTGCTTGAGTTGCCCCGCCACCCACACGGCGCGCGCCACGCCCAGCAAGGGGTCCTCGGGCGGCCCATAGCCGTCCGAAGGCGGGAAGAGCGCCGGCCGCATCAAGTGCGGGTTGTAGTAGGGGCTGGCGCATGTGATGCAGACCAATGGAATGTCGAGTTCGGCCAGCAGATCGACGAAGCGCTTGGGTTCTGTCAGGTCGATGCCCGTGCCCGTGCCGTCGCCGCCAAAGGCGTAGCCGTAGCGCTCGCCGGGGAATGGCTCGGGCTCGCCCGTGCCGTCCGGGCCGGGCCGGAAGGGCACGAAATCGAAGGCACTGAAGCGCACGCCGATGCCCAGGCCGGACGCCGTCGCCCGGATGCCGGCCACGATCTCGCGCAGGAAACGCGTGCGATTCTCGAACGGGCCGCCGTAAGGGCCGGGCCGCTCGAACGCGCTAAGGAACTCGTGGCCCAGGTAGCTGTGGCAATGCTTGATATCAACAAAGGCGAAGCCGGCCCGTTGTGCGCGCCGCGCTGCCGCGACGAAATCGTCGATCAGGCGCTTGATATCGTCGTCGCTCATCACCGGATAATCGGCCGGAAGGCCGAACTTGCGATCGAGCACCGGGTGATGATACAGGATCATCGGCTCGAGCCGTTTCTTGTCGTTCGGGCGGCAGAAGCGGCCTGAGTGGGTCAGTTGCAGACCGATCTGCAGGTCATCGCTCTGGCCAAATTTGCTGCGATGCGTGCTGACGAGCGTTTCGCGCAGGCAAGCCAGCGCGGGCAGATTGGCTTCGTTGATCATGAGCTGATTCGGATTGGCACGGCCATCGTGGCGGACAGCCGCTGCCTCGCCGCCCCAGATCAGCTTGGCGCCGCTCAGCCCGAAGCGCCGCCAGCGGCGGATGGTCAGCTCGCTCGGCCGGCCGTCAGGCTCGCCATCCCAGCCTTCCATGGGCAGAATCGCAAACCGGTTGCCGATGGTGGTGCCATCGGGCAGCCGGTAGGGCTGGGCCAGGGCAGCATCTGGCCCCCTCTCCAGATCGTCATCAAACGGCAGGTCGGCCCCGATTTCAGCCAGGTGTGCGTTGAACGCTGCGGCCGTCTTGAAGGCCGCCACGCGATGATAGCTCATTCCCCTTTACCTCATAGTCTCTGTAGATGCAGGCCGCCGTCGACGTTGATCACCTCACCCGTCGAGTAAGGCAGGTAGCCTTCGGCTATCGCGAGCACGGCCCGGGCCACATCCTCCGGCTCGCCCCAGCGCCTGATGGGCGTCAGCCCCTCGCCGATCAGGCGATCATACTTGGCCTGCACGACATTCGTCATTTCGGTGTGGATGATGCCCGGCCGAATCTCGTAGACGCGAATGCCGTACTCGGCTAGCCGGTCGGCGTAGACCTTGGTCATCATCGCCACGCCGGCCTTGGAGAGGCAATACTCTGCCCGGTTCACGCTCGAAGTGTAGGCGCTCATGGAGCCAATGTTGACGATGGCCGGGTCGGTGCTTCGCCCTTGGGCCAGCGCCGCGATCATGGCCCGGGCCACGATCTGGGTCAGGAAGAACGGCCCCTTCAAGTTGGCCGCCATCACCTCGTCGTAGCTGGCTTCGCTCATCTCCAACATATCCGCCCGCCGGCGCGGGGCCATGCCGGCGTTGTTTACCAGCAGGTCGATGCGGCCGAGTGTCTCTAATGTAGTCTCGACCAGGCGGCTGCGCGCCTCGCCAACGGCCACGTCGCCCTGCACCAGCAGGCCATCGCCGCCGGCAGCCTGAACCAGCGCCAACGCTACGGCTGCGGCCTCACGGTTGCTGAGGTAATTGATGACCACGCGCCAGCCGCGTCCGGCCAGCGCGACCGCGATGCCCCGCCCGATGCCTCGCCCGGCACCAGTGATCATTGCCACGCGCTCATTCATAGCCCAGCACCTTGGACAGCGCTTCCAGAAAGAAGTACTCGCCCCACATCACACTCTCGTCGACGCCCAGGCCCCGCCGTTGGTGATACATGCCGTGCTTCAAGATCCCTTCCCAGCCGGGCGTTTCGACTGCCAGGAACGCGGGCTCGGTCAGCGTGTCGAGGATCTGCAGAGCATAGTCGTGATAGCGCCGTCCGCGGGTGGCGTCGCCCGCCAGCTTTGCCAGGTCGAGCAGCCCACTGGCCGCAATCGCAGCTGCCGAACTCTCGTAGGGCAACGCCGGGTTGGGCTCGGCCCAGTCATTGGGCGGCACGCCGTGCGGCGGTGTGTTTTCCATGTAGAAAGCTGCGCATGCCTCAGCCGTGGCCAGGAAGCGGGCGTCGCGCGTAAACGAGTAGACGGTGCCGAAGCCATAAAGCGCCCAGGACAGACCTCGCGCCCACGAGGAATCGTCGCGCCAGCCCTGGTGCGTCGTCTGGCGGAGGAATTCGCCCGTCTCGGTGTTGAAGATACCCTCGTGCGACGTGCTGCCGTCGCCGCGCACAAGGTAACGGCGCGTGGTCAGGCAGTGCCGAGTGGCCTTGCGCAGCAACTCGCGGTCGCCCGTCTGCTGCGCGGCGTAGAAGATAATGCCGACGTTCATCATGATATCGATGAACAGGCTTTCGTCGGCCACGAACGAGCGCAGGTACTGACCGCGTTCTTTGAAGCGCAGGCTCAACGTCTGCCCCGCCTCCACCACCACCTGGTTGCTGTGTGGGTCGCGGGTGACCTCGTACCAGCGCCGCCAGGTCGACCAGAAAAGGAAGCCCAGGTCGTGCACATCGCGGTCGGTCTTACGGTGCTCAATCAGGCGCGAGTAGTGCTCGGCCTTGGCCCGCCAGTACGGATCGCCGGTGTGGCGGAACATCAGCCAGAGCTGGCCGCCCAAAAAGCCCTCGCACCAGTTGGTCCACGCCTCGCCGCCGTGCTTCCACTTACCGCCGATGGTGTACATGGGGAAGTAGTCGGGATAGGTTTCGATGAGCTGCCCCAACTGCCTACCGGCGAAGTCAAAGGCAGCGCCAATCTTGTTCTGCATCCGGGCCTGATCTATGGGCATGGTCTCCTCATCTGATGCCTGATGGGCAGCCGGTCAATCGATGGGCAGCCGTTGGGCGGCCGGGTCAAGCGCGGCTAGCACACCATCGTAGAACGGATCGTCGGCCCGCAGCGGCAGATCTACCGGCTGGCCGGTCAAGGCCGATTTATAGGTGGCCAGGACCACCTCCAGCGTCGACCGACCCTCGCGGCCGGAGATGAGTGGCTGGCGCCCATCCCGGATGGCATCCAGCACATCGCGCACCTGCGGCGTGTGCGGCCAGGACGGGTCCATGTACTGCTGGGTGCTGGTCTGGCTCGGCAGCCAGGACAGCGGCATCGGTTCGATACAGGTGGCGGCCCATTCTCGCACCTCGGCCGCGTAAGCCACGTCCTGCGAATCGACTTGCCAGGGGTTCAACAGAGCCGCGGCCCGGCTGCCGTACACCTCGAGCTGCGCCCGCTGGATGTGCAGCGTCACTGCGCCGGTCACTTCGCCCAGGCTGCCATCGGCAAACGTCAGTAGTGCCACGATCGTGTCATCGATCGGCGCGCCGCCGACCTTCTTTTCCCGCAGCACACCGTGCACAAAGGCGCCCATCTGAGCGTAAACTCGGGCGAGCGGCTGTCCCATGATGAACAGTCCCTGGTCGAGCAGGTGCCAGGCGTGGTTGAGCAGCACGCCGCCGCACTCGCTGGCCCAGTTGCCGCGCCACCCCACGCGGTAATAGTCATCTCGCCGCCACCAATGCGTGTCGGCCTTCATCAGGAAGACCTTGCCCAGCTTGCCGTGGCGCACCAGCTCGCGCATCCGCCGCTGGTCGTCGGCAAAGCGGCCCTGCGAGACGATCGAGAAGCACAGCCCGCGGCTCTCCGCCGCCGCAATCAGCCTGTCTGTCTGGCGCAGGCTGCCGGCCAGCGGTTTTTCCAGCAGCACATGCTTGCCCGCCTCGAGCAGATCGAGGGTGGAGCGGTAATGCACGAAAGGCGGAGTGCTATTCACCACCAACGCCACATCGGGATCAACTGCCAACTCCTGGCGGGAGGAATAGACCCGGATCTCCCGGCTGGCAGTCTCCTGGAGTGCGGCACATCGCGCTCCCAGGCGCTCTCGCTCCGCCGCGTCGTCTATGCGGTCCAGCGCCTCGCTCAGTCGGTGCGCCTCCTGGGCCGCATAGGTGCGGATGTACTCTCGCAGGTCGCAGGCGCAGTTGCCGCTACGGTCGCATAGCGCGGCGATACGAACCTCGTCTGGAAACTCGAGGAAGCTGCGTACGTGCGTGTGTGCGATGAACCCGCATCCCAACAATCCAACGCTGATTCGATCAGGTGCCAATGGTTCGCTCCATTCATAACAAACGTCGACCCTGGTTGCTCGCTCAGGATGGCCGCGCGCGCGCGGGCATCCGCTGGCTGCGCCACATGGCTGTCGCTGCGCCTATGGCCAGGAAGCCGGCCAGCATGGCCACAGGGCTGTGCGCCAGGGCCAGGATCGCGGCAAGCCCCGCGCCGGCCAGCCATGGCCACACCGGCACGAGGCGCGGAGCGCGGCCGCGCCTTCGTATGTAGAACTCGACGGCCAGAGGCACTATAGTGGGCGGCAACACGGCGCCGAGCACGCCTAGCCACGGCAACAAGAGCTCGTCAAAATGGACAGCGGCCAGGCCCAGCCCCACCACTGCCATGAGCACCATGGCCGGCTTCTCGCCGATGCCGATCGCCGCGCGCAGGCCCGGTGCGCCGGAGTAGAATGTTGTGAAGGTCGGGGCCACCACGGCCAGGGCTATCAAAATGTTCCCGATGGCGATGCCGCCCGGCGCCGCCAACACGGCGATAAGGTCCGAGGACCCGGCGCGCTGTGCCAGAACCGCGCCGGCAAAGATGACGATCACCATGGGCAAGCTGAGCAGAAGGGTCACGGCCGTAAGATCTCGCCGGCTCGACATGCCGGTCGTGAAGTCGGGCGCGCGCAGGCTGAAAACGCCGACGTAGCCCACCAGGACCGCGACGTCGGTGGCGGCATCGGGCAGGTTGCTCCCCAGGGTCACGGGCAATGGACCGGCGCGGTAGCGCCAGGTGACCAGTCCTACGAGCGCCAGAACACACGCGGTGGTAACGGTCGCCAACCGATTCCAACCTTGCATGCCCTGCAAGGCCACGAGGGCGATCGGGACGCCGAGCAGAAGCGTGGCGACCCACCGCTGCAGCCCGAGCGGCGATCCCAGCGCGACGAGTGCCGAAGCACCCATGCCCACATTCACACCGAACCAGCCCGTCATGCCGATGCCGATCAGCGCGCCGAGGATCCGACGCATGCTGGGCGTCAAATAGCGCTGTCCAACTTGTGTCAGGTTTGCGCCCTCGCCAAGGGGCGGTAGAAGGCCCAACTGTCCCTGCACCCAGACGATTGCCGAGAGCAGGAGTAGGCCGAGGAAAACCGAGATCACCGGAACAGCCCATCCGTGGCGCGCCGCCAGGCCGGCGCCCATCAACAGCGCCCCCGGCCCTGTGCCAACTCCCATCCAGGCCCCCGCTACACTGGTCCAACGCCGGCCAGCAGGAGCGGCCCGCGCGGCAGCGATCGCGGTCTCGGCCATCAGTCGAACCACTCATCCTGCGGATCGAACGCGGGGATAGGGATCACGGCGACACGCAGCTGGCCCAGGGCGCGGTGCCGGCATCCGGGCTTGATGAGAATGGCGGTCATGGGCCTGACGGGCACGAGCTCGCCGTCTAGCTCCATCTGGCCCTCGCCTTCCAGGATCAGGTACATCTCGGTCAGCCGCTTGTGATAATGGCGCGCCGCGTCGGACTGCACTTCAAGGAGGTGGAGCGTGGCCACGGGGTTGCCGGGCGACAGGAATGCCCGCCGTGTGAACCCGCACGGGCAGCGTTGCGCCTCGATCTCATCTATCTGACTGACTACGTAGTTAGGCATTGTCTCAATCCATCGCCAGGACGCCCCTGGCCTTGAAGATATCGCGGATCCGGCCGGTGTATTCATTGAACACCTGCGGCACGCGGTCGAGGCGGCGCGGGCGGGGCAAATCGATGTTGATGATCTCGACGATGCGGCCCGGGTGGGGGCTCATCACCACGACCCGGTCGGCCAGCAGCACGGCCTCGGGAATGCTGTGCGTGATGAACAGCGCCGTCTTGCGCTTGTCCATCCACAAATGCTGAATGTCCATTGAGATCTGTTCTCGTGTGAGCGCATCCAGCGCGCCAAACGGCTCGTCGAGCAGCAGCAGCGGCGGATCGTGCACCAGGGCGCGGCAGATCGACACGCGTTGCCGCATCCCCCCTGAGAGCTCGTACGGCCTTTTGTGCTCGAAGCCGGTCAGGCCCGTCTTTTGGAGCAGTTCCAACGCCAGTGCGCGGTGGCTGGCCTGATCCATCCTGCGGATGTCGATCTGCAGCATGACGTTCGAGAGCACGTCACGCCAATCGAGCATGATGGCGTCTTGAAAGACGATGCCAACTTCGGTCTGCGGCTCCGTGACGCGCTTCCCATCGATTGTGATCGAGCCAGATGAGTATGGAGTCAGGCCGGCGACCATTTTGAGCAGCGTCGTCTTCCCGCAGCCGCTGGGGCCGACCACTGCCACGAACTCACATTCCTGGATGTCCAGGCTCACGTCAACACAGGCCTGTACGGTGCCACTTTTCGTTTGATAGACCTTATTGACGTTCTGAAAGCGGATAAATGGATCGGTCATCTTTCTCCAGCGATTTATTGACGGATGCAAATGCCCCGCCCGGGCAGTCACCTGGGCGGGGCATGGTTCAGTCGTTACTTCTTCGGTAGATATGGCACTTCGGATAGGTAGTCGTTCGTGAAGTAGACGTTTACGTCGGGAGCCACGGGGCTCAGGCCGGCGTAAGTCGCCAGCAGGTCCTGCGAATCCTTCCAGTCGGATGCGGCAGACCAGCCCAGTGGCTTGCCTTCGGCGGCCTTAGAGCGGACGATGGACATCGTGCCCTTGATCTCCAGCATGGCGATATCTGTGTTGAAGGCGGTGGCCGTCTTGATGAACAGGTCAGCGGCCTGGCTCGGGTTGTCTTGGGTCCACTGCCACCCGCGCTGAGATGCACGCAGGAAACGCCTGAGGATATCCTGGTTCTTGGCATCCTTGAGCCAGTCGGTATTGACTACGATGGCGCTGCTCAGAGTCGTGGTCCCGTTGAGGTCGTACAGGCGGGTCCAACCCATCTTGACGCCGGACTGCAGTTGCATGCGCGGGCCCTGGTCCATGAAGTAACCCAGCAGGGCATCGGCCTGGCCGCTCAGCACGGCCTGTTCCTTAGAGGCAGCGGTAGCGACGGTAATCATATGCACGTCGTCGACCTTCATGCCCGCCTTGCCCATGAAGGCTGTGAAGATGGCGAGGCTGGCATCGCCAGCCGTGATGGCGATCTTCGAGCCCTTGATTTCGCTGAGTTTGGTCGGTTTGGCCGCATCGGCACGGTAAATGAACGCCATGGGGCTCTGCTGGAGCATCACGGCGACTGCTTCGACAGGCATGCCGGCGGCGACGCCACGGATCATCGTTGCAGCATCGACGTAGGCGATCGGGTTGGTCTTGTTGGCGGCCAGCTGCAAGACCGTGGTCGAGCCGCTGCCTTCCATAATTTCGACGTTCAGGCCCTCATCCTTATAGAAGCCCATGTCGCGGGCAACAATGAAGCCCGTATGCTCGCCGTAGTACGTCCAGTTCAGACGGAACTGGATCTTGTCGAGCGTGCCGGAGGCGGCCGGCGCCGCGGGTGCGACGGTGGGTTGCGCAGCGACCGGCACGCCGGTCGGCGCAGCGGGTGCAACGGTGGGTTGCGCAACCGGCACGCTGGTCGGCGCTGCGGCTTTGGGCGCGTCGGTGGGCTGCTGCGGTGCCACTGTCGGAGCAGGGGTGGCTGCGGGGGTGCAGCTGGCGAGCATGGCGATGGCCAGGATCGCGATCAATAGTCGAACGATGAGTCTGTCGGCCTTCATGTACTTCCTCCTCTGTGAGTGATACGAATGCGGCGGATAGCAACGAGCACTCTGTCAGGGCCGCTTTCGTGGGGCTGCGGTTCGGACCACAGCCGACCACTCCCTTCAGCCTTGACGAGGTACTACCAGGGCGATGCGTTTCTTGCGGCACACCTCCTTACAAACCGGGGGGACAGCTCACATGGTGCCAGAGCTCGCTTCTTCGCGCCCGCGCTGGCTGACATGCCATGGTATGAGCAGCGTTTCGAGCGCTTCGATGGCGTAGAAGAAGACCAGGCCGATGATCGTCAGCGCGCCGATCGTGGCAAACATCAGCGCGGTCTGCATGTTCGAATTTGTGACCAGGAGCAGGTAGCCCAGCCCCTTGTCGGCGCCGACGAACTCGCCGACGACGGCGCCTGCCACCGCCAGCGTTGCGGCAACCTTCAGGCCGCTGAAGAGATATGGCAGGCTCGTTGGCAGCCGGAACTCCATGAACACCTGCAATGGGGAGGCGCCCATCGAACGGGCCAGGTCCACCATCTCGGTCGCGATCGAGCGCAGCCCAACCGCCGTGTCGATCACGATCGGGAAGAAGGAGATCAGAAATGCCACCAGGATCTTGGGCAGCGTTCCAACGCCGAACCAGACCAGGAACAACGGGGCGATCGCGATCTTGGGCACCACCTGGAAGAAGAGCAACGTCGGCGTGATGAACGCATCGAAGCGACGGTACGAGGTGATGCCGATGGCCAGTGGCACTGCGACACAGACCGCCAGGATGTAGCCCAGCGTCATCTCATAAGTTGTGACCCACCCATGGAATAGCAGCTTGGACAGGTTCATGATAAAGACACGGAAGATCTCGCTCGGCGGTGGCAGGAGGTAGATGGGGACCTTGAGGGCCCGGGTGGCGATTTCCCATACGAGCAAGAAGGCCAACACCCCGGCCAGCGGAACCAGGCGCTTGAGCACGGCCTTGCTGATTTTCGATTGAGCGGGCGCCTTGGAGACTATCTCGGCCATACGATTCCCTCACAATAGTTGCGGTTAAGCCACCCGCGCGGCTTTGGCGCAAGAATCCTGAGCCAGGGCTCAAACTAGCGCGGCGCAGGTCAGTCCGGCGTTTGCAGCGGGGCGGTGCGCGCCCGGCTCCAATCGCGCAGCGCTTCCACCATGGCGGCGATGTTCGCCAGCGGCGTGTGCGGCGCCATGGCGCAGCCAGGAGCAAGCACGTCCACCCCGGTCTCCAGGCACTCGAACGCGCTGCGGTAGACATCTTCGGGCGTGCCGTTCAGCAACACCGTCACCGTCGGCACGTAACCGATCAGCGCAACCCTGCCTTGCAGATTCCGGCGCGCGATGTTGGCGTTCACGCCCTCGTCGAAAGTGTAGGCAGTCGCGCCTGTGCCGGCGATGTACTCAGTGTGGCGCGTTGACTTGCCGCAGATGTGTAACAGTGTCGGGGCGGGGATGGCCGGGCATAGCTGGCTGTGATACGGGGCGACGAAGTCGCGATAGAAGGTTGGCGAAATCAGATCTCCCGAGCATCCGGCTTCTCCGATGACAATCGCATCTGCCCCGGCCTCGACCTGAGCGCGCGCATAGCGGGTCGCCAGCGGCGTCAGAGCAGCCATCACGCCGTGGACCCACTCGGGCCGAGTGATCATCCAGGTGAGGAAGTTCTCGAAGCCGAACAGCTTCGACGCCAGGGAAAACGGCCCGACGATTGAGGTTACGATCGGGATCTCGTCGTCATAGCGCCGGCGCAAGGTAGAGATGGCACGCAGGACGACGGGCACCCGTTCACGATCGAAGAAATCCTCGGGGATCGCGAGTTGATCGGGGTGGTTCCAGATGTGGCGCGTTTCAGTGGGAATGGTGTCAAACGTGCGGTAGTCCACAGGAGCACCCAACGCTTCGACCTCCACCGTCATGCAGAAGGGGAGCTTGATACACTCAGTTTCTGTGCACAGGTGGATGGCTTCTGCCAGGCCGGCCAGTTGATCGGCCTGGCGGTGCGCCTCGGGCCAGAATATTCCCACGCGCTCCATCATCTCGACCGTGATGCCCGTAGTGACGGCTGCGACCGGCGGCCGGTCGACGGGGCGATGACGTAATGCGTTGAGGAAGCGTTCTTTGGTCTTCACGCGATGGATGGCTCCCGTGACCCGACGGCGATGCAGGATACTGAGACTCCCTAACCTGCAGAACGTCCTGGCGCTTTTCGGAGTTCACTCGCCGTTAGCTCGGCGACGGCACGATGATACATGTTCCGGATGCGCCGGTGATGCATGGTCAACACGTTGGCAAGGCCGACCAGGTCACGCTGGGCTAGCAGCTCGACCATCTGCGCGTGCTCGGCCTGCGCCTGACCGAGTTGCTGCACGACCTCGGGCAGGTACCAGCGCCGGAGGCGGGTCCAGTCGTCGAGGGCTCGGCCAGTGAACTCCACCAACAATTTATTGTCCGAAAATGCGGCGATGCACCGATGGTAGCTACCGTTCATCTCTGACCAACGATCCGTGTTGCCGCTTGCGAGCAGCTCTCCCATCTCCCTAACCAGACACCGCAGCTTGGCGATGTCCTCTGGAGTGACCCGAAGCATGGCTAGCTCGAAGCCTAGCAACTCCAGACGTTCGAGGATCACCGAAACGTGTTCGATACTGGCAGGATTTAGATCGGAGACGACCGCGCCGATGTGCGGTGTGATGTCGACGAAGCCTTCGGACTGGAGGCGCAGGAGCGCTGCGCGCATGGGGATCGAACTGATGCCCAAATGAGCGCCGAGCGAATCAAGCACAAGGCGATCCCCCGGCTTCAGCTCACACCGCAGGATGGCGGCGCGCAGAACTTCGTAGGCGTAGTCCTCTTTGGTGCGTGGCTTGAAGGAATCGGATGCGGTGAGCATGGTCCATTCCGTAGTCGGTCATCGATGACCAAGATATATCATATATCCTATCTCCTATAGGATATCACGTTTCCCGTAAATGTCAAAACAGAAAAGTAAGGCAGCAAACATTCCCGTCAGCGCCCTGTGAAGTGCGGTGGCCGTTTCTCTCTGAACGACGCGGGACCTTCCTGGCCGTCGTCAGTGGTAGCCGACAGGGCCGCGGCGAACCCTTCCAGCGCCAAAGCCCGCCCTTCGCCTTGCCCGGCGTCCACCATGGCCTTGGCGAACTGGACCGCCAGCGGCGCGTTGGCGGCGATCTGGCTGGCCAGCTCGCGGGCCCGGTCCATCAGTTGGCCAGACGGGACCACCTCGTTCACCAGGCCCCAGCGCTCGGCCTGTTCGGCCCGGACTCTTGCGCCGGTAAAGATCATCTGTTTGGCGCGCGCGGCGCCGATCAGGCGTGGCAGGCGCTGGCTTCCCGTCCAGCCGGGCTGGGTACCTATCTTCGTCTCTGGGAAGGCGAATTCGGCGAATTCGGCGGCCAGGCGGATGTCTGCGCACAACGCCAACTCCAACCCTCCGCCGAAACAGAAGCCGTTGACTACCGCGATGGTGGGCAGATGCAGGCGGGCCAGGCGCTCGAAGACGCGATGGCCCGGCCGCACCCAGGCCCGCCACATGGCGATCGGGTCGGCCCCGGCCACCGCGTCCCACTCGTTGATGTCGGCCCCCACGCAGAAAGCCCGGCTGCCCGCGCCCGTGATCACCACCACGCGCACGTCCGGCGCCGCCTCGACCGCGGCGATCAGTTCCTCCAGCCGCAGCAGCATCGCCATGCTGATGGCGTTACGCTTCTCTGGCCGGTTGAGGGTGATTGTTGCAATGCCGTCTTCTACTTCGTACAAGACCAGTGACGCACTCACACCTCACCTCCTTCCCGCGCCGGCAGCGCCAGGCCCATCCGCCCAGGCCGGAACAGGCGCGCGTCCATCTCCCGCAACGCAGGGCTGACGCGCAACGGCACATCTGCCTGGTTCAGCACGTCGCGCTCCAGGTCCAGCCCCGGCGCAATCTCGAGCACCGTCAACCCGGCCGGCTCCAGCCGGATCACGCAGCGCTCGGTCACATACAACACGTCCTGTCCGTTCTCTTGCGCCCGGTGCCCGCTGAATGTCACGTGCTCGACATCGGGCGTGAATTTGCGCACCTTGCCTTCCTTGACGATGCACAGGCGGCCCTCCTCGATCTTGAGTTCCAGGCCGCCGGCCGTGAAGTAGCCGCTAAAGACGATGGCGCGCGCATTGGCGGTAATGTCGATAAAGCCGCCCACCCCGGCGGTCACGTGCGGCCGGGCCGCCAGCCGTGAGACGTTGACATTGCCGAAGCGGTCCACTTGCATAAACGAGAGCAGTGCGCGGTCAAAGCCGCCGCCGTGGAAGTAGGTGAACTGGTCGGGCGAGGCTACGAGTGCCTGGGCATTGACCGCGCAGCCGAACTGGAAGCCGGTCAGCGGCATACCGCCAACCGCGCCTTGCTCGATGACCCAGGTCACCTGGCCATGAAGCCCCTCTTCCAGCAGGATTTGGGGGACCAGCGCCGAGATGCCAAAACCCAGGTTGACTACCTCTTCGCAGCGCAAAGCCAGGGCCGCGCGCCGGGCAAGTACCTTGTCTGGCCCGAAGGGCACCACGCTGAAGGCGCTGAGCGGTCGCCGCGTCTCGCCGCTGATGGCCGGGTCATAGGGCGTCTGAGTCGTTTGCCATTGCTCGGACTCTACGACGACGTAGTCAACGAGGATGCCGGGCACGCGCACCGTTTGCGGCGCCAGCGCGTCGCGCGCGGTCAGCCGCTTGACCTGGGCGATCACCAGGCCACGGTTGTTGCGCGCCGCCAGCGCCACGTCGTAGGCGCCCAGGTAGGCGCCCTCGTGCTCCATCGAGATATTGCCGTCTTCATCCGCGGTGGTGCCCCGGATGATGGCTACCTGTGGCGAGATCGCACGGAAATACAGCCACTCCTCGCCGTCAAAATCCACCACGCGCACGATCTCCTCCGTCGTGCGGGCGTTCATCCGCCCACCCAGACGCCGCGGATCGACAAACGTATCCATGCCCACCTTGGTCAGCACGCCCGGCCGCCGGGCTGCCGCCTCACGCAGCATATGAAACAGGATGCCGCTGGGGATGTTATACGCTTCCACCTCATCGTTGAGGATCATCTGCCAGATGCGCGGGCTGGCCATCGAGCCTGGCCCGCTTGGGTACGACCCGGCGATGACCCGCCGTAAGAGGCCGGGCTGCGCCAGGTGATCCACCCCGGCGATGCCGTACATGTCACCCGATGCGATCGGGTGGTAGGTGGTCAGGTCACGGGGCTCTCCGCTCACGCGGAAACGTTCGCCGATGGCCTTGAGGACCGTGTCGGGACAGTGCAGACCGGAGGATGAGTTGATACAAACAACAGCGCCGCTCGGAATCAGGGCAGCCGCTTCCGCCGGTGAGACGACTTTGACGCGAGTCATGGACGGCCTCTTCAGGGTGCAATTTAGAGCAGAAAGCGCCGGCATGATACCAGCGCCGATAGATCCTGTCAAAGCTCCTGTGGAGTTTGCGCACGGCACTGTCAAGGTGTTACCGCGCCGAGTAACTGCAACGCTTGATGCAGCGAAGAGCGCTACGTCGCTAATGAAACCGAAACCTGTGACCCCGCGAACGCCCTGCAGCTCATCACCGATGTGAGCGTGGCCTCCAATAACACTGAAGATGGCGCGTTACTTGCCACGGCGCTGCCCGATCTCAAGCAGCGCAGCGACCTCAACACACTCTGCGCCGATGGCGCCCACGGAGGACCGCAGAGCGATACGGTCCTACGGGAACAGCAGGTGACCCCGATCCAAACTCCCATCGTCGGAGTGAAGCCGGATCTGGGGAAGCTGCATTTGGCTGATTTTGCCATCACCCAAGATGGCCAGGGGCTCCCGCTGACCATCACCTGTGCGCGGGGCCAGACCGTGCCGGCGGCCTTCATCCCTCCAGGCGATACACCAGGTGGCGCCTCAGTATCGTGGAGTATTTGACGTACGCGTTCCGCGCTCAGGCCGAATCGCGCGCCGATGCCCGCCAGTGTCTCGCCCTGCCATCGCTGGGCTTTCATCTCGCTACGACGGTCATGCCAGACCTCGGTCGAATCGGGCAGCGCGAGCGAGCCAGTTGGTGGCCATCGCGCAGGAAGATGAGTCGGGTCTGTTACATGATGTAAGTTCGAATCTCCTTGGGGGACTTCGATAACTCCTATACCAACCTCTGCGATTTAACCCAGAAGTTTGCCGTCCTGGCAGGCTAATGCTTCAGATCCACCCCTGGCAGACTTATGCTTCGCGGACCGGCGACCGGGATGTCGAACACGCGCTGGATGCGAGCCGGCTCGGCAGCGGCAATGACGACGATCTGAGCGGGGCGGGCGATGTTGACGTAGAAGGCGTCTGTGTCTCGGTCGTACACCGTCCAGGGCGTGCGTCCCGGCACAGGCAGGCTGTGTACCATTTCCCGGCGTTCCACATCTACAATGGAAACGGTAAAGGAGCCGCTGATCTGCGGATCGCCCACGTTGGCAACCAGCAGGTGGTTGCGTCGAGGATCGTAGGCCAGGCCATTGGGCCGAACGCCCACAGGAATGCGGCTTAGCCTGGCCTCGGTGCCGGCCTGAAAGACCGAAACCGTGTGATCAGCCTGAGCCTTTCGCGACCTGCAAACGACACCAGGCATAGAGCGAGTCATACACGGCAAACTGCTGCTTCAGGTTCTCCGTATCTTCGGGATAGCGCAGGCTGTACCCGACGGCGATGGCCCCGAAGCCACGCGCGATAGGATCTTTGTCGATATCTTCGGCCACATCCGCCGCGTGGACGATCTGGGCCAGGCGCAACAGTGCCGGGTCTTTCAGATCGTACTTGAGGATAATTGACTCGAAGGAGCAGCGCCCCTCATGGTGGCCAAGCTCGACACCGGGCGCATCGAAGGGGATCGCGCCGGTTTCGGCAACAACCTTGTCGATAGGCGAATCAGAATTCGCCGCTCTTGGGTACAAACAGAAACTCGGCCTGGTTGTCGATGAAACGGCTGATGAGCCAGGGACAGGCGACGCGGTCAACGTGAACGTGTGAGCGAGTAATCCACTTCATGGTCTTGCCTCCTGCTGGGATCGGGTTATCTCCGCGGTCTGGCCCGCGGAGAAGGTATGGGATGGCGAGGTAAAATCGGCCACAGGGCGGCGGCGCACCACGACCGGTCCAGTACAGGGGAATGCCCAAGTTAAGATCGAGCAATAGGGGGTGTCAATGGTCGGAGGGTACTACTGCATTGAGAGTCGCTCGCCATGGAAGGGCAGGGCCCACCGAACACTCGGCAACGTCAGGGCGGCTGATCATACCTTGACATCGCCTTTGAAGTTCGCGTTCGGGCATGCTATCCGAGTCTGTGCCCTGTCAGTCAACCAGGGCCCATGTGGCCTGGGCGGGAGTCTTTCCCATATAGCCGTCAATAATCACGTTCTGGCTGCCGTTCA
>JADGQF010000212.1 GCA_017882045.1 Anaerolineales bacterium
TCTACAAGGATCTCGCCAGCGGCCCGTTCTTCGGGGCCAACAGGCCCGGCGCCAAGGTCTCGCAGGGCGTGATCGACTCGTTCTGGCTCCAGGGGATGCAGGCTGGTCACAAGAACACCTTCGACTGCATCAAGGCGTTCTCCGAGACGGATTTCACTGAAGACCTCAAGAAGTTCGACGTGCCGACGCTGATCCTTCACGGCGACGACGACCAGATCGTGCCGATCGGCGCCGCGGCTCTCCGCTCGTCGAAGCTGGTCAGGAACGCGACCCTAAAGATCTACGCGGGCGCACCCCACGGCCTCGCGGACACGCACAAAGACCAGCTCAACGCCGACCTGCTGGCATTCCTTAAGATATGAAAGGCTTTGTGCAAAACATCGAGGGCATTGCCGTCAAGAATGAAGATTTTCGCCAGGTGCTTTACACGGCTAAGAACTGCCAGCTCGTTGTCATGGCGTTGAAGCCCAAGGAGGAGATCGGGGCGGAAGTGCACAAGCTCGATCAGTTCTTTCGCGTGGAGGAAGGGACGGGCGAAGCCGTTCTCGATGGCGTTCGCACGGTGATCAGCGCGGGCTTCGCCGTGCTCGTCCCTGCTGGGACAAATCACAACATCATCAATACCGGCCGTGTTCCACTGAAGCTCTATACGCTCTATGCGCCGCCGAATCATCGGGACGGCGTTGTCCACCATACCCGCGCCGAAGCGGAGACGGACAACGAACACTTCGACGGCAAAACGACGGAATAGGGATCTGGAATGAGCTTTGCGAAGCTAACTCCGAAGCCAACTCCGAATCCACCTCAGCCCCCAGGTCATCTCGCCGGCAAGAACGGGGCCGCCAACTCCGATCAGTTGTTGGAGACGGCGCGAGCGCAGACCGATACCGCCCTGAAGGAGCTTGCTTCGCGCGCGGACGGCCTGAGCCAGGCGGAAGCCGATTCTCGCTTGAAGCAGTACGGACTGAACCAGATTGCCCGCGAGAAGCGCCAATCGCCCCTGATGCGCCTGTTGGGCAACGTCAAGAATCCACTGGTCATCCTGCTCACGGCGCTGGGTGTGCTGTCTTTTCTGACCGGTGACCTGCGGGCGACGGCAGTGATTTTCGTGATGGTGGTTCTGGGCGTGGTGTTGCGTTTTGTTCAGGAGATGCGTGCCGATAACGCGGCCGAGAAGCTCGAAGCGATGGTTAGCAACACCGCGACGGTGGTACGAGGCGGCAAGGAAGAAGAACTGCCGCTCAAGATGTTGGTGCCTGGCGATCTCATCCGGTTGGCTGCGGGGGATATGGTTCCCGCCGACGTGCGTGTGCTTTCCGCCAAGGACTTGTTTCTAAATCAGGCTGCCCTCACCGGCGAATCCCTGCCGGTGGAGAAGAAAGCCGATCCTGCTCCCATGGACGTTGAGAACCCGCTCGAGCTGCCGAACATCTGCTTCCTGGGCTCTAACGTAGAGAGCGGGTCCGCAACCGCAGTGGTCATCCACACCGGAGGCCAGACCTACTTTGGATCGCTGGCCGCCAGCATCGTCGGGCAGCGCCAACTGACCAGTTTCGACAAGGGCGTCAACAAGTTCACCTGGCTGATGCTCCGCTTCATAGCCGTGATGGTGCCGGCCGTCTTCCTGATCAACGGCCTGAGCAAGCACAACTGGTTGGAAGCCTTCCTGTTCGCCATGGCGGTGGCAGTTGGGCTGACCCCCGAGATGCTGCCCATGATCGTGACGGTCAACCTGTCAAAGGGCGCCCTCGCGATGGCGCGCAAGAAGGTGATCGTCAAGCGCCTCAACGCCATCCAGAACTTCGGCGCGATGGATGTGCTGTGTACTGACAAGACGGGCACCCTCACCGAGGGCAAGATCGTGCTCGAAAAGCACCTGGACGTAGCCGGCAAGGCCAGCGAGAAGGTGCTGCACTATGGCTACCTGAACAGCTACCACCATACCGGGTTGAAAAACCTGCTCGACGCGGCGATCCTCGATCATGAGGAGCTGGAAGATCGCCTGCGGGCGAAAGAAAAGTACCACAAGATCGACGAGATCCCCTTCGACTTCATCCGTAAGCGTATGTCAGTGGTGGTAGAAGATGAAACCGGGTTGAACACGCTGATCTGTAAAGGTGCGGTGGAAGAAGTGATGAGCCTGTGCAGCCGGGTGGAGGTCGACGGTAAGGTCGTCCCAATGCTGCCCGAACACTGCGCCTCAGGCCAGCAGATCGTGCGCGACCTGAACGGCCAGGGCTTTCGGGTGGTCGCTCTGGCCTATAAGGAAATGCCGGGGGCGACGGATGAGCCCGCTTACGCAGTCAAGGATGAGTCGGATCTGATCCTGCTGGGTTTCCTGTCCTTCCTCGACCCGCCCAAGGAGAGCGCCGCGGAAGCCTTGAAGCGGCTGCGCAGCCTCAAGGTCGACGTTAAGATCCTGACCGGTGACAATGAGATCATCACGGCCTACATCTGTCAGAAAGTGGGCATGCCCGTAGAACATATCTTGCTTGGCTCTCAAATCCAAACGATGAGCGAAACGGAACTGGCCGAAGCCGCCAGCGCAAGCAGTGTCTTTGCCAAGCTTGCCCCGGCCCACAAGGAGAAGGTTATCCGCGCGCTCCAGAGCAAGGGCCACGTGGTGGGCTTCATGGGCGACGGCATTAACGATGCCCCGGCCCTGAAAGCCGCCGATGTGGGCGTCTCGGTCAATAGCGCAGTCGACATCGCCAAGGAGTCGTCCGATATCATCTTGTTGGAGAACAGCCTGCTGACGCTGGAGCAGGGCGTGCTGGAAGGCCGGCGGGTGTTCGGCAACATCATCAAGTACATCAAGATGGCCGCCAGCTCCAACTTCGGCAATATGTTCAGTGTCGTTGGGGCCAGCGCGTTCCTGCCCTTCCTACCGATGCTGCCGATCCAGGTGCTGACGAACAACCTGCTCTACGACTTCTCCCAGACCACCATCCCCACTGATGAGGTGGACGCCGACTGGCTGACCAAGCCGCGCAAATGGACGATTGGCGAGATTCAGCGCTTCATCCTGTTTATTGGCCCGATTAGCTCGATCTTCGACTACCTGACATTCTTCATCATGTTGTACGTTTTCAACTGCTGGCATAACCCAGCCTTGTTCCACACCGGCTGGTTCGTGGAGTCGCTCTTCACCCAGACGCTGATCATCCACGTTATTCGCACCAGCAAGATCCCGTTCATCCAGAGCCGGGCCAGCTGGCCGCTGATAGCCACTTCCCTGGCCATCGTTGCAGTCGGCGCCTGGCTCACGGTGTCGCCCCTGGCCGGCACGCTCGGCTTTGTCCCGCTGCCGGCGCTGTACTGGCTGCTGCTGGCGATTATGCTGCTGTGCTACGTCGTCCTGACCCAGCTGGTAAAGACCTGGTTTATAAGGAGGTTTGGCGATTGAATACACCCCGTATCAACGACTCTTCCTTGGGTCGCCTGCGAGCCAAGCTGATCTTTAACCCCGGTGCGGGGGCAGCCGGCGAGTCGCCCGCGCAGCTGGTGAATGTGATCAGGGAGATGCAGGCCTGCAAGCTCATTCCAGAAGCCTACCTGGTCGAACCGGGCTCCGACCTGCGACAGGTGGTCCAAGATGCCCTCGGGCAAGGGATCCGCATGTTCGTGGTATGCGGCGGCGACGGCACCATTTCTGCCGTGGCCGGCATGCTGGCCGGCACACATGCTACCCTGGGGATCATACCCATCGGAACACAGAACAACACGGCCCTCAGCCTGGGCATTCCTGCAGCTATCCCGGCTGCCGTCGCCATCCTGCGCGCGGGCAGGCGCATCAAAGTGGACGTTGGCATGGCCGCCTGCGCCAAGGATAACACACCTTTCCTGGAAGTTTGCTCGGTCGGGCTGGTATCGGACCTTTTCCCGTCTGCCGACGATATTCAGCACGGCAACCTGGCGCGGGTCGGCGATTTCCTGGCCACGCTGGTCAGTTCCCCGCCGGCCGAAATACACCTGGTACTGGATGGCAAACAGGAGATCCGCAGTTTGGGGCATGTGGTACTGGTCTCCAACATGCCCTATGTCGGCCTCCATTACCGGGTTGGCGAAGCTGACTCGTTCAATGATGGGTTGCTGGATGTGCTGTTCTTTGCCGATCTATCCAAACTGGACCTGCTGAGCTACGTTTTCCAGGGGGTGGGCACAGGTGGGCCGGAAGACCCACGCATCCAACACTACCGCGTCCGCAGGGTGGATATTGACACCCAGCCTGCCATGTCGGTCATGGCCGATGGGAACGCGTTAGGAGAAGGGCCAGTGCGTATCGAAGTGCGGCGACGTGCCCTGGCGGTGATGGTCGGATCGCCAGCGCCAGAGGCATTGCCAGATCAGGGCATGGTCCCGGAGTGACAGACGCGTGAATCCACAGAGCGGATCGAGTTTGCCTGAAGATGAAGCTCCTATGACACCTAAACGCCTGCCTCTCCTGGTGAGGGTTAATCTGCTAATTGTCGGGCGGGTGGGCCTCGCGGCCGGCCTGGTCCTGTTCTTGGCGCTTATGCCCTCCTACGTGCGGCTGATGTTTTGGTACGGCTTAGCGGCCCACGGCGCCCTGGCGAGCATGTTGTTGGTTTTTAGCTTGTTGACGATCTCGCTGGTATGGTCCGCGGGCCAGCGCTTGGACGCCTGGGCCTTCCTGTTCTTTAACCTGCGGGGACCGCGCCCGCTGTGGCTGGACCGGGTGATGCTAGGTTTCACCCAGATTGGCAACGGCATCACCGGTCTGGTCATGGCCTTGGTCCTTTTCGGGGCCGGCGAGCGTCTGTTGGCATACGAGATCGTGCTGGGTATCTTGACGTTATGGCTGGTGGTCGAGTTGACGAAAGCCCTGCTGCACCGCAGACGGCCTTTTATCCGGCTGGCCCAGGCACGCGTCGTTGGCCATCGGGTGAGAGGGCGATCCTTCCCGAGCGGCCACACGAGCCAGGGTTTTTTCATGGCGACACTGCTGGCCCAACATTTCCACGCCCCCGCATGGGCAGCACTCCTTTTGTACGGGATTGCTCTGCTCCTGGGCATTACGCGCATGTACGTAGGGGCGCACTACCCGCGGGATGTCCTGGCCGGGGCCATCCTGGGCAGCGCCTGGGGCCTGCTTGGGGCGATTGTCGACCCGTATGTGCTGATCAGACTCGGATAAGGGCTTGGATAAGTTAGAAGAGCGATGATCTCTGCCCGCTCGAGATTCGGGCCGCAATAGGGCTGCTTCCTACTAATAGAGAGGCTCCCGTAGATGTGCCGGTCTACGGGGACCTCTCATCAGCGGGCTGCGAGCCAGTGAGTGCCCGATCCCAGCTGCTGGCGCTCAGAAGGGCGACAGATCGCGCGCCTCGCGGCCGTACGCCGCCCTGAAGCGCAGCTCACGCGCCGCCGGGCGATAAGAAGGCTCGGGCCGGACGGCGAAGTCGTCGATGGAGATGGGGCTTTCGTGACGGTGCGCGCTCGACAAGTGTTCGATCACAACGTCACGGACGCGACTCCAAAAGCCGCAACGCGTACACTGATAAATGGCTATGTTGATCCTCCTGGCTGAGCTCGGCGGGCCGGGACGGCAGGAGGGCGACAGCGCCGCCGCCCTCCTGCCGGGGCGCCTCCGTTGGCAATACCTCTGCCGGGTGCTGTTGCTGACGATGCTACTGCTGACGACGACGATAGTTTTCGGAGTCAGGAGCGCGTCCGCGGCGCACGCCTGCGCTGCGGCCAGAAAACAGCGCCGGTGACAAGTCGCATCGCTTCCCGGTAAAGGGCCGGTACGAACAGGACGGCTGGGGCCGCACGGCTACGGCCGCAGGGTTCAGCAACACAAAGAGCGGGTCGATATCGACCAGGGCCACCTCAGCATCGACAGGTGGCGGCAGCGAGAGGTCGTCGGGCGGGCAGGTTCCAGGCTGGCTGGGGAACGGCATGTCGTGAAGCTATTGGAATGTAACCAACAATATAGCATTTGGTGGACGGCCTGTGAACCGTAGAAATGCGCAGGATTTCGGCCGCAGGCTCCGTAGAGACTACGGAAAAACGAACCGGCGCGCTCAGTCCTGTTTGAGCAGCCGCGATGAATTGCCCAGGATGCCCAGGTCGGGCAGCGATTGGGCGGCCGCGGCCAGAATGGGAGGGAGAATGCCGAAGGCGGCCAGCGAAAGGCCGATCACGTTGTAGGCGGTGGTGAAGGCCAGGTTCATCTTCACCACCCGCATCGTGCGCCGGGCGATGCGCAGCGCCTGCGGGATGAGCGCCCAGTCCTCGCGCAGCAAGGCAATGTGCGCGGCCTCGACGGCGACCGCCGCACCGACAGCCCCCGGGCCGCCCGCGGCCATAGCGATGCCCACCTCGGCCTGCGCGAGGGCCGGCGCATCGTTGACGCCATCGCCGACCATGACCACGATATGCCCCCGGGCCTGGTATTCCTTGACGATGCGGATCTTGTCTTCCGGCAGCAGGTCCGCCCGGTACTGCAGGCCCAGTTGCCCGGCCAGGTCGGCGGCCGTCCGCTCATTGTCCCCTGTCAGCAGCTCGATGCGGCGGAGGCCCAGTTGGCGCAGCGCGGCCAGTGCTGCCGGGACCTCTGGCCGCAGGCGGTCCGCCGCAGCCAGCAGCCCCACCAGCCCGCCATCCTGCACCACGAACAACAACGTCTTGCCCTGGGCTTCGAGGCTGGCGGCGATTGGCGGCAGGGCAACGGGCGCGCTGAGAGCGGGCGCGCTGAGAGCGGGCGCGCCCCGGGCGCCTTCATCCAGCATGCGCCGGCTGCCCACCATCACCACGGCGCCGTTTACCGTTGCGCACACGCCCAGCCCGGGCGCGGCCGCAAAATTGCCCGGCTGCGCCACTTGCACCCCTCGCTCGGCTGCCGCCGTCCGCACCGCCTCGGCCAGGGGATGCTCTGAGTAGCGTTCCGCCGCGGCGGCCAGCGCCAACAACCCGCTTTCCGTCAGGCCGTTCAGGGCGACCACGTCGGTCACCTGCGGCCGGCCCAGCGTCAGGGTGCCGGTCTTGTCGATCAGCATCACATCGGCGCGCGCCAGCAGCTCCAGGTAGCGCCCGCCCTTGATCAGAAGCCCACGCCGGGCCCCGGCCCCGATCGAGGCCAGCATCGCAATCGGGGTCGCCAGCGCAAAAGAGCACGAGCAGGCCACCACCAGCACGGCTGCCGTCGCCAACGGATCGCGCCGGAGGATGAGCGTCAGGGCGGCGATCCCGGCCACGACCGGCAGATAGTAGGCCGAGACCTTGTCGGCGATCCGCTGGACATCCGCCCGGTGCGCCTCGGCCTCCTCGACCATCTTGATCACCCGGCCAAAGGTGCTGTCGGCGCCCACCCCGGTCGTGCGCACGCGCAGGTGGCCCAGGCGGGCGATGCTGGCGGCATAGACGCGTGTGCCCGGCCCGGCCTCGACGGGCATGGATTCGCCGGTGATGGCCGACTGGTCCACGGTGGCCTGCCCTGCCAGCACTTCGCCGTCGACGGGGATGTCCTCACCCGGCCGTACGACGACGGTCTCGCCCGGTTGCACCTCGGCCAGCGGCACTGCCAGCTCTTGCCCGCCGCGCTCGACGCGCGCCATTTGCGGGGCCAGCGCGCCCAGGTCCCTGACGGCCCGCCGCGCCCGCTCGGTGGTGAAGTGTTCGGCGTAGTCGCCCACCCGCATAAAGAAGACCACCACTGCCGCCGTGGCCCATTGGCCGATCACCAGGGCGGCGATGACGCCCAGGGTCATCAGGGTGTGTGAGATGACCTGGCCGCGCCGGGCGGCCCGGATGACGTTGAGGAAGACGGGGTACCCGCCCACGGCGACGATGGCCAGCCCAACCGGCCAGGGGACGCGCTCGGTGAGCTTTTCGAGCAGCCCGAGCCACTCGCCGGCCACCACGATGAACAGCACGGCGCCAAAGACCACGCCCAGCAGCGTCAGCAGGCGGCGGTTGAAATCGGCCAGGTCGATCCGCCCCGCAGGCTTATCCGTCGTCGTGCGGCTCCCGGCCGCCTGGCTCCCGGCCGCCTGGCTGCCGGCCGCCCGCCTGCCGGCCGCTTCCGGCACGGAGTAGCCCGCGCCTTCGACCGCACGCCGGATGTCGCCCAGATCGACCAGCGCGGGATCGTAGCGCAAGCGGGCTTTCTCGGACGCCAGGAAGACGTCCACCGCGCTCACACCGGGCAGCGCCGAGAGCGCCTGCTGCACGTGCAGCGTACACTCGGCGCAGTCCATGCCCGCGA
>JADGQF010000043.1 GCA_017882045.1 Anaerolineales bacterium
CAAAGTACGGCTACATCCTTTGGAGTTTCATGCCAGAGGCAGCGGTAGTTTCTGTGATGGACCTGCAGGTAGTAGGGAGATTTGCAGATTTGACATAGGGGGCGGCTCGATAAGATGTACGCCCGGAAACTCATCCAGTGCTCGGACTCCAGGTAGACGTTTTGGTACCACTCCTGCCAGGACACATGACAATTCTAGCAGGTGCTGATTCTTTCACCACCGGCAAGAGAGAAATGCGCTCGCCCAGAAGACAGCGGGGCCGCAGCAAGCCGCTCGCCAAAGGCGACCCACAACTCCACCCTGTCACTTCTCAGCTTGCCGGTCCATCGCTCCTATGGCTTGCAGTGATAGGCCTATTGGAAAGGATGAGATGCATACCGGCATGCAGAGCTGGTTCCTGCGGTCCTTCCCCGGCGCAGGGGCTCGGGTCTTCGCTCGCCTACTTCAGCGGCCCCGAGGGCTAGCACCCCTCTCCCACATCGCACCACAGACGGCATCCACCGTTTGCAGAGGCGACATACCGGGCCTATAATGGTGAGCAGCAGACTGGTTCCGAAACTGGGCCGGAAACGCCGAGTCTTCTGCTCGAAAAGGGCGATTTCCCTTCAGAAGCGGGCGGCAGACTTAAAATCTGCCCCCGCAAGGGTTCCGGGTTCGATTCCCGGTCGGCCCATAATCCGACCAGCAGAACGACAGTTTGCTGGTCGGATCTTTGTTTAACACAGACGGACCTTCGACCTGAATCCGGCCCGCCGGGACCCGTTACCAATCGGAGCCTGGACCGTCTATATAGTGGAAAGCAGCTACCTACATACTATAGGACGGGTCACTATGCTGAAGACAGAGCGCATGCAGGGCAGGGACTGGATCGTCACCGGCCGCAAAGTCGACGTGGTAGCGATTGTTTTGGCCGGCGCCGTGCTCACCCTATCGATCTGTCTGGTTCCTCTGCAAGACCTGGAGACCAACTGGCTGGCGGTGGTGGCCGGCGGAGTTGGGCTGGGTATATTGGCGCACCAGGCCTTACATCACCCTGTTTGAACCCTCTCTAAAGCGCTCCATTCATGCCCGCACGTCTGGCAGCGATAGACCACCCGCTCGCTGAAGTCGCCGCGCGCCCACCAGAAGAGGAGAAGCGCCCACGTCAGGCCGCGAACAGGGCGGGCAAGCCGCCGGTGTGCAGGAAGATCAGCGGTTGGTCCGCGGGCAACGCGCCGCGCCGGCACAGGTCAAGCATGCCTGCGAACGCCTTGCCGGTGTAGATCGGGTCCAGCAAGATGCCCTCGCTTTGGGCCAGGCGGCGGATGGCCGCGCTTGCGGCCTGCGATGGGACCCCATAACTCGGCCCGGCGTAGGTGCGCTCGATGAGCGGCACCTGCCGTGCGTCGAAGGTCTGCGGCTGCCCCAGGCGCCGGCACAGCTCCTCGGCCAGGCGGCCGATGGTAGGCGGGAAAGCTTTCCAGAGCTTGCCCACGTCGATGCCAAGCAGGCCGAGTGGCGATCCGGTCAGTGCGAGGCCGGCCATCAGCCCGGCTAACGTGCCGCCCGACCCCACGGCTACCACCAGGCTTGCCCGTTCGATGCCCAGGGCACGGGCCTGGCAATCGATCTCTACGGCCGCCCGCACATAGCCCAGGCAGCCGCGCCAGGAATGCCCACCCACCGGGATGAAATAATGCCGTCCCAGGATGGCCCAGGCCACGATCCGCACGAGCCGGATGGTCTGCTCCAGGGTCATGCTCGCGTCGCCTCCGCCGCCAAAGGGAATGAAATGCATCTGGGCGCCGAGCAGCTCATTCAGCAAGAGGTTGCCCGTCATGCGTGCCGGGCGGCGCGCGAAATAGAGCAGATGTGGCTCAAGACCCAGTTGGCGGGCAGCCGCGGCGGTGAGGCGGGCGTGGTTTGACTGCAACCCACCAAAGGTGGCTACCTTGCGGGCGCCGCGCTGCCTGGCATCGGCCAGCAGGTACTCTAGCTTGCGCGTCTTGTTTCCGCCCAGGCCGGGACCGATCTGGTCATCCCGCTTGATGTATACCGGCCGGCCCAACTCGCGGCTCAAGCGCGGCAGGGGTTCCAGCGGAGTGGGGTACTCGGCTAACGGCAGCCGGGGATAGCCGTCCAGCGCAGCCAGCAGGCGTTCATGGGCTTGCATATGAATCGGTTCAATTGCTCGCCAGGTGTCTAGCGAGTCGCTTGCCCAGGCCGATGATGGTCAGAACGGTCGGCCGGGCCAGGGCCTCCGGGAAGACGCTGGCGTCACAGACATAGAGGCCGGGTGTTTCCGTGCGCAGATCGGAGTTCAGCATCGTCCCGATGCGCACCGTCCCGCTGGGGTGCGTGCCGCGCAGCGGCGTCATGAACATGTCCGCCGGCTCCGCCCCCGCCTTGCACAGGATCTGGCGGCTCAAGTTTTCGGCCATCTGCAGGCGTGGCCGGTCATGCGCCGTCAGCGGCTTGCTGATCTTGCCATCCCGAAAGACGCCGCCCGACACGTCGTCTTTGAGCTTGATCATCACGCCCAGGATATTATTCCAGCGCGGCCAGTAGAGCGGGTAGCGCCAACCCTTGAGGGCAGTGATGATCGGGTAGAGCAGCCAGGGGTCGATCAGCGTGCTGAGCATGAAGCCCGTTTCCCGATCCTCCCACGACCAGGTCATGGGCGGTTCGTTGCCGGCGCCTCGCTCCTTGACGAAGCCGTAGACCATGCTGGTGACGTCCATGGTCATGCCCTGGCCGGCATCCGCGAAGCCGGAGGCCTGCAAGATGCGCGGCGTGCCGATGCCCCCGGCAGCCAGCACCACGGTCCCTGCCGTCACGCTGAAAGGCCGGCCGGCCAAAAGGCCTGCCACCCCGACCGCGTGGCCACCCTCGACCAACACCCGCTCGACGGTCGCGCGTGTCAGCAGCCGGGCGCCCGCCGCCACTGCCTCATCCACGTATTCGGCGGCGCTCCATTTAGCGCCGCAGCGGCAGCCGAGCATGCATTTGGCCCCGCAGCTGAAGCGGCGCGTGCGCATGGGAGACATGAACTTGAGCTGCGGCTGCCAGTCGTAACCCAGGGCCTGGGCCGCTTCGGCCACGCGAGTCGATGCCCGGCCGCGCAGCTCGGGCGGAAGCGGCGCGATCTGCAGTTCTTCGACGGTCTCGGAGACTTCCGTGTCGATATCCACGCCGTATTTGCCCTTGAGCCAATCGGGGGGCACGGCGGCGCAGCCACAATACATGCTGGTGGCCCCGCCGACCATCAGCGGGCGGATGATGTTCAGCCCTTCCTGGGTAAACAATAAACTGCGGTGATCGCTGTAGATCAGCGCGCCGGCATACGTTCCGTAGTAGCTGTGCGCGCGCTGATCGATGCCGCGCTCCAACAGGAGCACCCGCTTGCCCTGGCGCGCCAACTCGCGCGCCACCGTCGCACCGCCCGGTCCTGAACCGGCGACGACGACATCGGCCTGCAGTTTGGTGGCAACGGCCATTTTCTACCTCCACCTGCACACTGGGCTGGCAGTGGAAGACTACCACCGGCGCGCGCGTGCGTCCATAGGCAAGCATACAAGGTGCGTGCCCCGGCGCACGCCCGCATGCCCGACTTTTTGACACAAGCTTTCCGCCGGCCTATACTTAAGGGACGCGCTTACGACGACGAGACGCCGGCCGTACGCCGGCTCAGGCTGGAAAGGGTTCAGGTTGGTTTCCAAACGCGAGTTCACGCCCGAAAATGAGCACAACTACAATCGCAGCGGACCGGTGCGCTGGATCATCGCACACGCCGTGCGTTATCCCATGTTCCCACTGGTCGTCCTGCTGGCGGCCCTGGTCAACAACTTCTTCGTTTCCTACGTGCAGGTGTACATCGGCCGCGCTTTTGACCTCATCACCTTGCCGGGCTTTACTATGGCTCAACTTTTGGCCATTGCCCTCAGCATCATCGCCGTCACGGTCGGCCAGGGCCTGACGGGCGTGCTGCGTACCGGCGCGGTGGAGTTCCTGGCGCAGCGCATCGAACGCGATAGCCGCGAGGAACTGTACGTTAGCCTGCTGGGCAAAAGCCAGACCTTTCATGGCCGGCAACGCGTCGGTGACATAATGGCGCGTGCGACCAATGACGTGCGCTCGCTCAACTATATGTTCAGCCCGGGGTTGGGTCTGATTACTGACTCGGCCACCGGCATCTTGATGCCCATTCTGCTCATTGCGCGGATCAGCCCGAGCCTCCTGCTGGTGCCCAGCCTTTTCCTGGTGCTGCTGGGCATCACGATCTTCGACTACAACCGCCGCCTGGGACCGGTCAGCGAAGGTCTGCGCGGGCAGTTCGGCAAGATGAACGCGGGTCTGGAAGAGGCCATTGCAGGGATCGAGGTCGTCAAGGCGAACGTCCAGGAGAACTACCAGTGGAAGAAGTTCGTCGGCGATGCGAGCGCCTTTCGTGACTTCTACGTGCGCCAGGGCATCATTCAGGCGCGCTACCTGCCTCTCCTGGTGTTTGGCTTGGCCTGGGGCGCCGGGCTATTGCACGCGCTCCTGATCTGGCGGACCGGCGCGATCACATTGGGTCAGGTTGTGGCCTTCATGGGATTGCTGGGGATCCTGCGCTTTCCCACCTTCATCTCTGTGTTCACTTTTAACCTGGTCCAGCTAGGTGTGGCCGGTGCGCGCCGCATTCTCGAGATCATCAACACCGAGACCGAGCTGGACGAGAACCAGGCAGGGGTGTCACAGCCCATACGCGGCGACGTCACCTTCGAGCATGTCAGTTTTGGCTACGGCGACAAGTGCATCTTGCAGGACATCAGCTTCAGCGCGCACGCCGGCGAGACCGTCGCGATCGTGGGCCTGACCGGCTCCGGCAAGACCACGCTCACCCGGCTGATCAACCGCATCTTCGATGTGGATTCCGGCCGCGTGCTGGTGGATGGCATCGACGTGCGTGACTGGAGCCTGGAGTCACTGCGCTCGCAGATCTCGACCATCGAGCAGGACGTCTTCCTGTTCTCACGTACGCTGGCGGAGAACATCGCTTTTGGCTGTGCGGATGCCGGCCAGGGGGAGATAGAAGCGGCGGCCAGGGCCGCGCAGGCCCACGATTTCATCACCGGTTTCGCCGAGGGCTATCAGACGGAAGTTGGCGAACGAGGCGTCACCCTGTCGGGCGGGCAACGCCAGCGCGTTGCCATCGCCCGCGCGTTCCTGACCGACCCGCGCATTCTGATCCTGGATGACAGCACCAGCGCCATCGATAGCGCCACTGAAGACCAGATCCAGCGCGCCATGCGACGCATCAGCCGGGAGCGCACCACCTTCCTGATCACGCATCGTCTCAGCCAGATCCGCTGGGCCGATCGCATTTTGCTCTTGCGGCGCGGCGCACTGGTCGAGCAGGGGACGCACGAGGAGTTGCTCGCGCGCAGCCCCGACTACCGCCGCATATTCGTGCGCTAGGACAAAAATGGGTTTCATTTTGGATGGCCTCGACACCGAGGCATACGATCGCAGCTATAGCGACCGGCAGTTGATCCGGCGCATTCTCACCTATTTCCGGCCGCACGCCGGGCGGATGCTGGTCATCGCCCTGGCGTTGGCTCTTAACTCGGTGGCCGGGACCGGCGGGCCGATCCTGATCGCGCGCGCCATTGACATCGTGTCGCAGAACCAGACTCCGCAGATCATTTTGTTGCTCGCCGGCGCAGTGGTGTTGCTCGGCATCGCCGGTTGGGCCTTCAACTACGCGCAGCAGATGTTCAGCGCGCGCGTCGTCGGCAGCGTGGTGCTGAAATTGCGCGAGGACGTCTTCGCGGCCGTGATTCGTCACGACATGTCGTTCTACGACGAGCACCCCTCGGGCAAGGTGGTCAGCCGTGTCACCTCCGACACGCAGGACTTCTCCGACGTGGTTAGCCTCATCACGAACCTGGTCAGCCAGATCCTGTTGGTGCTGCTGCTGATTGTCTGGCTGGCGCGCATTGATGCCCGCCTGACCCTGTTGCTGATCCTGATGACCCCGGTCGCCGCCGGCATCGCGCTGGGTTTCCGGCGTGTCGCCCGGCGCGTTACCCAACGCGCCCGCCGGGTGACTGCCCGGATCAACGCGCAAATCCAGGAGTCGGTGAGCGGTATCATGGTCGCCAAGGCTTTCCGCCAGGAGCGGGCGATCTATAGCACCTTCGAGACAAACAATCGCCAGGCTTACGCGGTCGGTCTTAGGCGCGGCATCACCATGAATTCCATCTGGCCGATCATGAGCATTGCCTCCGGACTGGCCGTCGCGCTGCTGGTTTACCTGGGCGGGAGCGCCGCGCATGCCGGCACGATCTCGCCGGGCAACTTCTACCTGTTCATGCAGGCGGTCGGCTTCTTCTGGTGGCCGATGCTGGGCATCGCTTCGTTCTGGAGCCAGTTCCAGGACGGTCTTTCCGCTTCCGAGCGCGTCTTTGCCCTGATCGACGCCGAGCCCAAGGTCGTCCAGACCGGCCGGCTGCCCGTCGAAAAGGTGGAGGGTCACGTCGAGTTCCGCCACCTGAATTTCAGCTACAACGAGCGTGAGCTGGTGCTGCAAGACTTCAGCTTGAACATCCGGCTGGGCGAGCGCCTGGCGTTGGTCGGCCACACCGGGGCCGGCAAGAGCAGCATTGCCCGCCTGATCACCCGTTTCTACGAGTTCCAGGGTGGCGAGCTGCTCGTCGACGGCCGCGACATCCGCCGCCTGGACCTGAGCCAATACCGTCTGCACGTCGGCCTGGTGCCGCAGGAGCCATTCCTGTTCTCGGGCAGCGTGCGTGAGAATATTCGCCACGGGCTGACCGGCGCCAGTGACGAGCAGGTCAGGCGCGCCGCGCTGGGGATCAGCAACGGCGAGTGGCTGGACGATCTGCCCAACGGCCTGGATACAGACGCCGGTGAGCGCGGCGCCAACCTTTCCATGGGCCAGCGCCAACTGGTCGCTCTGGCGCGCGTGCTCCTGAAGGATCCGGCGATCTTCGTTCTGGACGAGGCGACCGCCAGTGTCGATCCCTTCACGGAGACGCAGATCCAGGAAGGTCTGGAGACCGTCATGCGCGGGCGCACCGCGGTGATCATCGCGCATCGTCTTTGGACGGTCAGAACTGCCGACCGGATCGTCGTGTTAGACCACGGCCGTATTGTGGAGGAGGGTACGCACGATCAGCTGATGACCCAGGGTGGTCACTACTCGGAGTTGTACAACACTTACTTCCGCCATCAAGCGCTAGATTACAAACCGCCCGAGATACTTGAAGATCAGTTTGCGGTATCTGACGGGTGACAAGTAGTGTAAGCCTTGTGCAAGCTTCGACCATTGACAAAGTGTGAGCGCCTGTGATAAGCTCACGCCAGGCTCGTAAAGAGGCTCAGCAGGGTGGAGTTCTAGCCCGCTTCTCTGGATCTTCTTCCCACTGTTGGTTTTTCTCCGACCTGTATGGTGATCGTAACGCGGTTGTGTGTTGACTGACATTATGAACGCGTCGCACAGCAGGCGGGGCCGTTGGAGCTCATGCTCTGGGGCGTTCTCTATGCGCCGGTCCCATTTGCCACCGTAAGCCACCCTCGACCCGCGACGGCCCGGCGGAGCTTTGCCTTTGTACTTCCCGGCCTGAATCGACTTGAAAAGGACCGCCACCCGCGGCGCCCTGCGCTATCTCCTGGAACAACTCCTATTTGCCCTTGCCGGCTGGGTGCCCACTGTCATCGGTATAGGATTGCGGGCCGTGCTGTACCGGCTGATCATGCGCCTGGACGGCGTCGCTGTGATCGAGAGCGGCGTGCGCCTGCGTTTCGCCAGCCTGATCCATCTTGGCCACAACGTCTATCTGGATCAGTCTGTTTATCTGCACGCCTGTCCCCAGGGCATCGCCATCGGCGATAATAGCCTGGTGATGCACGGCTCGGTCCTGCACGTCTACAACTTCCGGGACCTTCCTCACGCTTTCATTCATATCGGCCACGACAGTTTGATAGGCGAGCTGAATGTGCTGCGTGGCCAGGGCGGCATTCGTCTCGGCGACCGGGTCTACACCTCTCCCCTGGTGCAGATCCTCGCGGTCAACCACGTTTATGCGGGCCCCGACCGGCCGTTTGTCGAGCAGAGGATCACCGCCCAAGGTATCGTCATCGAAGATGACGTTTGGATTGGCGCCGGCGCGATTATCACCGATGGGGTGACGATCGGCCAGGGCGCCGTGGTGGCTGCCGGTGCGGTGGTCACCCGGGACGTGCCGCCTCGCAGCGTCGTGGGCGGCGTTCCAGCCCGTGTGCTCCATGACATCCGGCCGGGCGATGCTGGCGTACTACCGCCGGGCGGGCCGGCGGAACCGGGCAAACGGGTCTATTTCTAACTCATACTGGGGCTCTCGTGCGCCTTTCCCTGCAAAATCCGGCCGATCAGAGCCGGTCCAGGGGAGTGGTGCGGGCCTAACCGTCGCATGGCCGGTCGGCTGCGCACCGCCCTGCACGACGCTGCTATTATTGCGACCCTGTCAGAGGCGAAACAGCCCGGGGGTCGCTTTCCGTTGTCTCCGATCGCCGATTGCCGGTTCCCTGCCAAGGATGAACTCCCATGGATCGACTGCCCGCTGAACGAGTTCCTTCCATTACCCGCCCGCCAACGCTCCAAGATGATGTTGATTGCGATCAGAAGGCGGCGTTCCTGACCGCGCAGGTTGCTAGCCAGATCGAAGCCGATGCCACCGGGTGCCATGACTCCCACCTCGGCGCCGCCGGTGCTCTACGAGGACCAGATGACGCCGCGGCCGACTCTCACGCCGACGCCACAACTGCCGGATAGGATGCCGTCTTACCTGGCCGGACAGATCCTTTTCCGCAGCGACCTGGATGGCGACTTGCGTATCTACCCGCCTCCAATCTGGCCGTCGCCCTGGCGCAGGGTGGCCGGCGGGTGATCCTGGTAGATGCCGACTAGCACCGTCCCCGCCTCCACCGTGTGTTCAACCTGCGCAACAGTGTCGGTGTGACGAGCGCGCTGCTGGAGAATCACCCGAGCCCGGAGGGTCTCTTGCAGGAGACCGGCGTCCATGGGCTGAGCGTCCTGTCTTCCGGCCCGCTGCCGCCCAATGCAGCCGAACTGCTCGGCTCGGAGCGCATGCGCGAGTTGCTGGTCGAATTGACTGCCATCGCGGATATTGTCGTGCTGGATAGCCCGCCTACCACAGCCCTGTCAGACGCGAGCATCCTGGCTACCCAGAAAGATGGCGTGTTGCTGGTGCTCGACGCCGGCAAAACGCGTCGTGAGCTGGCCAAGCGTGCCGCCGCAGCCCTGCGCCAGGTAAACGCTCACGTGCTGGGCGTGGTGCTCAACCGCGTTCCGCTGCGCGGGGCCGGCTACTCTTACTATTACTACTCCTACCAGTATGGGCAATACTACGGCACGCACGAGGGTCGTGGCGACGGGAACGGCAAGGAGGGCGGAGAGCGCAAGCGCCGGCTCTGGGACCGCAGCCGCGCTGAAACGGTGGCGCCGGCTAACAGCACCTTGCCGCCGCCCGTTTGAGGTGAGCGGGCAGGCCTGAGCGAGGCGGGGTTTAGACCTGACAAGAATGTGAAGGGCTGGTATCATGCTGATGCCAGCCCTTCACATTTGGTAGAGGCGACGGCCGGATTTGAACCGGCGATGGGGGTTTTGCAGACCCCTGCCTTGCCACTTGGCTACGTCGCCTTAAGCAGGCAAAATTGTAGCGCAATCCAGATTGGCTGTCAAACTCAGACCCCAAAGTTGGATCGGGAAGCCGGGTAAAACATGTCGACTGATCTCTTCCGACGTTGCACAGCGTGCGGTATCGACTTCCTTTGGGCGATCGAAGAGCAGAGTTCAAGCTCTCCGCCGCCGGCCCTTTGTCCGATGTGCCGGCGCCTGGTCCCCACCCCTGAGCGCAAGCGCGGCCTGGTAAAGTGGTTCAATCACAGCAAAGGCTACGGGTTCATCACCCCTCACGAGGGTCCCGAGGTTTTCATGCACAAGGCCGGGCTGGCAGCCGGACAGCCGCTGCCGCGCGCCGGACAGTTAGTCGAGTTCGTGCTGCGAAGCGGAGCGCGTGGTGCGCAAGCCGAAGAGGTGGTGGTGCTGGAGGTGAAGGAAGGGCCGGATGGAGGCGACGGAGAACACAAGCCCACCGGCGGATGACTCCGAAACCCTTACTTCTCTCGCACCACATCCTCCAGCAGGTCGTCATACGCGGGCGCCTGAAACTCCCAGTCGAAATGAGCGGCGGCTTCTCGCAGCCCCGACAGCCGGGCGGGTGCGCGCAGCCCGGCGCGCAACAACGCCATGAGCCCGGCGTAGTCATCGTACAGGCAGGATGAGTGCATTTCCGCCGGGATGAGCTCCGGATAGCTCAGCCGGCGCGGGAGCACCGGCCGGCAGCCACAGTAGACCGCCTCCAGAATGCTGACCCCAAAGAACTCATGTAGCGCCGTGCTGACAACCAGGTCGGATTCCCAGAGCAAGCGGCCGTATTCGGCCAGGCCGGCCGCGTAGCCATAGTGCACCAGCCGGTTGCCAAGACGAGCCTGTGCCTCGGCGAACTCGCCCGGCACAACTCTGAAGTTTTCCCCTGCCAGCGCCAGCCTGAATTCGCTCCCCTCGCCGGCCAGGTCGTAGAGCGCCTTGAAGAAAGTCCCCGGATCCTTATCGTACTCCCAACGCTGGTTCCAGAGGATCAAAGGCGGCCCGCTGGACTCTCTGGGCACCTCATGCCGGTCATAGCGACGCAGGTCACAGCCTACGGGCAGCACCAGCGAGCGCGTGCGCGCCACGCGCACGGTCTCCAGATGTGTATAATCGGGAAAATGCTTGAGCAGGCGAGGGAGCTCCTCGAACCAACTCTCCAGGTGGTATCGCGAGTTGAAGCATACCCGGTCGGCGGCCAGCATGGAGAGATGCTGGATCATGCCATAGGTCAGGTCGCGCTTGCTGCCGGGCGGCGGGGGGTAAGTAAGCTGGTTTTCGTGCATGTACAACACGACAGGCACATTGCCCAGCCGGCGGCGGGTGAGGCCCAGAAAGGCCGGCAGATTGACCATGCTGCTGGCGAGAAGGAGGTCGGGTGGCTCGCGGCCGGCAGCCGTCGCTTGCTCGGCCAGCTCCAGCGTGCCCCCCTGCATGCGCCATTTCCAGAAATGGCCTGCCATCGACAAGATGCGCACCCGGTGGCGGCTATGGGCCGCGTAGCCTTCGGCCCATGCCTGGTGCGATCCCGAGTGATAGGGATTGAGCAGCCAAATATCGAGGGGCATCGGCATGTGGGGCATCGGCATGCGGGGCATCGGCATGCGGGGCATCGACATGCGGGGCATCGACATGCGGGGCATCGACATGCCCATATCATAGCACGCGCGCGATTCCCTGGCCAAACTGCTGCCCGAGCGGCGCCGTGCCGGCCGCCTGTGATCTTGCCTGCAGCACCCCGCCGTCCTGTGACGTTAAGTAGTCCATCTCGTACGCGTGGCTACGGCGCTCCGAGCCCAGGGCGACTAGCATATGTACGATATGTGTCTGCGATATGTGTGACGGGTGTGAGGTGGGCGATGAAGGCGTTGGCGAGGGCCGGTCAGAATCTGGCGGTATTATTCTTGGGGACGATGGCCGGATCGGTGGGTTTTGCGCTGCTGCTTGGGTTAGCCTGGCTGCCGGCCCTCAGCCGCAGCGTCGCGTATAAGGTGATAACTCTGCTTCTGGTGACCGCGTTGGCGCTGGTGATCGCCGGCTGGGCAGCAGGCCTGATAGTGCGACGCCGACAGGTGCGCCATGGCGCTGCCCTGGGCATGTTCTTCGGTTGCCTGGCCTTCGGCTACATCTTCGGTCCAAACCCCGTCCTGCTTCTGACGGTCCCACTGACCGGTTTGCTGGCAGCCGGCGGCGGCTGGTTGGCGGCGCGCAGCCTGCAAAGGGTTACCACCTAGCGTTGAGACGCGTTAGCCGCGATAGGCGAGCACGCCGCCCGCGGCCAGGGCCAACAGCAGGGTCAGGACAAGGGGGCCGACTAACTCGACGGCCATCGCTTGCGAGGCCAGTGGCGCCAGGGCCAGCGCGCCGGCCGCCCACAGCCCGGTTTCCCACGCCGGCAGCCAGCGAGCCTGGCTGAAGTCACGCCGGGCGGCGAACCAGGCGGGCAAGCTGGCGATCACGCCGCTGGCAAAGGCTCCCAGCAGCAGCCAGTCGCTGGGCAATAGCAAAGAGCCCAGTGCCCAGCCCGTCACGTAACCTGCCGACGACAGCAAGACCCACCAACCTGCCTGCCCGGCGGCACGGCGCAACACCAGCCATTGTCCCACTCCCAGGCCCGCGCCGGCCAACCCCCAGGCGAAAGCCTCCTCGGCCGATCCCATAGCTACCACGAAGGGGATGGTGCGCGCCTCGCCAAGCTGTTGCAGGCTCGCCAGCGCGACTTCGCACAGTGTGACCCCCGCGGCAATCCCCAGCGCGCTTGCCACCGGCCACCAGAGCGCCCATTTGATCCGTCCTCGCAGCAACACGCATTGCGCGCTGCCGAGCAGTAGTCCACCCGTGCCGGCCAGCAGTATGTCGTACGGCGCGGGCATTGACCGGCCTTCCATCCTGAACGCCAGTGCCGGGAACCAGCCCAGGTTGAGGTTGTAGGCCGTGGCCAGCCAGGTCAAAAGCAGCAGCGCTGCGCAAGCCGCCGCGCTGAATGCTACCCAGCGGCGTGCTCCTTCTCGGGTCAAGAACTGCTGCGCCACCGGCCACTGCGCCAGGCTGGCCAGTCCGCCGATCAGCGCGGCCCGCGCCAGGCCCCCGCCAATCTGCACTACCGCTGGTTGCAGGTGGCCGCTGAGCGAAGGCCATATCTGGTAAAGATAGGCCCCGCTGCCCCACCCCAGGGGCAGCGCCAGAATCCACCACCAGGAGTTGCGCCCGCCACCAGGTGTGAGGGCGGCACGCGAGCGCAGAACCAGCCACTGGGCGGCGCCGGTGCTCAGCCCGGCTAACAGCATGCCACCCACGATCGCGGGCAACGGCGCCATCGGCGTGGCGAGGTAAATCTGGGCGAAAACCGTCCACGCCAGGCCCCAGCCCAGCACCGTTACTCCTGCCCAGGTGATCAGGAATAGCCAATCTACCCGCCCGCTCAGCGACCTGCCGATGCCGTGGCGGCCCGTAGTGGCCGTGCCGAACGGCCGTGCTGCCTGCCCACGCAACGGGGACCCATAGGGCGCGGGCGACGGCCGCGTGGCTGACGCCGGACTGCCGCGTCCGCTTCCGGCTGTTGTGCCGCTAGAGCCCGGCCGTCCGGCGGCCGGGCCTGGCCTCGCGCTCGTCGCCGCGTTCGTCGCCGCGTTCGTCGCCGCCTGCACATCCGCACCGCAATAGGGACAGTAACGGACTGAAGGCGGCAGCATCTTGGCGCAGCTTGGGCAGGTGGTCATGGGAGGCGGGCCGCGCAGTGAGGACAGAAGCGGCTGTTCTGAGGTATGGGCTTGCTGCACTGCGGGCAGCTGCGGTCTCCCGCCAGTTGCGAGCCGCAACTCTGGCAGTAGATCTCATCCGTGTTGCTGACCGTGCCGCAGCGCACGCATATGACGTAGTTAGCGGGCGAGTTCGGGCCCCCTGCCGGCGAAGCGCCGGGCAGCGAAGCCCCGGCCAGCGCGGCCACGGTCCGCACGAACAGGTGGCGTGCCTGGCCTGCAGTCGAAGTGGGTTTCGGCCGGGCTGCGAGCGCCGCCAGCAACCGCCGGCTGACCTGCAGCAGCCAGTCATCGGGCTGGCCGCGCGAGCCGACCGCTCCGCCGCCGGGCGATGAGCTGCGGGGGGCGGGCTGCGCGCCCGCGCGCTGCGCTCCCGCCGGCTGGGCGCCGTTGCCGGCGCGCGACCCTGCCTGCGCCCCATTGGCCGGACGCTGCCCTGTTGTGGCGCCTGTCGCCCGACCGGAGGCGGCCTGGCCCACCACGCGGCTGTGGCCGTTTCCACTTGATGCGCCGTTGCCTGCAGTTCCGTTTCCCCGGCTGCCGTTGCCCGCTGCCTGGGCCGCCGTGCGGGGGTGGCCCGCTTTGGTGCTGCCGCAGCGCGGGCAGGCCGCCAGGTGCCGGTCGTAAATGTGCCCGGCGTTGCACTGCACCAGATCCTCTTCCGCCGTCGCCAGGGCCTTTTCCCAATCCCGAGCGCCGGGTCGCAGGTTTGGCTGCCGGTGACCCTCGATGAAACAGCGCCGGATCAGGGCCACCAGCTCAGGGTGCAGGTTATCCAGCGAAGGCGCGCCTGGCGGCGGGGACATGATTTCCGCCCAGGCGCTGTCGTAGGGGAACCAGCCCTGGCGAATGCGCTCTTCGAGGGGCGGCGGGTCGCCGGGTCGGAGCCAGCGGGCCCGGAAGGGGTGGTTCCCTTCCATCAACAACTGGAACACGAGCACACCCAGGGCAAAGTCGTCGTGTTGGGTCTGACGCAGGACCTCCCCCAGCGGGTGTCCCTGTAGTTCCCACGGTGTGTATTCCGGTTTGCCGACGTGAGGCGGGTAGACGATGATCCGCCCGTTACGCGGCTCTTGCACCTGGAAGCTATCGACGTCGATCAGCGTCACCATGGCCGAGGGCGTCACCAGCACGTTGCTCTCGTTCAGGTCGCCGATGATGTAGTTGCCTTCGTGAAGGACGCCCAGCGCCGCGGCCAGGTTGCGCGCTGCCCGATGCTGGTAGCGGCGGTCGAAAGCCGGCAGCGCCTGGGCGCGCGTGCGCGGGTTGAAGACGAAGAGGACCGAAACCGCATCTTGCACGCGCGGCATCAAATAGCCGACGAAATGGCCCTGACCGTCGAAGAGCAGGCTCTGAGGCCAGGCGAGGGCCGGGTGCGCGGACTGGATCCCGCCCGGATCGCGCGGCGAATGTGCGAGCATCCAGCGCAGCTTCTCGTCCTGGCCGTCACGCGGGGCGGGCGCGTAAACCTTGGCGAGCGTGCGCGGCTGGCCCTGTAGCGTGTAGACGATACCTTCACCGCCGCGCGCCAGTTCCCGTTCGACACTGATCGGTCGGTGCGCCGCATCGTAAAGCAACATCAGTCCGTAAAGTCCTCAGAGGCCGGAGCCGCCGGCGGCGCGGGCAGCAAGAACAAGCGGTCCGCGGGCAGGCGGCCCGCGGACCGCGCGGCAAGCACCAGCGTCTTGTCGTCGTCGGTGCGTGCACAGACCTGCGCCGACGCGAGAAAGCGGACCAGTTCCTGCTGAGCCCGGCCATCTTGTCCGGCAGTCGTGGCAAAGGCGAACAACGGGCGGAAGAAGGGGGCGTGCGGCTCCCCTTCGGGCAGACGCAAGGCCAGCCGGAGCAGGCCGTCGGTGCTGGCTGCCAGGGCGCACACGCTTTCCCGGTACACTCTTACCTCCAGCCCATCCAGCGCCTGGTTCATCGTCAGAAAGTAGGCCTCGTTGGCGTACTCGCCGCGCTGCGGCCGGGCTGCGAGCAGAAGTTCGCCCGCCGCCGTTTCGGCCACGATCCAGCCGTCGCCCAGTTGCGCCGTGATCAGCCAGGGTTCGGCAGCCACGGCGCAGGCCAGGGTGGTCGCGAACTCAGCCAGTGGGGCGTGCGCGGCCGCGGCCAACTGGCAGAGTGCATCACGCGCCGCCTGGTAAGCTTCTGTCAGCAACGCCGTCCAGCCGGCCACGCCGGCCGGCCAAGGGTCCGCTAGCCCGGCTGCCAGGGTCTCGATCGCAGCCATCACTGCTTGCCGGGCGCCTTCAGCTGAGCGCGGCGCCGAGCCGGCGCCGTCGGCCACGGCCAGAACAAAGCCGCCACCGGGTAGCGCCCGCCAGAGGTGCGCGTCCTGGCAGGGCATAGCGCGTGCCGCGTGCCCTGCGCCCTGGACGGAGGCGCCCAGGATGTGCCAGGCATCAAGACTCACAGTCGGGACTCGCACGCCGTCAAGAAGACGTGTCGACCTGGCCCCAGCCAACCGCCGGCAAAGGCACTTGTTCGCCCGGGCGCGACTGCGCGACCGCCGACAGGCTCTTCGACAGCCACTGGAACATCTCGCGGAACGCCAACCCTTTCAGGCGCATGGGCGGCCGCTGCTCGGAGAAGCGCGCCAGTACCTTCATGTCGGCGCCTTCCACGCCCACCGCGTAGAAGGTCAGGCCCTTGCGCTGCTCCTCTTCTTTCACCATGTCCGGCACAGCCTCCCAGCCGTTGTCGTTGGGCCTGCCGTCCGTGATCAGGAAGACCCACGGCCGGAAGTAGTCGGCGCCGTTGCGCTTGCAGATCTCCTTGCGCTCCCGCAGCAATGTGAGCCCCTTGCGTACCGCCTCGCCCATCGGCGTCTCGCCGGCCGCCGCCAGCGTAGGCGGCGCGAAACTATCGATGGTGACAAAAGCCTGTTCCGCGTCGAACGGTATTTCCTGCTGCGTGCCGCTCCGTACGTCGAGGGCACGCACCTGGCCGCCGAACGTGATCAGCGCCACTTCAACCCGCAGCGCGGCCAGCCGGTCGGACTTCAGCACGCTCGCGAATTCCTGTAATCCCTGGTTGAGCTCCTCGATCGGCCGCCCGGCCATCGAGCCGGATACATCCAGCAACAGGACCACCGGGCAACGCGGCTCGGGGTTATCGGCAAACTCTACCTGTTCCAAGCGTTCGATCGCCATGGCTTTCTCCTTAGCAGTCATGCGAGACTGCACTCAGACGATTGTATTACCCTTTCAGATGCCTGGCAAGTGACCCCAAATCCTGGCCCTGCATTCTCGAGCAGGGACAGGCGCGAGACGCCAGTTTACCGGCCTTCAGGGCCTGTGTTATAGTCTTCACCCGTACTCTACGAAGGGTGTTCGTCTTTTGTTTCAGTTACTGCTTGGGGGGAGATGATGACCGCGGAACCGCGTGCGAAACTTGAACCGGGTCAGGAATCGCTGTGGGATTATCCGCGCCCGCCGCGCGTTGAAGATACGGCCCGGCCCGTGCAGGTCACGTTCAACGGCCTGCTAATCGCCGACACCACGCGGGCCAGGCGCGTGCTCGAGACCAGCCATCCCCCGGTCTACTACATCCCGCCCGAGGATGTGCGGCTGGAGCATTTGAGCCGGACTGGGCGCTCGACGGTCTGCGAGTTCAAGGGTCGGGCAGGGTATTATACGGTGACCGTCGGGGACCGGCGGGCCGAGAACGCCGCCTAGTTCTACCCCACACCGGCGCCCGGCTTCGAAAGCAGAGCCAACCACATTGCCTTCTACCCCTCGCGCATGGACCGTTGCACGGTCGACGGCGAACAGGTGCGCGCACAGGAAGGCGATTTCTATGGGGGCTGGATCACCGCCGAGATCGTCGGGCCGTTCAAAGGCGGCCCAGAAACCGGCGGCTGGTGATACAGTTTACTCTCAACGGGCAACCGGTTTCAATCGAGACTGACCCCGCCCGCCCCTTGCTGCGCGTGCTGCGTGACGACCTGGACCTGACGGGCGCCAAACAGGGCTGCGACATGGAAGGGGAGTGCGGAGCTTGCACGGTCCTCCTCGACGGGCAGGCCGTCCGTTCGTGCCTCTTGCCGGTCGGCAAGGTCGCCGGGCGCTCGGTGATTACCGTCGAAGGGTTGGGCACGCGCGAGCATCCCCACCCGGTCTAAAGGGCGTTCCTTGCTGCCGGCGCCGTGCAGTGCGGCTATTGCACCCCAGGCATGTTGCTGGCCGCCAAGGCCCTTCTCGACCATGACCCCCATCCCACGCGCGCCGGCATCATCACTGCCCTGGACGGTAACCTGTGTCGTTGCACGGGCTATGTGAAAATCATCGAGGCGGTGGAACTGGCCGCCAGTTGGGCGCTGAAGCCAGGCCGGCCGGAAGCAACCGCGCTTGGCGCCGAGGAGAGAACGGGTGATGCGCAAGAGGCGGGCATCTCCGTCGCGTCTGCGCACTCTTACCCCGCTCCCGGCCCCACCGCCGCCGTCGTCGGCGGTGACCTGGCCTGCCAGGGTGGCTGGGAGCGAGTCAGCGGGGAGGCACGCTACGCCGAAGACATCAAGCTGCCGGGCCTGCACTATGCCGTGGTCGTCCGAAGCCCGCATTTCCACGCCCGGCTGCTCGCCCTGGATACCCGTCGGGCCCTCGCTTTGCCCGGCGTGGTCATGGTCCTGACGGCCGAGCACGTGCCGGGCGAGAACAGCCTGGCCGGATATTCCCAGGACGAGCATCTGCTGGCCGCGACCGGCAAGACCGTGCGCATGATCGGTGATCCGCTGGCCCTGGTGATCGGTCTCTCCCCCGAAGCAGCGGCAGCCGGGGCGCGCGCGGTCGAGCCCACGTTCGAGTTACTGCCGCATGACACCGGCATAGAACGTTCCCTGGACCCGGACGCGCTGCAGATCCACGGCGGCGGCAACCTGCTGGCTGCCGATGCCGTGCGCAGCGGCGATGTAGAGGCCGCCCTGGGCCAGTCTGACGTCACAGTGGAGGGCCATTACCAGACCAGCTTCCCGGCTCACATGGCGTTGGAGCGGGAAGCCGCGCTCGGATACACCGACGAGGCAGGGCGCGTCACCGTCGTCTGCGGCAACCACGAGCCCCACTGGGACTGCGCGCACCTGGCGGTGATCCTTGGCCTGCCCGAAGAGCGTGTGCGTGTCATCACGCCGCCGACCGGCGGCAGCTTCGGGGGTAAGCACGACCTGTGGCCGCTCGCCGCCACCGCATTGGCCGCTTATCACCTCGGGCCGGCCCGTTCGGTTGGCATACACCCGCCGCGAAGTGATGGAGGCGACCCCCAAGCGCCATCCCTATGACTGCCGGGCGACGATCGGCGCCACCGCCGGCGGTCAGCTGACGGGCCTGCGCTTCGAGGCCCGCATCAACACCGGCGCCTACGACTCGGCCGGGCGTTTCATCCCCAACTACGCGGTAACGGCCAGCGTCGGACCCTACCGTTGGCTGGGAGTGGACGCGAAAGCCTCGGCCATCTACAGCAATGGTCCGAAGGCCGGCCAGTTCCGCGGCTTCGGCGCCCCGCAACCGGTTTTTGCCATGGAATGCCTGCTGGACGAGTTGGCCCAGCGCCTGAACCTGGACCCCCTCGAGCTGCGGCTGCGCAATGCCCTGGCCGAGGGCGAGGTGACCGGCCTGGGCTTCCCGGCAGTCGAGACGCTCGGCTACCGCGAAGCTCTCGAGGCGATCCGCCCGGATTACCAGGCGATGCTGGCGCGTGCCGCCGAATTCAACACGACGGAGCAGGGTGGCCGGCGGCGGCGCGGGGTGGGACTGGCCGGGATGTGGTACCGCTTCGGCAAGTATGGCCGGCCTCTCAGCCAGGCGATGGCCGAGCTGGGGCTCGATGGGACGATCACAATCTACTCATCCAGCGCCGATTATGGGCAGGGCATCGAGACGGTCTTCAGCCAACTGGCGGCTGAGAACCTGAGGCTGCCGCGCTCTGCCCTGCGCCTGGTCAACGCGGACACCGCGCGCACGTTGGACGGCGACGTCACCGGTGCGTCGCGCAGTACCTACTGGGTCGGCGGCGCAGTGGCCGATGCCTCGCGCCGTCTGCGCGCCACGATCCTCGCCACCGCCGCCGAGATGCTCGACCGGCCGCCTGACGGGCTCGTGCTTTTGCCGGAGGCGGTGGCCCTTGCGGAAGACCCGCGCGCGCGGGTCTCTCTGGCGGCTGTGGCGGCGGAATTGGAGCGGGTGGGGCAGCCGCGCTGCCTGACGGGCGAGCAGGACCTGCGCGCGCAATTTCCGCGCCGCTATCCGGCTTCTTATTTGCCGATGTTCGTCACGGGCGTACAGGTGGCTGAGGTCTAGTTGGACCTGGCGACCGGCGAGGTTCAGGCGCTGGAGATCGCCGCCGCGCACGACGTCGGGCGGGCCATCAACCCGCGTGACGCCGAGGGCCAGCTTGAGGGCGGCATCCTCATGGGGCTGGGCGCCGTGCTGATGGAGGAATTCTTGCCCGGCCTGAGCACCGGCTTTGGCAACTACTACATCCCCACCGCGCGCTCTACGCCGCGCATGCGCATCCACCTGGAAGAGGTGCCCAGCCATTTCGGCCCGCTGGGCGCCAAAGGCCTGGGCGAGGCGGTCACGGTGTCCACCGCGCCGGCGCTGGTCAATGCCATCTCACGGGCCGCCGGCGTGCGCATTCGTTCGCTGCCTGCCACTGCGGAGAGGATCTTGGCCGCGCGAGGCGCGGCAAGCGCCGCCCCGGCCGGCCCGGGGGAGGATGAGTGACCACAGGCATCAGTTACCTGTACCCGGCCAGTGTGACGGAGGCCGTCGCTCTGCTCGCGGACTGGGACGGTCGGGCACGGATCATGGCGGGCGGTACTGACCTGATGCCGGCCTTGCAACAGGGGCGCTGCGCCCCCGCATGCCTGGTCGACGTCACGCGCATCCCCAGTCTCGATCTGGTAGAGGTGCGCGACGGATTTGTGGTTGCCGGCGCCGCCGTATCCTTTGCCCGTCTGCAGAGCGATCCGTTTCTAAGGGCGCGCGTGCCGGCGCTTGTGGAGGCCGCGGCATCGGTCGCGGCCGCGCCTCTGCAATCCGTGGCGACCTGGGCCGGCAATATCGCCCAGGCTATGCCCGCGGCCGACGGGGCCTTGGTCGCCGTCGCGCTGCAAGCCGAGGCTCGCGTGGTGAGCGCCGCCGGCGCGCGCTGGGTCGCGGTCGACTCGCTTTACTGTGGCGCAAGACTTCAACCCTGGATCCTACCCGCCAGATGATCTCGCACCTGCGTTTTCCGCTGCCGGGACCCGGCTGGGGCTGCGCGTGGCAGCGCACCGGGCGCCGCCAGGCGTTGAGCCTGCCCACGCTGAACTGCGCATCCACCGTGCAGTTGTCGGCAGATGGCTCCCGTATCCTGGCGGCGACGTTGGCGCTTGGCGCGGTCGCGCAACTGCCTTTCCGTGTCTGCGCGGCTGAAGCGGCCCTGCTGGGCCAGGAGCCGGCCGAAGTATCCTTCGACCGGGCGGCTCTGATGGCCCAAACCGAATGCCGGCCGCGCAGCAGCCCGCTGCGAGCCTCACGCGAGTACCGTCAGGCTCTTATCCCGGTCATGGTGCGCGACTGCCTGGCCCAGGCTACCCGACGGGCACAGGCGGTGGTTTGGCGCTCAGTGAGTGGTCGAGGCCGGCCGGTAGGCAAGCAAGACGACCCCTAGCTCTCGTTCGGCGTCCTGCAGGCGCCTCAGTTGGTCGTCTGACAGCACCGCGACCTGTGCCTGTGGCTCTACCGCCACGATCCAGGTTCCCAATTCCTTTTCCAGGGACTGCAGCTTCTCTATGCGCCCGCCGTCCAATTGTGCAGCCTTCAGATAAGCCACCTTCATCTCTGCCTCCGCGATTCTCGCCGTTATCCGTGCCGCCGCGGGGTGTCTGGCCTTTGCCGGCGGCAACTGGCCTAACTATAGGCCGGTCCGGCCTGCCGGTCGGTACACTAATGTCCAGTCTGCACCGTTTCCCGGCCCTCCTGTGGCATTTGTGGGCGCGAAAAACAGCGGCCCGGAGGGGTAGCCTCCGGGCCGCTATACGGCGTCAGGCCGCGTTACTTATCAGGGCCAGATCCCGCGCGTTTGAACAGCGCTGGCGACCCGATCGACCGCCATCATGTAGGCCGCCATGCGCAGCGGCACGTCATGTGCTTCGGCAAAGTCCCAGACTTGCCGGAAGCTATTGACCATAATGGTCTGCAGTTGCTGATTGACCTCATCCTCCTCCCAGAAGAAGTTCTGCAGGTCCTGGACCCATTCAAAATAGCTGACGGCTACACCCCCGGCGTTAGCCAGGATGTCCGGCACGACCACGATGCCGCGCTCTTGCAGGATGGCATCGGCCTCGCGCGTCGTCGGGCCGTTAGCGCCTTCGACGATCATCTGCGCCTGTACGTAAGGCGCGTTCTCGGCCGTCAGTTGATGCTCGAGCGCGGCCGGGATCAGTATGTCGGCCGGCGCGACGAGCAGCTCCTGATTGGT
>JADGQF010000213.1 GCA_017882045.1 Anaerolineales bacterium
CAAGTCCAATGAACTATCGAGCACCGCAGAGACCGTGTGTGCTGGCGACACCGACGGCAACCAGGCAAAAGGCCAGACCGCGATGGAAAACTGCCTGCAAAAGAACCCGGACATCAATGTGGTCTACACCATCAATGAACCCGCTGCCGCAGGTGCCTACAACGCGCTGAAAAAAGCCGGTAAGGAAAAAGGCGTGATCATTGTGTCGGTGGACGGCGGCTGCCAGGGTGTCAAGGACACCGCCGCCGGCAAGATTGCAGCCACCTCGCAGCAATACCCGCTGAAAATGGCCTCCATGGGGGTGGCTGCCGGGGTTGAATACGCCAAGACCGGCAAGAAGGTCTCTGGCTATGTGGACACTGGCGTGACGCTGATCGCCAACAAGGCAGTGACCGGTGTGGACAGCAAGGACACCAAGGTCGGCTTGGATCTGTGCTGGGGCAACAAGTAAGCGGCTTGCTGTGATGCCGCGGGGTGGACGCCTGTCTGCCCTGCAGATGCCCGGTCAACATTTGTGACGACTGGGCATCAATTGCCACCTCGTTGCCCATCACGATGGCGCAATGATTTAACTTTTAAACCGGAGTCTGTGATGTCCACGACAAACAAACGCCCCATTCCCTGGGGAGCCCTTGGCCCTTGGATCGCGCTGGCCATCACCTGCCTTTTTTTCACCACCCAATCAGAGCGATTTTTGAGCGGCGAAAACCTGTCACTGGTGCTGCAGCAAGTGATGGTGGTGGGCGTATTGGCCATTGGCCAGACCCTGATCATTCTGACCGCCGGCATTGACCTGTCGTGCGGCATGGTGATGGCCCTGGGCGGAGTCGTCATGACCAAATTTATCGTCGACTACGGCCTCAACCCCTACGCCGCCATTGCCTGCGGGCTGGGCGTGACCACCGGTTTTGGCCTGCTCAACGGTCTGCTGGTGACGCAGGTGGGCATCAACCCTCTGATCACCACCCTCGGCATGCTGGGCGTCGCGCGCGGGCTGGCCTACGTGTTGTCCGGCGGGCTGACGCAGCCTGTGCTCGACCATAACTTTGGCCACCTGGGCCAGGGCTTCATTGCCGGGGTGCCCATTCCCGTCATCGCGCTGGTCCTCCTGACCGCCGTCTGCTTCGTGGTGATGAAGTATACAACCTATGGCCGGGCAATGTACGCCATCGGCGGCAACCCGGAGGCCACCTACCTGGCGGGCCAGCCGGTCAAGCGCTACCAGTTGATCGCCTACAGCCTCTCGGGGCTCAGCGCGGGCCTGGCAGGGATCTTTCTGACCGCCCAGCTTGGGGCAGGCGCCCCGCAGGCCGCCAGCGGGCTGGAGCTCAGCGTAGTCTCCGCGGTCGTCCTGGGCGGGACGAGCCTGGCAGGAGGCAAGGGCAGCATCCTGGGAACGATCGTCGGCGTGCTGATCCTGGGCACGCTCAACAACGGCATGGTGTTGCTCAGCGTTTCGAGCTACTATCAGCAGGTGGCGCAGGGCCTCGCGTTGCTGCTCGCCGTCGGGCTGGACCAGTTCCGCCTGGGCAGCCTGGTGCGACCGATCGCGCGCAAGGGCTACCGCATCGGCTTCGCCAACCTGAGCGAGAGCCTGCCGCTGGCAGCCGAGGTGCGGGCCGGCCTGGAGCATGCCGCCGCCCAGTCCGGCGACATGGGCCTGCTGCTGCTCGAAAATGAGCTCAACGAGCGCCAGGCAATGGCTAACGGCGAGCGCTTCATCGGTGAGAAGATGGACCTGGTCATCGAGAACCAGACGGGCGACGCCGCAGGGGCGCAGTTGATGGCCCGCTACCGCGAGGCCGGCATCCCGGTGATCGCCGTCGACACTCCCATCCCCGGCGCCGTGTACTTCGGCGTCAACCATTATCAGGCCGGGCGCGCGGCCGGCGAGGGGCTGGGCGCCTGGATCGCCGGGCATTGGGCCGGGCGCGTGGATGGCCTGATCGCCCTCGAACGGCCCGCTGCCGGCAAGAGCGCGCGAGCGCGCGCCGACGGCCTGCGCGAGGGCCTACAAGCCACGACCGGCCCATTGGCACAGGACTGGACCTGGACTCTCGCGTGCGTCTACGACCGCGACGTCACCCAGGCCCAGGTAACGCGGATCCTGCGCGCACAGCCGGACCGGCGCTTCGCCGTCACTGCAGTGGACGACGAGGCCGCGCTGGCGGCTGTGGCCGCGGCGCAGGCGCTGGGGCGTGCCGGCCACGTGGCCGTGGTGGGCATGGGCGGGAGTCGCCCCGCGCGCGACGAGCTGCGCCGCCCGGGCTCGCCGCTGATCGGCACCGTCAAGTTTGCCCCGGAACACTACGGAGTGGCGCTGCTGCAGATCGCCGCACGGATGCTGAGCGGGGCCAATGTGTCAGCAGAGAATTACGTCGAGCACACCTTCATAACCGCCGAAACCGTCGGCCAGCACTACACAGATTAAGGGTCAGGAGGAGTCAATGAATTCACGCGAGCGGGTGATGCGCGCACTTAAGCGCGACGGCTTGCCGGACCGGGTCCCCCTGCAGTTCGACCTGTGCCGGTCGCTGCTCGAAGAGGCCGGCGCGAAATACGGCCTACCGGTCGAGTACAGCCAGTCGTACTATGAGGACGTGACATACCGCATCTCGGCCAACGCGCTGCGCACCGCCATGGGCAGCGATTGCGTTGTGGTCGGCGCGGGGCTGCCGGCCGGCTACGAGCACCCCAGGACCGAGGACGGCTGCCTGGTCAACGAGTTCGGCATGGTCATGCGCCCGGGCCTGTTGTATTACGACGTCGTCGGCATGCCCTTCAGCGGCGCGACCTCGGCGGATGACGTGCGCCGCTTCGCCTTCCCCGACCCGCTGGCCGCCGGCCGGTTCGATAACGCAGAGCGCGACATCGCCCGCTTCAAACAGGATTACTTCGTCGTCGGCGACCTGGAGCTGACGATGTTCGAGATGGCCTGGCACATGACCGGCATGGAGAAATTCATGATCGACATGAGCTCGGGCGAGGAGTACATCGGCGTCCTGTTGGATCGCGTGCTCGAGTTCAGCGTTGGCGTGGGCAAGAAACTGGTCGAGCTGGGCGTCGATGGCATCTGGACAGGCGACGACTTCGGCGCGCAGAACGGCATGCTGGTCTCTCCGCGCATGTGGCGCCGGCTATTCAAACCGCGCATGGCCGAGCTCTGGCAGGAACTTAAGCGCGCCAACCCCGTCATCCTCGTCATGTACCACAGTGATGGGGCGATTGCCCCCATCCTGAACGACCTGATCGAGATCGGACTCGAGGTCTTCAACCCGGTCCAGCCCAACGTGCCCGGACACGATCCCGAGGCGCTGAAAGCGCAGTATGGCGAACGTCTCTCGTTCTGGGGCGCCATCGACCAGCAGCAATTGCTGCCCTTCGGCGCTCCCGCCGAAATCGAGGCCGATGTGGCGGAGAAGATCCGGGTCCTCGGGCGCGACGGCGGCTACATGTGCTCGCCCGCCCACATCGTGCAGAGTGACACCTCGCTGGCAAACGTCGAGGCCTTCATTGCGGCCGTGCGCAAGCACGGCGCGTATTGCTGAAACCAGGAGAAGAGGCATGAATAGTCGCGAACGATTCCTCGAAGTGATGAACTTCAACCCCGACGTGCGCACCCTCAAGTGGGAGTTCGGCTTCTGGGGCGAGAACATCGCCCAGTGGTACCGGGAAGGGCTGCCCGAGAAGTATGGCACCAACCTGCCCACCCGGCTGACCACCGTCAGCGCCTCACTCTACACCACCGTCTGGACGCATGAGTGGCGCAAGAACCGCACCTATCTGGAGAAGTATTTCGGCGAGCGCGAGCAGCGCATCCCCCTGCCCAAGGGTATCGCCATCTGGGGCGGAGCGCTCTACTGGCCCAGCCAGGGCTTCCCCCTCGCGCTGGATGTCATGGACTACTTCGGCTTCGACCATACCACTGCCCAGGTGCCGGTCGAGCAGGTCTTCTACCCCATGTTCGAACCGCAGGTGCTGGCTGAGGACGAACAATACCTGGACTACATCGACGTGGACGGCGTGACGCGGCGCTTCCAGAAGGAGGAGAGCGTCATCCCCAGCGCCACCGCCTTCCCGATCCACGATTGGGACTCCTGGCAGAAGATCAAGGAAGAGCGCCTGCGCCTGGACAACATCCGCGCCCGCTTCCCGGCCAACTGGGCCGAGTGGGTCCAGGAGTACAAAACCCGTGACTACCCGTTGGCCATCGGCGGTTATCCCTGCGGCTTCTTCGGCACGCTGGTGCACCTGCTGGGTTACGAGAACATCTTCCTGCAGTACTACGACACGCCCGACCTGGTCAAGGATATCCTCAACCACTTCACCACCCTCTGGATCGCCATCTGGGAGGAGATCCTGGCCGACGTCGAGGTAGACTGCTGCCACATCTGGGAAGACATGTCCTCCACCCAGGGGCCGATGATCTCGAAAAAGGTCTTCTACGAGTTCATGGCCCCCTGCTACCGCCGGGTGACGGACTTCCTGAAGGGCAAGGGCGTCAAGAACATCCTGGTGGACACCGACGGCAACTGCGCCCCGGTCGTGCCCTGGCTGATCGACGTCGGCGTCACCGGCTGCTATCCCATGGAGGTCAGCGCCGGGATGGACGCCGTGGCGTTGCGCAAGAAGTACCCCCAGTTCCAGATGATGGGCGGCATCCCCAAGTACGACATGGCCCTCGGCCCCGCCCGCATCGACGAGTTTCTCGAGCCGGTTAGCTGGCTGCTCGATCAGGGCGGCTACGTCCCCTTCGGCGATCATTGCATCTCGCCCGGCGTGAGCTGGGAGCAGTTCAAATACTACCGCCAGCGCCTGAACGCGCTCATCGATAGCAAGGGGAAGATCTGAGCTAAGCGCTAACGCTAGGTGCGCTGCGAACCCGTCCACATCGCCGATCAGAGCGAAGGCGGTCGCGACGAGAGTAATGAACTCATCTTCTGTATACACCCGTTAACGGAGCGCCTCATCGGGGGGCATCAGACCGTGCTCGGCGGCATAGCGAGTCAGTTCTGCGCGTGTCCGCACGCCGATCTTATCCTTCAGATTCGCTCGATAGTGTTCCACGGTGCGCGCACTCAGGCTTAGCTGCGCGCCGATTTCGGCCGTGGTGTACCCCAGCGCGACCAGCTTCAACACTTCGAGCTCACGCTGCGTAAGCGGTTCTACCGGCTCTTCCGCCTGGGGCTTCCGCCTGGGGCTTCGCCTCGGGCTTCGCCTGGGGCGTCGCCTCGGCCGTCAGCAGAGCACGCGTCAGGGCCGGGTGGATGTAGACCTCGCCGCGCCGGACCGCGCGGATCGCTTCGAGCAGATCCGGCTCGGCCGCCCACTTCACCACGTAGCCCGCCGCACCGGCGCTCATCGCCGCCCGGAGCAATTCCGCGTCCTCATACGCCGTCAGAATGAGCACGATTGTCTCAGGTCGTGCCGCTTTCAGCGACGTCGTTTCATCGCTAAACAGGCTCGGCAGACCTTTGACCATCGTAGCCTTCCAGCGCTTAATCTGGTTCGGGTGAATCTCGTGTTCGGACGCAATCTCGGCGATCGTCTTTTCTTCACGCAAGATTTCTTGCACGATCTCGGCCTTGAATTGAGCATTGAAATGTCTTCGCATGGCTCTCATGATACCTTAACTCTGGCCGTTTTCGTGTCTAGATTTTCCCGTCCATTATAGCGGCGGCGAGCTCAGCGACGTAGGATTAGGCGTCATACAAACTCCTTGCCTCGATTTGCCAATTCTCGGAGATTTATATATATTGTCAACAGTAAAGTTGGTAAAGTTCCAGAACCTTAGGCCAAGGAGTATTAGTCATGGCATTCGAATTATCGCCTCTTCCGTATCCGTTTGACGCCCTGGAGCCGTATATCGACGCGACCACCATGCAGATCCATCACGACCGCCATCACGGCGCCTACGTCACCAACCTGAACAACGCCCTTGCCAAACATCCCGAAATGCAAAGCATCTCGAACATCGAAGAACTGCTGCGCGACGTGCACACCGTCCCCGAGGACATCCGCACTGCCGTCCGTAACAACGGCGGCGGCCATCTGAACCACTCGATGTTCTGGACGATCATGGCACCCAACGCCGGCGGGGAGCCCAGCGGGCCGCTGGCCGATGCCCTCAAGACCTCATTCGGCGACTTCGCGACCTTCAAGACGCAGTTCCAGCAAGCGGGGATGAACCGCTTCGGCAGCGGCTGGGCCTGGCTGATCGCCGACGGCAACCGCCTGAGCATCGAGAGCTCGGCCAACCAGGACAACCCGATCATAGAAGGCAAGCACGCCGTCATGGGGGTCGACGTGTGGGAGCACGCCTACTACCTGAAGTATCAGAACAAGCGCGCTGACTACCTCACCGCCTGGTGGAACGTCGTCAACTGGCCGGAGATCGCCCGGCGCTTTGCCGCGCTGCACAAGTAACTTGCACGTAGGGACGAGGCGCCCCGCTCCGCCTGGAGGGTCCCTCGTCCCTTTCATTAGCGTTTGACGCCGCGATTGACGCCAAGCTGTAGACGGAGGAACCACATGCAGTCCGCAACCTGGCTAGACCGTGAGGCTTACCTTTTCGCCGGCCACTTCTACGACCTGCCGGCCGGCCAGATGCACTACGCCCTTTTTTAAGGTTCACCTCCTTGACAGCCATTCAGCCCGATGCTATCTTGTGAACGCTCACGTGTTCGTTCACGTGTTCAATCTAACACCTGTCGTCTGACACCTGTCGTTACCCGCAAGACTTAGTCGAAGACCTCAAGCTGCTGCGGCGCAAGCGCATCGCCATCGCCCTGTCGGCCTCCGACGCGCCCTTCCCGGCGCCGGACGTTGACATCGTCTACCTACATTTCGAGGGCGGCTTCGTGGTCGCCCGCACGATGGGCCGGGGCGCATCGCCATAGGCGACAAGCAGCCGGTCCTGCGCGGCATACGACTCTTCCACGGCAAGGCCGGCCGCGGCGTGTCCGTCGAGTTCAAGGTCAGGCTTGGCAAGATCGAAAAACTGGCTAAACTGCTGGATATCGAACTGGTCGTAAGGAGTTGCCCGCGATGTCTCCTCAACGCCGAACCAGGCGGTCGCCGCACCGTCCGCCGAACCGTCCGCCTAACATTGTCCTGATCGGCATCGACTCGCTGCGCGCCGACCACATGAGCTGCTACGGCTACCCGCGCCAGACGACGCCGCACCTGGATCGCTTCGCCGCGCAGGGCGCGCTGTTCGAGCGCACTTACAGCGCTTACATCCCCACCACCAGCGGCTACGCGTCTATGCTCAGCGGCATGGATGTCATCACGACGCAGGTGGTGGCGCTACGCCATCTCGGACCGATGAGACCCGAGGTAAGCACGTTGCCCGAGGTGCTCCGGGAGGCCGGCTACAACACGACCTGCGTGGGCTTCCGCGGCAACCCGGCCTCGCGCGGCTTCGACACCTACCTTGACTTCGCGGGCTGGGGAAGCTGGAACGAGGGGCGCAGCCCAAAGGCCGAGAACCTCAACGCGGTCGCCCTGCCCGAGCTGGACCGCCTGGCAAAGCAGCGCCAGCCCTTCCTGCTCTTCCTGCGCCACATGGACCCGCACTCGCCTTACCTGCCGCCCGCGCCCTTCGAGCGCATGTTCTACCACGGCAACGAGTGCGACCCGAAGAATCGCTCCATGCTGCCGGTCTTGTCCTTCAAGCCCTTCTGCGACTATTTCGCGAGCTGGATGCCGCCGGGCATTACCGATAAGGACTACGTGATCGCGCAATACGACGGCGCCATCGCCTACATGGATGCCTCGATCCAGGCCATCTTCAGCGCGCTGCAGGCCCGGGGTGTGCTCGACGAGACCATCGTCGTGATCAACAGCGACCACGGAGAGACGCTGTACGACCACGACTGCTATTTCGATCACCACGGGCTGTACGATCCAACCTTGCACGTGCCGCTGATCATCCGCTATCCCGGCCACGTGCCGGCCGGGGCGCGTGTGCCGGGCTATAACCTGCAGCAAGACCTGGCGCCCACCTTGCTGGAGCTGGCCGGGCTGCCATGCGAGATCCCGTTCGACGGCCGGAGCCTGCTGCCGCTGGCGCGCGGCGAGGTGCCTTCACACGCCGGCGAATTCTACATCACCGAGAGCACGTGGATGCGCAAGCACGGC
>JADGQF010000044.1 GCA_017882045.1 Anaerolineales bacterium
TCGTATAGCCCAGCTCGGCCAGGGCCGCAAGCAACTTAGGAAGATCGGCCTCTTTGACCAGGGCGGCCTGGGCCGAAAGTAACTCTCCTAGCAATGGCGCGATCACCGGATCAGCTCGCAGGGCAGCCAGTATGCTGGCATCTTGGACGCGCAGGACCGCGCCCTTGTTGATGCGCACCGCGCCGCCGTGTTGGTCCCAGCGCAGCAGCGCCTTTTCGACCCGCGCCAGCAACTGGCCGCCTGCGGCGTGGCGCAGAAACTGGACGATCTTTTCGCCTCGCAGGCCGCGTGCCCGTGCCGCGCTGAGGCTGTGGCGTGTGATACGGTGCTGCGTCGGCTGGTCGAGCGCCGGAGGGCCGGGGACCGCTTCGGTGAAGCGCAGCAGGCGGAACCGGTCGAACAGTGGAACCAGCAGCGGTGCGCCGACGGTGAAGTCTTCGTTGACGAGCAGCCGGGCTGGCGGAAACGGCTCGGGCAGGCCGCCTCCGGCCAACCAGTAGGCGCCGCCGGTGGTCAGCCGGAATATGCCGGGTTCGCCGTCCTCGCCTCCGAGGGAGAGGGCGCCCAGCCAGAAAAGCGGACCGGCGATCAAGAAGGCGATGAGCCGCCCTTCGACATCATTCCAGGCTTCGAATCCCGACAGATAGCGCTCGCTGGCCACGTCACGCAGGTACCAACCTGTATAGTTGCCATCGGGACGTTGGAAGTCGGGTTCGGTCGCCTTGATCCAGGCGGCAAAGGCATCGACTGAATACCACCTGGCGGGATCGAGCCGACCCAGTGCGGCCAGCAACTGGCTGCGCGCGGCGAGCGGGTCGTTGCGCCACGTCCCGTCGGCTTTAAGGGTAGGGATATGGCGCAGGTCATTCCAGGTCGCGCTATGTTGCCAGGCCGAGAAGAGAGCGCTCGCCTGCTCCCAGTGACTGGCACGCAGCCAGGCGGTCACCGCCGGCCCTTGCACTACCAGCCGGTCCTGCTCGACCGCCAGCCAGCCTGACTGCTGCGCGAGCGCCAGCAACAGGGCGCTGCGTGTCGGGTCGGGCAGAAGCAGCCTTTCACGGATGTGAGCCTCGTCAGCGGCGCGCCAGCGACCGGATTCGCCCACCCGTAAGGGGCTATCGGTGAGTATCGCCAGCAACGCGCAGGCGTCGACTGCCAGGGCGTTACCACTCTGACGAGCGCGTGCCGGCGGGTCGAGTGCTGGCGGAGCGCCGGCACGTGCGGGGCCCGTCTCCTCGCCGGCGGCGGTTGTCGGGAGCAGTTCCTCGGGGATGTAGAAGTATTCCAGCAAACCGGCCCCCAGATCGGCAAAGGCTTTGAAGATCAATCCCTGGTACCAGAGTTCTTCGGCAGGGGTTTCGGGCTGGCGCCAGGCAAACTCGCGCTCGAGCCTACCCGGCCCGATGGCGCGGATCGCGCCGTGCTCGCGCGTGAATGCCGGCACCTTGATGTGCCCGCCGGCCGCGCACAAGGCGGCCCAGGCGCGCTCTGCCTCCGCTGAAACGCGGGATATGGCGAGCGCGGTCGCGTGGGGCTCGGCCAGTGCGCCGGCCAATTGCGCCGCGACCTCCTCGCGCACGTTGGTCGCCGGCATCACCCCACGTAACTCGGCAATTCCCCGCAGCATGGCCATCGAATAGTCGCCTAAACTGGCGAGCAGAGTCCGCATAGGCGCCCCTGGCGAGCGGCTTGACCCGGCGTGCCCTGACAACCGGAACGGTGGCACGGGTAAATACGCCGGAGCCGGACATGCAGCATTATACTGCATGTGATTATGTAAGCAACTCGGGTAAGCAACTCAGGCAGGCAGACATTGCCGTCGCTCACCAGTTCTATTATACAAAGAAGATCTGGACTAAACCAATCGGCCGGGCGCGAAACATCGCGCGGCCGCGCTGCGTAGTGATGGCAAATGAGAGTGTTGCGGCTGATCAGTTGCCGGAGGAGATAATGGCAGATTCGAGCAAGAAAGCGAGGGGGCCGGAAGAAACAGCCGGAGTACTGGCTAATCTGTTTCATGAGGGGCAACTGGTGTGGCAGTTGTTAGGAGACCCGAGAGTCGCGACCACAGTCAAGGTCGTGTTGCCCATCCTGGCTGCCCTGTACGTGCTCTCACCGGTAGATCTGATACCAGATTTCATCCCGGTTCTGGGTCAGATGGACGACCTTGCGATCGTGGCACTGGCGGTAAAACTATTCCTCACCCTTGCACCGCCGCAAGTCGTCGCGGAACATCGTCAAAAGATCTGGCACCCGGGACAGACCGACCAGACGGCCTCAGAAGGCGAGACGGTCGAAGGGCAGTACCGGGTTGTGGAATGAGCAGGCGAGAGCTCAGGCAACGAGCAATCGTTGACTGAGCGTTTTGGGAGGCCGGGCTCTGACCTCTCTTAGCCGATCAGCGCGATCGCTTCTTCTCTGACGGTTTCACCGATCAGGTCGTATTCCAGCGCGCCCGTGATACGCACGCGCGCCAATCGGCCGATAGGCAACACGCCCGGGACGACGACCAGCCCATCCACCTCCGGAGCATCCCGGTAGCTGCGCGCCAGGGAGACCGGACCTTTGCGGTCGCTCAACTCGCCCTGGCTTTCGACAAGGACATCCAGGACGCGCCCGACCTGGGCCTGGTTGCGGGCCAGTGAGATACGCTGCTGGGCCGCCATCAGCCGCTCGCGGCGGCGCGACTTGGTCTTTTCCGACACCTGCCCGGCCATGCTCCCCGCGGGCGTGCCCGGTTCGGGGCTAAAGGTGAAAACGCCGACTTTGTCGAACTGGATTTCTTCGATGAACTGGAGCAAGTTGGCGAATTCACTCTGGGTTTCGCCGGGCAGGCCGGTGATGAAGGTGCTGCGAAAGGCCATGTCGGGCATGGCGGCGCGCATTGCGCTGATGGTATCCAGCACCTGCTCGACTTTGCTCGGCCGGTACATGCGGCGCAGCACGCCGGCGTCGCCGTGCTGGAGAGGGATATCCAGGTAGTGACAGATGCGTGGATCACCGGCCATGACTTCGATCAAGCGGGACGAAACGTGGCCGGGATAGGCGTACATCAGGCGCAACCAGCGCAGGCCCGGGGCGCCGTCGAGGATCGCCTGCATGAGGTCCGGTAGCGCATCCGGCGTGCCCAGATCGCGACCGTAGTCAGTCGTGTCCTGGGCGATCAAGATCAATTCATGCGCGCCCTGGGCCACCAGGGCGCGCGCCTCGGCCACGATGGCCTGCGTGGGCCGGCTGCGTAGCTTGCCCTTGAAACTGGGAATGGAGCAGAAGGCGCACGGCGCGTTGCAGCCGTCGCTGATCTTCAGATAGGCGCTGCCGGCGACGACGGCCGGGCGCGGCACCGGGCCGTCGAGTGGCTGCTCCGGGTCGCCCAAGAGGGCGTACCGGCCGAGGGCGCGCTGACCAGTGCCGCCGCGCAGGCCCTGTATGAAAGGCACGATCTCCATCCAGCGACGCGTGCCCAGCAGACCGTCGATCCCCGGCACTTCTCGCACGATGCGCTCGCCGTTGCGTTGGGCCATGCAGCCGGCGGCGATCAGCAGTTGACCGCGGCGCTTGTTGCCGGCCAGTTCTCGTAGGGCTGCCAGCGACTCATCTTCGGCGGCGGTCAGAAAACCACAGGTGTTGACCAGAAGAATGTCGGCTTCGTCGGGATCGGCCGTACCGCCGTAGCCGGCCTGGCTCAACAGCATCGCCATCCCTTCGCTGTCCACGCTATTCTTGGGACAGCCGAGAGTGAGTAAGTAGTAGCGCATGAATGATATCTCTGCTCAACCGGGCGGCTTATCCGGCAGGGGTTGGCGTCGGCGTGGCAGCTGGCGGATTCGCAACGGGCGTGACGGCGGCCTGGCCGGTCGGCGTAACCTCGACGACCTGCCCCTGGTCGACCGTCCATGACTTGTCGACGACCTGGCCGACCCCGCCCATGGCCCCGAGGGACTGCCCGTTCAGCGAGAGTTCAACGCCCGCCGCGTTCCCTGTCCGGATTGTCAGAGTTTGCGTAGCTTCCCAGGTCCGGTCGATGCCTGCTTCGAGCAGGCTCTCCTCGATCACCAGCCCATCGCCGACCACGCGTATCCACGAGCGCTGGCCTATGTGTGCTTGCAGGCTGATGCGGCTTGCCCGCACTTCCACGGTGGCCGTCGGGCGCGCGGTTGGCGTCGCACTGGGAGGGACGGTGGGGGTCGGGTAGGGCAGCAGATCGGAGGTCGGCTGTGTTTGAGCCACAGCGCCGCCCGGCGCAGCCGGCAGCGTGGGCGTGACGCGCACGACCCATTGGGTAGGCGTAGCGGTGACGGTGGGGGTGGCAGTCGATCGTGAGGGACCCAACGCTGACAGCAAGTCCCAATTGGGCCGCGGTAGGCTGATCTTGTTGTTGAGCAACGCCCAGCCGCCGGCGCCCAGCAGGGCGACGACCAGGACGGCAATCAACCAAGGCCACCACGTGCGCGGCGGCTGGTGGTGAAGCTCAACTTCGAGGGGCCGGTAATCAAGCGACCGTCCATCCTGAGCCGCCGGCAGTTCTGGCCCTTTGTCGCCGCTCTCAACCAGGTAAAGCCGAGACGCCTGGTCGATATCCAGGCCAAGGAAGCGGGCATAGATGCGCAGAAATCCTCTGCCCGTGGCGCCGCGCGGTAGGCAAGCGTAGTCGCCGGTCTCCAGCGCTTCCAGGTACTTTTGACGAATGCGGGTATGTGCCTCGACGTCGGCCAGGCTAAGTTTCTTTTCAGTGCGCGCTTCAGTAAGGAAGCGGCCGAGATCAGACATAACGGGTTTGTGTCCTCGTTTGCAGGTGATGCACCATGTCAATATACCTGTAACGTGCCGAAAAGTCAAAGTAACGCAGCGGTGAGTCAGCCGGCCGGAGGACCGAACGGATGCGCTGCGGCGCTTTCCGAGAGCGGCGAATGGACTGCGGAGTACGTTGCGCGATGGGAGTGACGCGGGTATCATGTGCGCGGCGAGAGAGGTGGCATGCGCATTCACCTGGTTCAGCGGGCGCGTTGGGTCCTGCTGGGAGTGATTGTCTTGTGCGTTGTGGCCGGGATAGCGCTCTCCTGGCAAAATGCGCGCGCCGGAAATGGGCCGGGCTGGCTGCGCAGGCTGGCCGGGCCGCCGCAGGTGCTCGCCGGGCGGCATATCGGTATCGTGGCCGGGCACAGCGGGAATGATTCGGGAACCGTGTGCATCGACGGGCTGACGGAGGCTTCGGTCAATCGGTCTATCGCGGATCTGGTCGTGCATGAGCTGACACTCTACGGCGCGACCGTTGACAGTTTGCTGGAGTTCGACGAGCGGCTGCTGGGCTACCAGGCGGACGTTTTTGTTTCCATCCACTCGGATTCATGCCAGGCGAGCAAGGAAATGAGCGGGTTTAAGGTTGCCAGTCTGGAGGGTGGGAGCCAAGAGTCCGGCGCGCTGGCAAGCTGCTTGTGGAAAAGCTATGCCGCCGCGACCGGTCTTAGACCCAATCCCAACACCGTCACGCGTGATATGACTGACTATCACAGTTTCCGTGAAATTGCCCCCAGCACTCCGGCGGCGATCATCGAGACTGGCTTCTTGAACGCGGACCGCTCGCTGCTGACCGAACACCCGGACCGGCCGGCCCATGGGATTGTCGACGGTATCCGCTGCTTTCTGCTGCCTGCAGAGGGGAGATAGTCCTTTTCACCGGCCCAACATTTGCTTCAACACTAACTGGTGGACGACTTGTTCGACCGGGGCGCGGTCATCCGTGAAGATGGGGGTGCCGGCTGGGATAGCAGCTACCCGTGCATTGGGAGCGGCCTCCTGCGCGATCTCGGCCACCAGCGGGCTCTCGAAGCGCGGCAGGTTGGCTTGGAAGTCGGCGAGCGTCGAGGGACGGCGGGTGGCGACGACCATGCTGTTGCCCAACTCACTGCCTAAGTCCGGCTCGTCGACTATGTAGACGCTCGGGAAGACCTCCCGCATAGTGGCTGCGATAGCGTTCACCAGGCTGTAATCGGTGTGGGTGCGGCCGACATTGACGGCTACCACTCCGTTCTCGGAGAGTCGGGCGCGCACCAGGGCAAAGAATTCGACGGTGGTCAGGTGGAAGGGTATGTAGGGCGGCCGGTACGTGTCGACTACAACCACGTCATAGGGCGCGACGCCCGATGGTTGGCCGCCTCCCGCGCCAGGTAGCTCGTCCGCCGCTGGGGCGCTCGCCTGGGTCTCCAGGAAGCGGCGCGCGTCGGCGGCGACCGCGTGCAGGTTGGGCTCGTTCATAGCGAAGTAGCGCCGGCCGGCCTCGATGATCGCCGGGTCAAGCTCGGCGCCGTCGATCGAGATCGGACCATAGGCATCAGTGTAGAGGCGCGCCGCCGTGCCGGCGGCCAGGCCGGCGATGTAAACGTGGCGCAGTTGATCCGGGCCGTAGGGCGCCGGATTGAAAGCCGGCGCGAGCAGGAAGTAGTCCCAGATGCCATAGGCGCGGCCTCCCTCCGGGCGGTAGACGGAGTGGATGCCCGCGCCTTCGTTGAGACGCAGCTGGCGCTCGGGGCCGGCCTGAATGACCTGGATATAATTGAAGGCCGACTCGGTTTCGTAAAGCAGGCCCGTGGCCGGTTTTATCGGCCCGCCGGCCCGCCAGCCAAGCCAGACGACGAAGCCGATGGCCAGGATGCCGGCCAGGGACTCCCATGGGCGGCGGATGCGCAGCAGCCCGGCGAGGATGACCAGCAGGAGCGCGGCCGCCAACGTGGCAAAGGTGCGGCGGGTGCCGATGTTGGGGATCAGCAGCAGGACGGGCATGAAACTGCCCAGGATGCTCCCCGCCGTGGAGAGCGCGTAGACCCGGCCCGCGAATTCACCGCTGCCACTGATCTCGCGTAGACCCAGCCGAATGGCGAAGGGGCTTACGCAGCCCAGCAGCGTCACCGGGATCGCGAACAAGACCAGGATCCCGCCCATGCTGCCGGCCAGCAGCCCGGCATCCAGGTCGCCCAGGCCCAGGCTGGCCAGGCGCAGCACCGGAGCAGCGGCGAACGGCACCAGCCCGACGCCCAGCGCACCGAGACCGGCCAGGCGCAGAAGTGTCAACAGGTGCGGGGACCGGTCGGCCAGTCGCCCGCCCAGCCAGTAGCCCGCCGACAGGTAAAGCATAATCAGGCCGATCAGGCTGGCCCAGACGATCAGCGAATTGCCAAACCAGGGGTCCAGCAGCCGCGATGCGCTGAGCTCGAGGCCCAGGGTGGTGAAACCGCCGGTGAACACCAGCAGATAGAGGTAGGCGCGGCTGACGGGTTGAGGCATGCGGGTATTGTAAAACGCAAAACGCAAAACGTAAAAAGAGAGGGAGTGATGGGGCAGATTGTCGAGTTGACGCTGGATAATATCGCCCATGGGGGCGAGGCATTGGGTAGGCATGCGGGCAAAGTGATCTTCGTGCCCTATGCGATACCCGGCGAGCGGGTGCGCGTGGAGATCGTCGAAGAGAAGGACCGTTGGGCGCGCGCCCGGCTACTGGCCGTCTTGGCGGCCAGCCCGGACCGGCTAGAGCCGCCCTGTCCCTATTTCGGTCAGGACAAGTGTGGCGGCTGCCAATGGCAGCACATCCAGTACGAACGGCAGGCGGGCCTTAAAGGTGAGATCGTGGCCGACCAACTGCGCCGGCTGGGACATATCGCGCAGCCGCCCGTGGCTGATACGATCGTCCTGGCCGACGACGAGGGGCTACTGGACTACGGCTATCGCAACCATACCCAATTCGCTATCACGCCAGAGGGCCAGCTGGCCTACCCGCGAGCGTCCAGCCACGAGCTGATCGCCGTTGAGCGCTGCCCGCTGTTGCACGAGCGGCTTGATGAGTTGCATGCGGCGCTAGACGTGGTCTGGCCGGCACTGCAGGGGATCAGCCTTCGGGCAGGCATCAATACCGGCGACGCCCTGGTGACCTTCGAGACTGAGGGCGAAGAAGAGCCGGAGCTTGAGATCGATCTGCCGGCGTCGATCGTGCTGATCACGCCCCGCGGCGCCAGACCGCTGATCGGCGAACCATCGATCACGGAAGAGGTGGCCGGACTTCGCTACCGCATTTCGGCGGAGAGCTTTTTCCCGGCCAACACGACCGGGGCCGAAGTGCTGGTAGAGTTGGTGAAGCAGTACGCAGAGGCGCGCCCGGGCGATGTGCTGGTGGATGCCTACTGCGGAGTGGGCCTGTTTGCCCTGGCGCTGGCTGAAGCGGTGAAAGAGGTCATCGGGATTGAGGCGTCGCCGGCGGCGTGCGAGGACCTGGCCTTCAACGCAGGCGAGGTGCAGAATCTGACGATCCACGAGGGGGCCGTGGAGGAAGTGCTGCCGGCGCTGTTGGCGCAGGGGCAGCGGGCGGACCTGGTGGTGATGGACCCACCACGCGCAGGCGCAGGGCCGGAGGTCATAAAGGGGCTGGCGGCGTTGGCGCCGCGACGCATCGTCTATGTGTCTTGCGACCCGGCCACGCTCGGTCGTGACGGCGTGACGCTCGCGACCGTGGGCTACAGGCTGGTCGAGGTGCAGCCGGTGGATATGTTCCCGCAGACATATCACGTGGAGACGGTAGGATTATGGGAAAGAGTTTGATTGTTGTCACTCGTCAACTTGCTCTGCCTCGCGCCTGTATGTTATACTCTCGGCATAATCAAGTGACTGGGACATGCGCCCCGGTATTCCAGCGGTGGCCCGGTCCGATCTTCACAAGGAGTTGGTATGTCTCTCTCTAAGGACACGAAGGAAAACATCATTCAGGAATACCATGTTCACCAGGGCGATACGGGCTCACCTGAGGTCCAGGTTGCGCTGCTGACCACGCGCATCAATGCGCTGATCGAGCACCTGAAGGCTCACAAGCACGATTCGCACTCGCGGCGTGGTTTGCTCAAGATGGTCGGTCAACGGCGGCGGCACCTGGCATATCTGAGCCAGAAGGATACGGCTCGCTATCGCGAGCTGATCGAGCGGCTCGGACTACGCAAGTAGCTCCATTCTCATTTGTGCGGATGCTGGGTCAGCAACAACTCAGTGACAACGCCGACAACGAGTAGATGCACCAGTGGCGCATCTACTCGTTTGGTATTCAGCGAAGTTCAGAGCCAGCCTTCTGAAGGCTTCGCGATGAAGGAGCCTTCACGATGAAGGTCTGAGAGGTACGGCTCATCGCATTACGCGCGGACCTTGAGGCGCAGGAATTGGGGAGTGCATCCAACCAGGCTTGGATGCACTCCCCAGTCCCTGACCTCGGGTCCTCGCAGTTCCAGGTACTCAGAGAGGTTAGGGGAAACATTATGCAAAAGTATTCGTTCAGCGCGAAAGTCGGCGAGCAAGAGTTCGTCGTCGAAACCGGCACCTTTGCCAAGCTGGCGGCCGGGGCAGTCACCGTCCGCATCGGCGACACGGTGGTTTTGGCCACCGCTACGGCCAGCCGAACCCCGCGAGAAGGGATCGATTTCTTCCCGCTCAGTGTGGACTACGAGGAACGCCTCTACGCAGCAGGGCGCATCCCCGGCAGCTTCTTCCGCCGTGAGGGCCGCCCCAGCGAGCAGGCGATCCTCGTGAGCCGCCTGGTCGACCGCCCACTGCGGCCACTGTTCCCGCACGGCATGCGCAATGACGTCCAGGTCATCATCACGGCGCTGGCCAGCGACAACGAACACATGCTCGACATCCCGGCCATCATCGGCGCCAGCGCGGCGCTGGCGATCTCCGATATCCCGTGGGACGGCCCCATCGGTGGCGTGCGCATCGGCTACGTCGACGGCGAGTTTGTCGTCAATCCGACGGCGACGCAGATGGCGTCCAGCACGCTTGACCTGCGCATGGCCGGGACGGCCGACGCGATCCTGATGGTAGAAGCGGGCGCGGATGAGATCCCCGAGGACATCATGCTGGAGGCGCTGCGCCTGGGCCACGAGTCCATGCAGCCGCTGATCCAATTGCAGAACCAGATGCGGGAACAACTGGGCAAGCCCAAGTTCGAGCCCGTGGGCCAGCACGTCGATCCGACCGTCATGGACGCCGCCAAGCAGTTCCTGGGCGAGCGGGTGCGTGAGGCCCTCATCCAGAACCCGACCAAGACCGAGCAGTATGCCGCCATGGACGCGCTGAAGGCCGAACTGATAGCCGCGCTGGGTGAAACTCACGACCCCAAGGTGCTGGCACTGGCCTTCGAGGATGTGCTCAAGGAAGTCGTGCGCGACCGCATGTTGCGTGAAGGCATTCGCCCGGACGGGCGGGGTTATCAGGACATCCGCCCGATCTCGTGCGAGGTCGGCCTTCTTCCCCGTGTGCATGGCAGCGGCCTTTTCACCCGCGGCGAGACGCAGGTGCTGACCATTGCCACGTTGGGCACGCCCAGCGAGGCGCAAACGCTTGACACCCTCAATCCCGAGGAATCCAAGCGCTACATGCATCATTATAACTTCCCGCCCTATTCGACCGGCGAGGTTTCTCCGGTGCGTGGCCCCAAGCGCCGCGAGATTGGGCACGGCGCGCTCGCCGAGCGGGCACTCGCACCGATGATCCCGGCGCAGGAGAGCTTCCCGTATACGCTGCGCCTGGTTTCGGAGGTCCTGTCCTCTAACGGCTCGACGTCCATGGCTTCGGTGTGCGGCAGCACACTGGCGCTGATGGACGCGGGTGTGCCGATCCAGGCGCCGGTCGCGGGTATAGCGATGGGACTGGTGACGGATGGACAATTGGGGACCGAGGGCTTCCGCTACGCGATCCTCAGCGACATCCAGGGCGTCGAGGATCACCTGGGCGATATGGACTTTAAGGTCGCCGGCACGGAGCATGGCATCACGGCGCTGCAGATGGATATGAAGATCCGCGGTCTGAGCTCCGAGATCATGGAGCAGGCCCTGGCGCAGGCGCACGTGGGCCGGCAGTTCATCATGGGCAAGATCCTGGAAGTGCTGCCCGCGCCGCGCAAGGCCATGTCGCCCTTCGCGCCCCGCATCATCACCATTCACATCGAACCGGACAAGATCGGTAAGATCATCGGCCCCGGCGGCAAGATGATCCGAAGCTTGCAGGAAACTTACGGCGTCAAGATCGACATCGACGACGATGGTTCCGTCTTCGTGTCCTCTCCTGAGGGACCGGCTGCAGAAGCCGCCATCGGCGAGATCGAGAAGATGACCGAAGAGGTCAAGGTCGGCCGGATCTATACCGGTAAGGTCGTGCGTATCGAGGCATACGGCGCCTTTGTCGAACTGGTGCCCGGCCAGGATGGCATGGTCCACATTTCGCAGTTGGCCGACTATCGCGTACCGAGCGTCGAGGACGTGGTCCAACTGGGCGACGAGATCACCGTGATGGTCATCGACATCGACCCCAGCGGCAAGATCCGGCTGAGCCGCCAGGCTGTCCTGGAAGGCTGGACCGCCGAAGAAGCACGTGAGCGCGACCGCGCCGGCGGTGGCCGGCCTGGTGGCGACCGTGGCCCGCGGCCCGGTGGTGACCGTGGCGACCGCCGGCCTGACAGCCGTGGCGGCCCGCGCCGCTAAGCAATCACGCCGGCATAGCGATTAAGCCGGCACTACCCTTGCCATCGCATATCGCAGATTACATGTTGCGCGCCTCAACGTGCGGCGTGTAATCTGCGACCTGTCCGGCGCCTGGCCCCTCCACCTTATGGATAATCATATCTCTCAATCCACTGGATCACCTCATACCTCTGTCGCGCCTGGCTCGGAAAGCCGCCGTTGGTCGCGGTCGGCGGGTGGAGTGGTGCGTGATATATTCGGCACAATCGTGCCGGCGGTGATTATCGCGCTGCTCATTCACCTGTTTGTGGCCCAGGCCACGCGCGTGTACGGGCAGAGCATGGAGCCCAACCTGCACGAGAACCAGCGACTGGTAATCGAAAAGGTCAGTTATCGCCTGCACGGCCCGCGCAGGGGCGATGTGGTCGTTCTGCATGACCCGGCAGGTAGCTCCGAGTTGCTGATCAAGCGCGTCGTCGCCCTAGCGGGAGAGCGGGTGATGGTGGGACAGGGCCGGGTTTACATTGACCGCGTTGCCTTGGGTGAACCTTATCTGACGCAGGAAACCACGGGTCCCGACCGTACCTGGACGGTGCCGCCGTTGAGCGTGTTTGTCATGGGCGATAACCGGGGGGCGAGTCGCGATTCGCGCACTTTTGGAGCGGTGCGTATCAGCGACATTGTCGGCCATGCGGTGTTCCGCTATTGGCCTTTGAACCGCTTCGGCCCGGTGGAGTGAACTGGGACCATGACCAGGACTGTTCCCGGCCGCCACGACAAGGACGTCGTGGCGGCTTTTAGCGCTGGGACCAGTTTGTGCTAAGCTAGCAGTCACAGACCGGAGAAGTTTCACACCGATATGCGGAGATCCATGAACGCGCGCTGGAGTCCATTCATCAAACAAGTGGCGGTCATCGGCCTGCTGATCATCAGCATCTGGGTGCTGGTGCGCGGCCGGATGTTGCTGACCCCGGTGGTCCTGTCGCTGCTGTTGGCTTACTTGCTGTCTTTCCCGGTCCACTGGATCGTACACCGCACCGGCTGGCCGCGCACCGTCGTGGTGCTGGTCACCTTTTTGCTGACCATCGTCTTGGTGATTGTCGCCCCGGTGTTGATCGTGCCGCACCTGGTGACTCTGATTGGATCCCTGGGCAGCACCTTGTTTAAAATCGCCCAGGAACTGGCCGACGCGACCCCCCGACCGATCAGCATTCCGCCGAACTTCACGGTGGACCTCGGTGACTACTACGCTCCGGTCAGCCAATGGCTCCGCAGCGTGATCTCGCCAGACGTTACCACGCTGGACAGGTTGCAGACTTTTCTGTTTCCCTTCGCCTCCAGCGCGGCCTTTGTCGTGCGCAGCGCGGTGACCAGCGTGCTGTGGACCGTGTTCATTCTTGCCACCAGTTTTTATATCGTCAAAGACGGGCCGTGGATGGGGCGCTGGTTTGCCGCGCGGCTGCCGGAGGGCATCCGACCGGAGGCCGAGCGGTTGGCGAAGGAGTTGGCAGGGGTATGGGATGCCTTCGTGCGCGGCCAGTTCACGATGGCTCTCATGGTCGGGCTTATCGTTTGGGTGATGACCACGCTCCTCGGGGTGCGCAATGCTCCGGCGCTGGGCCTGTTGTCCGGTGTCGCCGAATTCGTGCCCGGCGTGGCCCCGGCAATCGCGGGCATGGTCGGTACCCTTATCGCCCTGATTTTCGGCTCCAACTGGCTACCCATCCCTAATCTGTGGTTTGCCGCGCTGCTCGGGCTGTTCTACATCCTGTTGTCACAGTTCGAAGGGGTGTATCTGGCGCCGCGCGTCGTCGGACGTCGCATCTCGCTCCATCCGGTTGTGGTGATCATCGGCGCAGTAGCCGGCGCGGAAATGGTGGGAGTTCTGGGCATTCTCCTGGCGGCGCCTGTCATCGCGTCGCTGCGGGTGTTGTTCGGCTACATGATGCACAAGCTGCTGGACGAGGAGCCCTTCCCTCCCCTGCAGCCGCTTCCTGAGCGTAGTGTCCTGTGGGCCTCATTGGCCGCCGAGCGATCGCCCTGCGCGATTTTGTTCGACCTGGACGGCACGCTGGTGGAGGCCGACGATTCCACCATCGAGCGGTTGGCCGGGTCGCTCACCTTTCTGCGGCGCGTTTTCCGCAATGTCGACCTAATCCACCTGGCGCGCCGGCTCTTCTTGATCAGTAACTTCCTGGCCAACCAGTTTGTCAGCCTGGTCGAGACGTTGCGCCTCAACCGGGTGTTATACCGGATGAACGACCGGCTGCGCCTGCTACGGGGGGTGCGACCACCCAATGCCTTCGTCGCAGTGCCCGGCAGCACTGAAATGCTACGTTGGCTGGCGCGGCGTTACCGCCTGGGGATCGTCACCAGTCGCCCGCGCGAGGAGACGTTCTTCTTCCTCAATCAGTATGGACTGGCGTCTTTATTCCGCAGCGTGGTCACGCGTGATGACGTGCGCCGGTTGAAGCCAGACCCGCTGCCCATGCAGTTGGCAGCCCGCCAACTGGGCGCGACACCCGAGCAATGCGTGATGGTCGGTGACACCGGCATGGACGTGCGCGCGGCCAAGGCAGCCGGGATGTTGGCGATCGGGGTTTTGAGCGGCTTTGGAGAGGAAAAGGACCTGCGCGACGCGGATTTGGTGATCAGCTCGACCGCTCAGTTGGGGGCGTGGCTCTAGAGTCAGCCCCTTCCCGGCAGTCGCCGCTCTAATTGCCGCATCAACAACGCAAGCCCGATCGTCATGATCAGATACAGGAACGCGACCACGTTGTAGGTCTCAAAGACGCGGAACGTACTGGCGGAGTAGATCTTGCCGAGCTGAGTGATGTGTTGTACGCCCAGGACGGACACCAACGACGAGTCTTTGAGCATGGCGATGAAATCGTTGCCCAGGGGAGGCAACACGTTGCGGATGGCCTGTGGCAGCACGATGTAGCGCATGGCCTGCCAGTAGCTCATACCCAACGAACGGGCCGCCTCCATTTGTCCCCGGCCGATCGATTCGATCCCTGCTCGAAAGATCTCCGAGATGAAAGCGCTGCAGCCGATGGTCAGGGCGAGCACTGCGCGTGCCGTGAAGTTGAAGTCACGCACGGTTAGACGGGCCAGTTGATCCCCTACCCCGGCCAGAAACCCCGTGCCCTGCAGCATGACCCCCAGCCCATTGATGCCCGAGATAACGGCCGGCGCGGCCACGAAAGCAACATATAAGAGGATGACCAGCATGGGCACACATCAGTTGCGGGACACGGTCGGGCTGCGCGAGGGCCAGCCATGTTGGGCGAATGCTCGCCCCTTCGCTGCTAGCGCGCGGGCCAGATGTCGTAGGCAGTGAAGTCCACCCAGTACAGATCCACGGTGTTCGGCACCTGGGCCAGGATGGCTTTCCCAATCTCCTGCGGCGGATCGCCAAGCTCCCCCCACCAGCGCTGGTCGGATTCATAACCGTACTGGAAGCCTACCGGTGAGGGTGCGAACTTCTGGCCCCAGCTCGTAAACTCTCGGACGAGGCCGTCGAGCGACTTGAGTTTCTCGCTGTCGTCGATGAACACCAGGTGATCTCGGTACGTAGGGGGCATTTTGGCAGGGAGCCAGTGCTTGAGAAACACCTGGAAATCGCCGTATGTCCGGGTGCGCTCGACCCAGGCTTGCGCCTCGGCATCGGTCACCGCCTGGCCGTCTTTGGAGGAGCGGTTTTTGTACCACTCAACGTCTACGCCAAAGCCGATCACGCTCGAATGCCGGCCATAGGTCTTCATAACCAGGTCGATCAGGGTTGCCACGTCCGCATTGCCCGGCTCCACCTGCAGCCACACCTTGATGCCCTGCCGGTCGAACGCCGTCAGATATGGTTCGGCCTCGGCGGTGGCCGAAAACTTGATGTCGGAATGGGTTTCGCCGGGAGTGGGATCCGGGAAGTGACACGCCGCGCTGGAACGACTGACTTCACAAACCGTCCAGATGGTGGCCGGCGCGGAACCCGGGAAGCGCCCGTTCATTGAGGCGATTGAACTGGTCCACCAGCTAGAGTCGGGGAAAGGATCGATGCCATACGGCGAAGAGCGCAGCCCTGTGCGTAACCCGGCCGGAGAGCTGATCAGCGCGGCCGTCGCGCTCGGGATCGATGCAAGGGTTGCGGACGGGACGGCGACTCCGGTAGGCGTCACAATGGTCGGTTCGACCGTCGTGGCTGGGGCCGACCGAGCATCTGCTGCCGGGGCGGTTGACCCCGCCGATGCGGAGGGGCTGGGCGCGGGCGCGCTAGGCGCGGGCGCGACAGGCGCCTCGGCAGTTCCCGCGCTTCCGGCACGGCAGGCGGCGAGGCTCGTCAGCAGCATGACCAGGACCATGATGGCGGGGAGGTTGAGCTTCGACCTGGACATCAGATTGTGCTCTCGATGGCCCGGCGCCGGGCTTGATGAATCAAACGGAAACCACTCTTCAGTCCCAGCGCTCATAACGCACGATGCCAGCCAAGGGTTTGCGACGGCGGCTGCGGGCGATTGTCTTGACGAAGCGGCCAAAAACCGCTTCGCGTTCGGCCGGATAGCCGAGAGGCGTCAGCGCCACGACGCGGATGTGCGCCGGGATACCGAGCAGCTTGCGTACCGTGTCTTCATTGAAGCCGCCGATCCAGCAGGTGCCCAGTCCGAGGGCGGTCGCGGCCAGCACCAGGTGTTCCAGCGCAATGGCTGTGTCCACCGCCCAATAAGGCAGGTCTCCATGCAGCCCGCTCTCGCCCGGTTCCGCGCAGGCGACAACCACCACCGGCGCCGAGCGCAACCAATGGTTGATCGGATAGCCGTAGATGCGTTGGGCAGCCAGTTGGCTGATTGTGGCGGCGTCACGCACGATGAGGAAGCGCCAGCATTGGCCGTTGCGCCAGGATGGCGCCATGCGCGCGGCTTCGAGGCACTGGACGATCAATTCGTCGGGCACCGGATCCGCGCGGTAGGTACGCACGCTGTGGCGGCAATCGATGACGTCGAAGAACTCCACCGGCCCTCCCTTCGCAGCACGAGGAACGATACAAAGAGGTGTAGCAGCTAATGAGCCAGGCGACGGGCGGAACGCTCACCCTGGATTGCGCCAGGCACGACGTACAGCCCGTCGCCCCGACGGTTCGCGCGGGATTAGCCGATCGACAGCTTCTCGCGCGGCATGAGGGCCATCGCCTCGCTGCGCTCGGCGTTGGGCTCTCCGGAGTCCTCATCCGTGATCTTGTGAATCTTGGACGGCTCGCTCACCCTATCGATGAAGAGGACCCCTTCCAGATGATCGATCTCATGCTGAAAGATGCGGGCCAGGTAGTCGTAGGCCCGGACCCGCTGGGGTTTGCCGTGGGCATCCAGGCCGCGCACCACCACCATCGTGTGCCGCTCTACGTCGCCGAGGTAACCAGGGATGGACAGGCAGCCCTCCTGTCCTTCTTCGACATCGTGGGACACCTTGACGATCTCCGGGTTAACGAAAGCGTAAAGCTCGCCGGGCTTGCTCTCTTCCTCGTCAGCGGGCAGCTCAACGATGATCACACGCTCGCTGACGTTCATTTGGGGAGCAGCCAGGCCCACCCCCGACGCTTCGCGCATGGTCTGAAGCATATCGTCGATAAGTTGTTTGAGTTCTGGGCCGAACTTGGTCACCTTGCGCGCTTTTTGCCGTAGGGTAGGATGTCCGATGGTGATGATTTCCCGTGTTGCCATGGCCTCTCCATGTATTAATCAACGTTATTATAGAAAAATTATACTGCCCGCTGGCCTCATTGTCAACAATATAGCAGACATCATCCACGCCGTGTATAATGCAGCTTCTAGAGAGGAAGACATTGACGCATATTCGCAGAGGTCTCCCGGCCATTGGCGGGTGGGATGGCTTGCTGGCGCTGGTCGCGCTGGTGGTAATCCTGGCCCTGCTGATTGGCTGGCCCGGCGGTCTGTTGGACAAAGCAGACCGTGCGGCTTACGCGGTGTGCCACCGTATCGGCGATCGCAGTTACTTCGTGGCGGGCCGGCAACTGCCGCTCTGTGCTCGCTGCAGTGGCACCTACCTGGGCGCGCTGGCCGGTCTCGTGGTCCTCGCAGCGCGTGGACATGGTCGAGCGCGGGACTTGCCCGGGCGACGTTACCTGCTGGCCCTGGGCCTCTTCTTCCTGGCCTGGGGCTTCGACGGCGCCAACTCCTACCTGACCCTCTTTCCCGGTTTGCCCCATCTGTACGAGCCGCACAACCTCCTCCGGCTGATCACCGGGACACTGGAAGGGTTAGCCATCAGCGCGCTTCTGCTGCCTGTGTTCAACCTTACCCTATGGAGCGCCGCCGGCCTCGCGGAGGGCGCAGATGCGCGGCAGCCGTCAATCGCCGGCTGGCCCGACCTGGCCTGGCTGCTCGTCGGGGGCGCGCTGGTAGTAGCGATTGTGAGCAGCGAATGGGATCCGCTCTTGTATCCCCTGGCATTGGTCAGCGGCCTGATGATCGTGGGGCTGGTCGGGGCCATCAACGGTATGTTGCTCATGGTCCTGCGCCGGGCGAGTGCGGCGCAGCGCTGGCCCCAGGCGGTCGCGCCGCTGTTGGGTGGTGTCGCGCTGGCCATGATCGAGCTCACCGCAATCGGTCTGTTGCGCGCTGAGCTGACGGTCCGGCTGGGCCTGCCATTCTGAATCTTTAACTCGCTTCATGCGTATAGAGAATGTCACACTGAGCATCCCTGGAGGAACAAATGGACATTGCAAAGTCGTTCACCTTTATGTTCGAGGACCCGGAATGGCTGCGAAAGCTGGGGATCGGCTTTCTGGTCGTGCTATTGGGCGCGCTCTTCTCCGTGGTCCTGATCGGCCTGGTCCCGCTAATTATGGTCTTGGGCTACACCCTGGACGTTACGCGCAACGTCATGGACGGCCGGGCTAACCCTCTGCCGGAGTGGAACGATTGGGAGGGCTTCCTGGGACGCGGGCTGAAGCTGGCAGGCGTGCTGGTTGTCTGGTCGCTCCCCTTGATCCTGATCTCGATTCCATTGGGCTTTAGTGCAGCCCTGGCCGGCAACGGTAGCCAGGGCAACTTCGCGGCGGTGATGGCCACACTGTTCAGCCTGTGTGGCATCTGCCTGGCGCTGGCCTGGGGGTTGGCGTTCCTCGTCTTCACACCCGCGATCTACGTCCGTCTGGCGCGCACCAATCGCTTCTCGGCCGGTTTTGAGTTTGCGAAGCTGTGGGCTTTCACGCGTGAGAACATCAGCAACGTGATCGTGGCGATTCTGCTCACCCTCGTCGCCAGCGTGGTCGGCGGTTTCGCCTCGATCTTCGTCGTGACCATCCCATTGGTTATCCTGTGGGAGAGCTTGGTGCAGGCTCACCTGTACGGCCAGGTCGGCGCCGGCAGCGTAACAGCCCTGGTGTAGGCCCTGGCTGCGCCGGGAGGCCGGCCATCACGTTCGCACGTCTCATAGCCATGGCATCCTGAACGCCCGCATATTCGCGTTCGGGATGCCTGCTTTTCCACACCTCGAAATCTGTAGAGTTGCCAGAGTCGACCAGGCCGGGTACAATGCCTCCAGGCAGACGGTCTGCTGCGTGGCGCCGGGCGGCCCCGCATTCTCCCCTTTGGATGAAGCATATCAAGCACAGGTCTTGGCTGCAGATAGCGGGCGGAATCATGGTCGGTGCGATCTGCCTCTGGCTTTCGTTCCGCGGCATTGAATTCGCCCAGGTCGCCGGTCAGATCGGACGAGTTGCCTGGCCCTGGGTGGCGTTGGCCACCCTGAGCGTGGTGGGCGTGAGCGCCGGGAAAGCGCTGCGCTGGCGCTGGCTCTACCCACAGGCTGCTCCTCCGGTGGCGCGCCTGGCCCACTTCAACATCTTGATGATCGCCCAGATGTTAAACGTGGTGGTGCCCGTGCGCCTCGGCGAACTGGCCCGCCTGGGGCTCATGCAACAGGAGGGGCGCCCGGCTGGGGTGACGTTGGGGACGATTGTGGTCGAGAAGTCGCTGGACTTGCTGACCGTAGGCACGCTCCTATTTCTCGCCGTGCCCATCGCCGTGCTGCCCGATTGGTTGCGTCCGAAGGCCGGGCCGGGCGCACTCCTGACCGCCCTGGCCTTGATGATCTCTTTGCTGCTCGTCCGCCTGCTGCGCGTCCCACTCCTGCGCGCGCTGTCCGCCATCCCGGCGCCGCCTTCGCCGGCCTGGTCGCGCGCACGTGGTTACCTGGTCCGCCTGGTGCGCACAGTCTTGGACGGGATAGCGGGCGTTGAAGGCCGGCGGGTGGCGCCCGTTCTGGCCTTGACGGTCCTGGTGTGGCTGCTGTCGGTCGGCACAATCCTGGCGATGCTCGTGGCGTTCGGCGTCACGGACGGCGGCGAGCGGATTGCGCTGGTCCTGATGCTCGCCTTGACCTTCAGCAACCTGGTGCCCACTCCGCCGGCGCTCTTGGGCGTGGTCGGCGCCGTCACGGTCGCAGTATGCGTGCCGTTCGGCATTGCCCGGGTCGAAGCGCTGACCCTGGGCACGCTGTTGAACGCGGTTCTGGTGCTGCCGACCGTGTTGCTGGGTGGCTGGGCGACAGGTGCACGCTTGTTGCGCCTGTTCGAGCCGGGCCGCCGCGGCTCATTGCGCCAGCTTTTCGGTCTGGCCGCGACCGGCGGGGGTCGAGGTCGGTGATGGCGGGGTGTGAACGCTACTGCAGGAGATAGCCCCCCATGCCGGCAAGCTGAGTAGGCTGCTGCAGTAATTGACCTACCTCGCACAGGCGGAGGCAAGAATGCCCTGGTTGCTGGCGTTGATATTCTGGCTCTCAGCCCTGGCCGTCTTCTGGGCCTATATCGGTTACCCGCTGTTCATCTCGCTGCTGGCACGTTGGCGGCCGCGCCCTCATCGCCGGGCCGATCTGCAGCCGCTGGTTTCGATCATCGTGCCCGCGTACAACGAAGAAGCGGTGATTGCCGACAAGTTTGACAACCTGCTAGAGTTGGACTATCCCGCCGACAGGCGGGAGGTGCTGGTGGTGGCAGACGGCTGTACCGACCGCACGGCGGAGATCGTGGAACTTTATGCGCCCCAGGGTGTGCGCTTGCTTTTCCAGCCGCAACGACGCGGCAAAACCGCGGCCATGAACCGGGGCGTCACCGCCGCGCAGGGGGAAATCCTGGTTTTCTCCGATGCGAACGCCATGATGGAGCGCTCCAGCCTGCAGGCGATGGTGCGCAACTTTGCCGATCCGTGCGTGGCTTGCGTCAGTGGTGTCAAGCGTATCCGGCCCGACCGGCCCGTGCAGGCACAGGGTGAGTCGGCCTACTGGCGCTACGAAGCGCGCCTGAAGGCGGCCGATTCCCTGGTCAGCACGGCGATCGGTGCGGAAGGTGCGTTCTTTGCTCTGCGCAAGGCCCTCTACCGGCCGATGGAGGAGGACTGCCTGATCGAGGATTTCGTGCTGTCCATGCGTCTCGTGATGGGCAGATGGCGGGTAGTTTACGAGCCGGCTGCCATCACCTGGGAGGCTGCCTCTTCCTCGTTGTCGGGTGAATGGGGGCGCCGGGCGCGTATGGCCGCGGGCGGATACCAAGCGATCGAGCGCCTGGGTGGCATCTGGTCGCCCAGGCATGCCCTGGTGGCCTTCCAGTTTCTCTCGCACAAGGTGCTGCGTTGGACGGCGCCCTTCGCGATGTTGCTCGCCCTGGCCGCGGCCGGGGCGCTCTATGCCTTGCCTCTCTACCGCGTTCTCTTCTGGGCCCAGGTGGCATTCTACACCCTGGCCCTGGCCGGTTGGCTCACGGTCCTGCTGCGCTGGCACTTGCGCTGGCTGCAGATCGTGTTCTACTTCTGCTTTGCCAACGCCACCGCCTTGGGAGGCGCCTTTCGCTACCTGTTCCGCACGCAATCGGTCCTTTGGACGAAAGTAAGATGACAGAGTCTTCGACCTCGACAGGAAGCCAGGCGGCGGGGGCTCGCCGGCCAGGACCTGGAGTGAGCCAATGGCCTGGCTGGCTGAGGCCGTTGGGCTGGTGCCTCGCTGTTCTCGGGCTGGCGCTGCTTCTGGCCTGGGCGGGCCGCCTGGCGCGCGCCGGGCTGTCCTTGCGCGCGCACCTGTCCCAGGCGCAGAGCCTGCTGGCCCACCCATCGGAGGCCGGCCCCGCGGCTGCCTGTCTGCTGGTCCGGGATATGCGCCAGGATATCGTCGTGCTGCGAAATGAAGGAGGAGTGCTGGCCGGGCTGGCCCCGGCTTTTGCCTGGTTGCCGAGGATTGGCGGGGACCTGCGCGCGGCGCCTCAACTGTTGGACTTTGCGGACGGTTTGAGCGAGGCGGGCGATTTGGGCTGCGTTGCCTTGGGACCGGCGCTTGCGCCGGGCAAGAATCCGGGCAGCGCGCCG
>JADGQF010000214.1 GCA_017882045.1 Anaerolineales bacterium
CAGGCCAGACGGGTCGTGTCATGTGGCCTTGGGCTGTGCGTAAGCGGTGAACCGCCATCTTTTCTGGCGGTTCACCGCTTACCGATAATCCCTACTACGGCGACTGTGCTTACGGCAACCTTAAAGAAGAAACGAGTTCGCTACCTTAAACAGGACCGATTCTCTGTCGTGGCAAACCCGTCCACCTTAAGCGACCCGCTGAAGGATACGGCCGGGCCGGCGTTGAACCCGCTACTGAAAGTGATCAACCTGATCTCGGTGATCATCGCGCCGATCATCGTCGCGACGATCAACCCGGCCCTCAAGTACGGGCTGGCTGCCATCATCCTGGCTTTCCTCGCTTGGCTGGTCTGGCCGCGCAGCCGGGCCGCGCCAAGCTCCTTGGTGGCGCCTATAGGGGCCAGGCAGGTAGTGGCGCCGGTGGTGGCGGACGGGGACGGACCGGCGGAGTAAGCGCGGCGTTCTGGAACACGAATAACGCGCAGGTTCACGAAGTGCACGCAGCGCGCACGTCGCGAAGGTTTTCGCCGCCTGCGCGCTGCGAGCTTTAACCGCTTGAGCCTGCGCGGCGCACCCCGTCGTCCTTCGACCTGCGTTCGTTATTCGGTCAGCAGTGTGATACACTGTGTGATACATCGTGTGATAACACCGTGTAACAACACCGTGTGACAACACCGTGTGACAACACCGTCGTCGCACCACCCGGCGCCTCCCGACTTGAACCCCAGGAGCAATCGATGCAACAAACTCGATCCGGCAGATTATGCGCGGGCGCAGGGCGTCTAGCAGACGCTGGACCGACACCTGGCCGTGCAGGCGATCCTGGCGGGAGACGTGCCCGGGGCACGGGTGTTCGTCGACGAGCCGGCGCGTCCCCAGGCGGCGCTGGCCTGGTCCAAGGACCATCTATACCTGGCCGGCAGCCCGGGAAATGCCGCCTTCAACTTACCCGGTTTATTGCGCCTGGTACGGTGCGGCCCCTGACCTGTCGACGAAAGGCAACGAAAGGACTGATATATGACAGAAACTGGCAGGCGAGCGGCGGGGCAATGGCCTTACGCCCGGCACCGGGACTACCAGAAGAAGCTCCAGCAAGTGGCGGCGGCCTGGCTGAAGAGCAAAAACGTCAACGCCGGCCAAAAATACTCTTACATCCTGGCAGACCGAGGCGGCTGGCGCGATAACGTGATCCTGCCCGAGGTGGTCGACTACCTGGTCGCGGAACAGCGCCGGCGGGCTACCCAGGGCGAAGCTTTTGCCTTCCACAAGTACATTCACCACGGGCTGAGCAGCCAGGCGATGCTCTGCAACCTGGCCGGCCCGCTGATCGTGCGCAAGGACCTGGAGCCGTTGCGCGTGGCCTGCGAGGCTGCGGGCATCCCGTGGCCAACTGCTGCGACGGCGACGTTTGAAGTGACTGACCGGAGCGTGTTCAACGAGGAAAGCGCCCAGCCCACCTCCATCGACCTGGTGATCGGCGGGCGGGGCAACTCGGCTGCGCTGTTCGTGGAGGCGAAACTGACCGAGACAGAGTTTGGCTCCTGTTCGGTGTTCCAGTCCGGGGACTGCGAAGGGATGAGCCCGCTGAGCGACTTCAACCTGTGCTTCCTGCACTTCATCAAGCGCAAGTACTGGATTAAAATGGCCGAGCACGGCGCACTGGCCGGCCCGCTGGCGCGCAGCCCGCTCTGCCCGATGGCCACGTATTACCAGTTCTACTGCGAGCTGTTGTTCGCCCTGGACAAGGGCGGCTACTACGTGCTGCTGTACGACGAACGCAACCCGGCCTTTGTGCGGGCAGGCGCCGGGGCTGCCGCGGGCAGCGAGCGCGGCCTCTGGCCGTTCCTCACCTCGCTGCTGCCGAAGGAGCTCCAGAAACGGACCCGGCGCGTCAGCATCCAGGCGGTCCTGGCGTCCATCCGGCAGTCGGGCCGGCATGAGGACTGGGCGCCAGAGTTCGAGCTCAAGTACGGGCTTTAGGGCAGCTCGCCTCAAATATCGTCCGCGACCTGGCCGGCCGCGGGCGCCGGTTGCGCCTTACGGTAGGACGCGGGCCGGGCGCCGGGGACCAGGCTCAATAGTTCCGCAATACATTGCAGGCGGGCGCGGCGCCGGTCATCGGCCGGGATGAGGTGCCAGGGAGCTTGCCCAGCGTTTGTCAACGACAGGACGGTCTGGCGCACGGTGGCGACGTCCAGCGGATGGGCATCCTTCGGCAGGGTCGGCACCGGTAGCTGGCGTTTTTTGGCCAGCGCCGCGATGTGCGCGCGGAAACGCCGGTCCTGCTCAGGGTCCTCGGCGCTGAACCAGAACTTGACCAGGGTGATGCCCGAAAGCACCAGGGTGCGCTCGAACTCAGCGCAGGAGCGCAGGAACTCCTCGAACTCAGCGGCGGACGTCAGCCCGAGAGCGTGCGCGGTCGCCGGGTAATGGTACCAGCTGCCGTCGAGGATGACCATCTTGCCGGTCACGGGGAAGTGCTCGACAAAGCGCTGGAAATGCCAGCGGGCGCGCGCGCGCTTGTTCGGCGGTTCGAGCATCACCACCTTGCAGACCCGCTGGTCAAGGCCTTCGGCGATACGACGCGCCGTGCCGCACTTGCCGGCCGGCCCCAACCCCTCCAGGATCACGACCAGGCGCAGCTTCTCGCCCACCAGCCAGGTCTGGAGCTTGAAGAGGTCGACCTGCAGCCCACCCAATTCCCGCCGGTACTCCTTTTTGCGCAGCTGTCCCGCACGCGGCTGCGCCGCATCCTCGTCACCCTGCCGGCTATCCTCGGACTGCGGCGCCGCGTCGCCGGTGGCTTCGATCGGGAGCTTGGCGGGCGCGCCCTCCGCTCCCGCCTGCGCCTGTTTGGACTTCTTCTTTGCCATGGCCGTCTTCTCCTCTGCGCGGATACCCCGCGCACACGCCTGCGCCACACGCACACACCTGCGCCAGGTGCATACTCCCGCGCCTGGCTGCATCAACAGGCAGCCTGCACATTATTATACTCTTGACGATCAGTGGTGGCAACCGGGCTTACGGTGCTACGATGGGGGAGAGGGCAATGAGTCGACACGCTGGGGGATGGGCATAGAAGGCCGAGCAGTGGGTGTGGTTTGTGGGCCTTCATTACAGCCGAGTCCATCCGCCCGAGCTAGAATAGCAACGTTCAGCCGATGGGGTGCGGGCAATTTCTCATAACAATGAAGGGAGGACGCGGATGGAGCTACAGAACAAAGTGGTGGTGATCACCGGGGCGTCCGGCGGTATCGGGCTGGCGACGGCCAAGGTTTGTGCGTCGGCAGGGGCCAGGGTGGTGCTGGCTGCCCGCTCGGCCGAGAAGCTGGCGCAGGTCACCGCTGAGCTGGAGCGCGGAGGATGCCAGGCGCTGGCGGCGCCGGCGGACATGACCAGGCAGCCGGAGGTCGAACGGCTCATTACGGAGACAGTGCGTAAGTTCGGACGCATCGACGTGTTGATAAACAATGCGGGCCAGTCGGCAACCGGCACGGTGGCCGAGGGCAGCGCCGACGATTATCGCCGCGTCATCGAGCTGAACATGCTCGGGCCGCTGTATGCCATTCAGGCCGCCGTCCCGGCCATGCGCCGCAACGGCGGCGGCATCATCGTCAATATCAGCTCGATGACGTCGAAGATGGCCATCCCCGGCCTGGGACTATATGCGTCGACCAAGGGAGCCCTGAACGTGCTGTCGGCCACGGCGCGCGCCGAACTGGCCGGCGACAACATCCGGGTGATCACGGTTTATCCCCGTATCACGGCCACCGACTTCGGCAAGAACTCGATTGGCGACGCCGAGATGCGCGCACGCCAGCGCACGCCCCGCCCGGGCGTGCCCGTCGATAGTCCCGAGCATGTGGCCCAGAAGATCCTTGAGGCGCTGCGCGCTGAGCCCGCCGAGCAATACATGGACGCGTAGGAGCTCTATTTGAGACTGCCGGCCAGGAACTGCAGGACGCGGGGCCATGAGTCGGCGCTGGCGCGGTCGCTGCCGTCGAGGGTCGGGCCGGAAGCGAGATACGTCTCGACGCCCAGCGATGCATCCGGGCGGGCCGGACCGTAAGGCGTGCCGATGAAGTGGCCCGAGCCCTCGTACATGAGGTGCTGGTCGGGGAACGGGTGGCCCTGCGCGCGCAGCCGGCGCATGGCCATCTCGGCGAGGAGCGCGGACGGCCAGGCATCATCGTCGACCGACGAGATGAGCAGGACTGGGCCCTGCGTGTTCTCGACCGGGATGGCGGCGTCGTTGTAACTGCTTGCGTCGATCCCGGCCAGGGTGGCGGCCAGGGCCGACTGGGGGTCGGCGTCGCTTTGGCGGGCGGCCCGCAATGCGTTGTCCCAGTTCACCAGCGCGCTACCCTTGACATAGGTGAGCGGCTGGCCGCGGAACGTGTAGCGCGACTGGCCGGAAAAGCCGCCGTTCAGCGTGCCTTCGCTGACGACGGCGGCAGGCACGTAGGCTACTACCGCCCTGAACTGGGGGAAAGTAGCGCCCAGGAGGAGCGCCAGTTGGCCACCCGCCGACCAACCCATCACTCCCAGCCGGTCTCCCGCCACGCCGTCCTGCGCTTGCAGCCAGGCAATGGCCTTCTCGAAGTACTCCAGGGGGACCAGGTTCAGCTCGTCGGGCAGCCCTGGCCGGCCATAATAGAAGAGGGTCAGTACGGCGTAGCCGCGCGAGGCCAAGGCCGCGGCGGTGCTGTAGTGCGGATCGAGGTCGGTGCCGCCGGTGAGGATCAGGGCCGGGAAAGGGCCAGGGCCGGCCGGCCGGAAATACACCCCGACCAGGCCGTCCTCGTTCACTTTGCGCCGAGTAACCCCTTCGTCCATGAAGACGCGCGTGATTGTCGTGCGCGCCAGGGTCTCCCCGCCGCCTTCCAGCGTGAGGGTCACCGGGTAGGAGTCGAGCAAGATCGGCGCGCTGAGCGCGTCAACCCCGGGATAGACCTGGGCATTCCAGAACAGGCCCATGGGGTTCAGTTGGCTGTAACTGCCGGCGACGGGCGCGAGTTGCGCCAGGTCCACGCTGCCGTCGTCACCGGCCACGAAGCTGGCGTAGGAGCCATAGGTGTCGGCCAGGTTTGCGCGCAGGGTCACGGTCTGCCCGGGAGTCAGGCCGGATAGGCGGACGCGCACGGGCGAATCGTTGAAAGAGCGCGGCGGGTCGACGGCGATGTAGGGGCCGGCCGGTGTTGGGCTGCTGGGCGGCAGCAACGGGCCCGCCACGGGTGTGGAGGAGCCTGGCGCGCCGGGCGGAGATGAGTTGGAGTCAGCCGTCGAAAGCGGCGCCGGCCCGGGAAAACAGCCCGCGACGGCGAGCAGGATGATGAGCGCGGGGAGAATGAGGCGCGGCAGGCGTTTGGTGCAGGGCATGGGGCCTATTTTAGCGCGGAAAGCGATTTTGGGGCAAGCGGCGGCGGAGCGGTCGAGGTTGTATCGCGTTCTAGCCGGGGGATCTCGCTAGCGGCGCCCGCCGGGGGCCGAGGCCACCCGGCTAAAGTGGGCAAGCTGGCCGAGGCCAGCTACGGATTGGCAATGGTGCAGCAACCGAAGCCGCCACCAGGTAGTAGCGACTCCAGCCGCTCTGGGCGCACCGGAGCGACAGGAGTCGCTACTACGTAGGAACGGTGGACTGATGGCGTCGTTACCCCGGCTGCGCGGCAGTCGCCGCCGGCTCGACGCGCTGGGCGGCGAGGGTCTCGGCGCCGCCGGCGCTGCGCAGCTCCTCGGCCCGGCTCTTGAGAGCGAAGGCGGCAGCGGTTAGGAAGACGCCGACCACGGCGACTACTAGGTAGGCAGAACCATACCCGCCCGCGCCGCCACCCGCCGAGGCGGCCACTGCGCCGACCACGGCGCCGCTGATCAACTGGCCCACGCTGGTGAAAATGGCCAGGAGCGCCTGCGCGGAGCCCCTGTCCTCCGGCGACGCCTCGTTGAGCATGATGTAACGCATGGGCGCACCCAGCAAGGCCGACAGACCGGCGCCGATGACGATCCCGGCGATAATAAAGAGCGCCAGCTTGAAGAACATGCCGCCCGGCAGCGGGAGCATCACCGAGCCGCTCAGCAGGGCCATGCCCACCGCCGTCAGGGCCGCGCCGGTGATGACCACCGGCCGAGAGCCCAGCCGGTCGAGGAAGCGGCCGACGATGGGCGAGCCGCCGCCCAGCGAGAGCACCACCGGCATCACATCAGGCTACCCCAGAAGGGGTTCATGCCGAAGGCGAGCATGGCCAGGTTCGGGATGAAGGCCATGCCGGCCAGGTCGAAGGGGAGACGCCGGTTTGTGCGACTGGCGGGCAGCACGCGGAGGCCCAGCGCGATCACGACCGCCGCCAGCGGCAGGTTAATGACCAACAACCAGCGCCAGCTTACCAGGGCCAAGATCGCGCCGCCGATAAAGGGGCCGATGACGAACGCGATGCCGAACACCGCGCCGATCACGCCCAGAGCTGCACCGCGTTTCTCGGCGGGGAACGTGTCGCCGATGACGGCCGAAGCGACCGGGAAGATGCCGCCCGCACCCAGACCCTGCACGGCGCGCCCGATCTGCAGGGTGGCGAAGCTGGCCTGCGGGGCGATGCTCACCAGCAGCGAGCCGAGGGCGAACAGCGACACGTCGGCGATGTAGACGCTGCGCCGGCCGAAACGGTCAGAGAGCTTGGCCATCAGCGGGGCGCCGATCAGGTTGAACAGGATGTAGATGCCGAAGATCCAGGAGCCTGCCCGGTCCCCGACGTGGAAGAACTCGCGCAGCACTTTCAGCGCCGGCCCGACAATCGCGATGTCGAGCGCGCCCATCAGCACCCCGACGAAGAGCACGGTCAGCAGCCGGTTGCGCGCCTTCTCGTCCATAAAACACTCCAAACAGATTACTCAGTCCATATTAGTCAAGACTGACTACTCAGGGGCAAGTATATGCAGGAGAGGAGCGCTTGTCAGTTCGAGGCAGCGGCTAATGTAAGAACATCAGCGCGACGCCGCCCATCGCCAGGAGCGTGCCGCCGAAAGCGCGCGGGCTGGTCTTTTCGCGAAACAGGACGTAGACCAGGGGAATGAGCAGGATCGGCGTGAGCGCGTTGAGGGTCGAAGCGATGCCGACCGGCGCGAGTTGCACGCCGATCAGCGACAGCCAGACGCCGAGGAATGGCCCCGTGGTGGCGCCGCCCAGGATGGCCAGGCCGGTAGGCCGGTCGTGACGCAGGGCCCGCAGCGTTGGCAGCAATTCGCCGCGCACGGCCGCCCAGGTCCAGAGGATGAGCATGGCGACCACCATGCGGATGACCACGGCTGAGAGCGCCGGGAAGTCGCCCACCATGCCGCGCTTGGCAGTGACCAGGCCCAGGGCCTGGCCGAGGGCGCCGCCGAGGCCGCAGAGGATGCCAAGCAAGTACTGGCGGCGCGTCGTGGCATGCCCGCCGCCGGTGAGCGGGCCAGGCCGGCTGCCTTCTGCCGGGGCGCGGGCCGGCTCGCGGGCCGGCTCACCGCCGCCTGCACGCTCCAGCACAACCCAGGCGACGCCCCCCACCGCCATCAGGATGGCGAGCAGCTGGGGCAGGGTGAGGGTCTCACCCAACAGCAGCCAGGCGACCAGCGTGCCGAAGATGGGCGCCAGGGCCATGAGCAGCATGGCGAGGCGGGTGCCGATATAGAGGTAGGCCTGGAAAAGCAGGCTATCGCCGAACACCAGCCCCAGGATGGCGGAGAGTCCCAGCCAGAAAAGGCGCTCCGGGCCGGGGTTGGCCGGGTAGGGGCGGCCATACAAGATGAAGTGCATGGCGCCGACCAGGAGCACCGCCAGCAGCAGCCGCCAGCGATTGACCATAAGCGAGCCCACGCGCCGCCCGGCAATGGTGAAAAAGATCGAGGAAAAAGACCAACATAAGGCCGTGCCGAGCGCGGCGATCTCGCCCGCATAGAGTGAGCTCAAAAACTCGGTGCCTCCCGGATTTGACTGGGTAACGGTACTATGGTAAAACTACGCACGTCACAAACGCAATGCCGCGTGCGTGACGAATTGGGGACGTAGTGTAGCGGTTAACATGTCGGCCTGTCAAGCCGAAGACCGCGGGTTCGAATCCCGTCGTCCCCGTCTC
>JADGQF010000215.1 GCA_017882045.1 Anaerolineales bacterium
GCAGGCCGATCGGCAGGCGCTCGCGCTGCGTGATGAACTCTCGCTCGTGATGGCCGGCGACCGAGGTTAGTTCCGTCGTCCCATTGGGCAGATGCAGGGTCGCAAAGCCACACACCGCCACGTCGACGGGCTGTGTCCCTGGATTGAACAACTCGCACCAGCGCTCCAGGATGTCATCTTCTGGCGTCAAGCGGTAGCAGAGCACGACCTCGAAGGGTTGAATAGGGTCGACCAGGCGCACGCGCAGTGTCTCCCGCGGGCTTGCGTCGCGCACGGGCTGCCCATGTCGGGGCGCCAGGCCGGGCTCCCCGTCCTGCACCACCTCGTGGCCGGCATAGCGCAGCCGCACATCGCGCACGGGCAGGTGCGGCGCCTCGCCCGGCAGCATTTGGGCCGGTAGAGACGGGAAGCTCACCTTGAGATCGACCTCGTGATAGGTAAGGTCACCAAAGGCGGCCAGCTCGTCGCGCCACATCTGGCAGTCGGTGTCCATCCCCGAAAGCTCGTAACCGGCCTGCCCGCTCAGCTGCGCCGCTTCCGGGGGGCAAGCCGGCCGGACACCCCAGGCCAGGTGCTGCAAGCGGCCCTCTTCGCCTATGCGAAAAGCGTAATAACTGCGAGCCAGAACCAGGTTGAAAGTGCCGTCCGCGGCACTAAAGTAGATCATGATCTTTTCACCCCCCTGTCCGGGGCAGCCGCGCCACATGCGCCGCCTGACCGGCGACGCACGTGGCAGGCTGAGAAGGGGAGAGATCGGCCGAGCTTACTTGAATAAGGCGTTGACCTGGTCGTTAGCTTTCTTCAACGTACCCGGAATGTCGGTCGTCTGTCCGAGGTAGATGCTCTCTTCGACTGGGTGCATGATCGCGGTTAGTTCGGCCGCGTGATCGGCGATCGGGAACAGGAAGGTGCCGTTCGGATCGAGAGCTTCCTTCGTATAAGCGGAAACGTCGACGCCCTTGGCCGTGCGGGCCTTCAGGTTATTGTCGACACCGCTCTGGATCGCCGGGAAGACGACGCCGAAGGTGCCGACGACATTCTCGCAATCGGCCGAAGCCATGTACTTGAGCCAGGCCCAGGCCTCTTCTTTGTGCTGCGTGCCGATGTAGATCGAGTCGGCCAGGCCGTTGAACATGCTCTTGCGACCCACCGGGCCGATGGGCAACAGGCCGAAGCCGATTTTGAATTTCGAATTGTCCAGGTAGTTCTGGATCATCCACGAGCCGTCACTGGTCATGGCGCCCTTGGCGGCCTGGAACAAGGCCGACGGCCCAAGCGACGTGATATTAGCATAGGGCGGGGCGTAGCCCTTGTCGAACAGGCTCTTGTACCAGGTGATGGTTTGCGCGAAGCGCGGGTCGTCATAGTTGTACTTGGTGCCCCAGATCTGGTCCTGCGACTTCCAGCCCGTGCTGGCTGCCAGGAAGCTCCACTGAGTCTGGCCCACACCGTCGCCGGCACCCTGCGGGATGAATCCGTACTGCGCGACCTTGGTCTTGTCGAACGCCGGGTCCAACGCGTTCTTGCCGTTTTGGTCGATGGTCAATTGCGCGATGGTCTTCTCAAAGGTGCCGCCGTCGGTCGGGTTCCAGGTCCAGGTGTCCATGACTTTGGGATCGATCCCGGCCTTCTGCAACATGTCGGCATTGTAGACGATGGCGACGGTGTCCCAGTCCTTGGGCAGGCCATAGCGTTTGCCGTTCCTGGCCCACAGGTCGGCCAGCCCGTGGAGGTAGACATCGGTGGGCACCTTGTCGCGATCGACCAGCGGCTGGATATCCACGATCTGGTTCTTGTTGGCGAATTCGGGATACTTCGCCAGGTGATTGGTGAAAACGTCCGGCGCGTTGCCGGCCACCATCGAGGTCTGCAGCTGGCTCCAATAATCACCCCAGCCCGCTTGCTCGAACTTGATCGTGATGTTCGGGTTTTTCGCCTGGAAGTCCTTGGCGCAAGCCTCATATTGCGGCTGCTGGGCAGAATCCCACAGCGCGTATCGAACCGTGACTGCACCCGCGGCTGCCGGGGCGGCCGGTGCGGTCGTGGCAGCCGGTTGGGCCGCCGATGCGGTGGTGGCGGCCGGGGCAGTGGTGGCGGCCGGTTGAGCCGCCGGGGCAGCGCCGCCACAAGCAACCAGCAGCGAAGCGATACTGACGAGTGCCATCAGCAAGAATAGAAACTTCTGGGCCTTCATATGTTCGTTCCTCCTTATGGTGACTGCTCAGAACCTACTACCGGTGAATACAGCCTGCACGGATTGCGATATTTTCACCTCCTACTCCGCCGGAAGGGTTACTTGATGCCGCTGAACTGGATCGAATCCATGATCTGGCGGCCGGCAAAGATGAACAGCAGCAGGATCGGCGCGATACTGAGCGCCGTCCCGGCCATCAGCCCTCCCCAGTCTGGGGCGCCCTGCGGCGTCTGGCTCTTGAATATGGCCAGGGCGGCCGTCAGCACCCGTACACTCTCACTCTTGCCGACCAGGAAGGGCCAGAAGTAATCGTTCCATTCGGCCAGGAAGGTCAGGACGGCCAGCGTGGACAGCGCCGAACGCCCCATGGGCAGAACGATCGACGTGTAGACCTTGAAGTAGCCGGCGCCGTCGATCTTGGCTGCCTCCTCCACTTCATGGTTAATGCCGAGGAAGAACTGGCGCAAGAAAAAGATCGCGAACGGCGTCATCAGGAAGGTGGGCGCCACGATACCTTGGAAGGTATCCAGCCAGTTGAGCTGGCGGATCAGCACGAAGTTGGGGATCAGGGTGACCACACCCGGCACCATCAGCGCCATCAGGAAGATAAAGAAGATCGTGTCGCGCCCGGGGAAGTGCAGGCGGGCGAACGCGAAAGCGGCCATCGATCCGAAGAACACCTGGCCGACCACGATCACCGCCGAGACGATGAACGAGTTGCGCATGAACAGCAAGAAGTGGATGGAGGCGCCCGAGCCGCCCAAGGCCACCGCTTCCTGTGTCGTGAGCAGCCCGAGCACACGCGCAAAGTTGCTGAACGTGAAACCCACCGGCCACAGCGAAGTCGTATTGGTGTAGATCAGCTTCTCGGTGGAAAACGCCGTGCGCAACAACCACCAGAAAGGAAACACTGTCAGGAAAACCAGCAGCGCAAACACCAGGAACGCCCCTATACGCCCCGCGCCGGGCCGTTGCTCTTGCGTTTGCGCCCGCGTCTGCCCCCTGGCTGCCATGGTTTTGAGTGCCATATCGTCCTCTCTCTCGTCCAGGCCCGTCGTCCGGGCCTGTGGCCCGCCCGTAGCGTGCGACCTCGTGCGACCTCGTGCGATCGCCGCGATCGCCAGGCGCCTGAAACGGCGGAAGTGCTGGAAGCTTACTCTTCGGACTCGCCGGCGCGCATCATGCGCATCTGCAAGAAGCTGACCGAGACCAGGATCAGGAACAACGCCATAGAAATGGTCGTCGCGTAGCCCATCTGGAAACGCTGGAACGCGTATTCGTAGATGTACCAGACGACTACCCGCGTCGCGTCGACCGGTCCGCCCTTGGTAGTGACGGCGATCACGTCAAAGACCTGGAACGAGCCGATGACCGAAGTGACGATCACGAACACCAGCACCGGTCGCAGCAACGGGAGCGTGATTGACCAGAACAACCGCCACTCGTTGGCGCCGTCCATCGCGCCCGCTTCGTACAGCGGCTTGGGGATCGTCTGCAGGCCGGCGAAGACCAGCAGCGCCATGTAGCCCATGTGGCGCCAGATGTTGACCAAAGCAACTGAGGGCATGGCCTGCGTCACCGAGCCAAAGAACTTCACATTGGGGATGCCGATGGCCTGCAGTACCGTGTTGATGATGCCCAGGCTGGGATCCAGGAGCCAGGTGAAGAGCAGGCCGGCTACCACCATGGGCATGAGCCAGGGGACAATTAACAGACCGCGCAACACGGTGGATTTGGTGAAGCGGTCCATCAGGACCGCGATCGCGATCGCCAGCACGGTTTGCACGGGGATGTTGAGCAGCACATAATAGAGGGTGACCAGCAGAGAATGCCAGAATTGATTGTCGTTGAGCAACTGGGCATAGTTGGCGAGGCCAACCGATTTGGGCGTCGTCAACAGGTCCCAATTGGTTGTGCTCATCAACAAGCCGCGCACCGCCGGCACCGCATAGAAAACGGCGAAACCGATGACGCTGGGCAAGATGAAGAGCCAGGCCACCCCCGTCTCTCGGTTGAACCAGCGCCTCTGCCACTGCGGCCGGGCGCGAGCCTGAGGCAAAGCCTGCGTACGAGCGCTCATGTGTTCCTGCCTTTCTCCTACACGAACGCCGGCCTTCTGAGGGCCAGTGGCCGGTACCGGGTCAGGGAACAAACTGGCTTGGCCGGCGCCATCCCTGAGTGGCGCTTCGCTGTCACTGGCGGTGTGACCATGACTGCCCCAAAACTTGCTCTAGCGTTGTCAACAGGACGGCGGGCAGAACCGGCTTAATAATGTAGGCCGCGGCGCCCAGGCTCAAGCCCTGGCGCCGTGCCTCGAGATAGGTGACGATGACCACCGGCACCTGTCGGGCCTCAGGCAGGCGAGCGATCTCCTCCATGAGCTGCCACCCGCCCTGCTCGGCCCAGGCCGGCTCGAGCACTACCGCCCGCACCTCATCGTCGCGCAGCAGGGTCAACGCTTGCTCGGCAGTCTCAGCGCACAACACCCGATAGCGGCGGCCCAATTCTCGCCGGTAGAGATCTCGGGTGGCTGAGTCTTCTTCCAGCAGCAGAACCGTCGCCTCTTGGACTGCCATTGCTTTCCTACCAGGACTGCGCAGCTCGTCATAAGTCAGATTTATTAGAATCACTATAGCAGGCAAGCATGGGGATGTCTTGTACAAAACAGCCCTGATCTTGGAGAAAAAGGAACACTAGTGGGTGTGGCGGCGGAAAGCAAGTGGGTTTTGGCCGGTTTCCTGGCGGAAAACCCGGCTGAAGTAAGCCGCATCATTGTAGCCCGCCTGACTGGCCACCTCTGTGATCGTCAAATTGCCGGCGCACAGCAATTCCTTGGCGCGCTCGATGCGGAGACGCGTCAAATACTCCGAAGGTGTCAGGCCCAGGTCATGCCGGAAAATGCGCGTCAGGTAGCTCACGCTCACGCCGAGCTGCTCGGCGATCTGCCCGCGGGTCTCGCTATCGGCATAGTGCTCGCGCAGATAACCCACCGCCTGCCGGCTGATGCGGCTCGCATTCGTGGGCAGTTCAAGGGCCGCTGGCCATGCAGGCTGCCTGGGTGCCGCCCTCGCCGGCAAGGCCTCACCTCGAGAACGCAGGGGCAGGTAGATATGGAAAGTGGAGCCGACGTTCTGCTCGCTGGCCGCGGAGATGTTCCCGCCGTGTAGGCGGACAAGCTCGTGGGTCAGGCGCAGCCCCAGCCCGATGCCCTGGCCGGGACGCCGCGGCTGTTCCGCCGCCGCAAAGGCCTCGAAGATGCGCTGCTGCAGCTCCGGGGCGATGCCGCAGCCCGTGTCCTCGACCCAAAGATGCAGGTCCGGCGCTTCGACCTGGGCGCCCACAGTGATGTGACCCGCCTGGGTGAATTTGGCAGCGTTGCTCAACAAGTTGAACAGGATCTGGCGCAAGCGCAGCGCATCGGCCTGCAACTCGGGGAGCTCAGCCGGTACCTCCAGCCGCCAGGCGACTGCGCCCTCGCGCGGCACACTGGCGGTGAAGCTCTCGAAAACGTCCTCCAGAAAAGAGCGCGTAGCAATCGGTTCCGGGATGATTTCCAGCTCGTCAATCTCAGCGCGCGAAAGGTCCAACAGGTCGTTGATCAGCCGGCCGAGGTGCTCCGCGCTGTGCCAGATATGCCCGAAGTCCTCGATCAGCGCCGCCGGCAAGGTGATCCCGTACAGGTCGGGCCTGGTCAGGGCCGTTTGGCTGTAGCCCTGGATAATGTTGACGGGCGTCCGCAGCTCATGACTGACGTTGATCAACAAGTGGCTCTTGACCAGGCTGGCACGCTCGGCCGCCGCGCGGCTGGCCAGAGCCTCGCCGTACAGCCGGGCATTGCGCATGGCTACGCCGAGTTGATCGCTCAGAACCTGTAGCCCGACCAGGTCCAGCTGGCTGTGGTCTGTGGAGTGCCGGCTGCGAAGATCGAGCAGGCCAAGCAGTTCCTTGCCAAAGCGGATCGGCAGGATCACGCGGGAGCGGCAATCGGGCGTGCCCGAGTCGGGTGGATAAGGCGCGCTGTGCTGTGCGTCCGCGATAAAGGTGGGGCGGTTGCGTAGCAAAGTGTAGGCGAGCAAGCCTGCCTCGGCCAGCGGAATGGGCGCCACTCTCTCGCCTGCCTCGCCGGGCATATCGGGCACAAGCTGCTTGTCGCGTTCGGACCACAAAAAGAGGCGCAGGTCGTCGTAGCCATAGTTGGCGCGGATCTCGTCGGCGATCTCGTGGCGCAACTGCTGGCGGTCCAGCAGCGAGCCAATGCGTTGCCCGATAGCCAGGCTCGTGTTCAGTTGCGTGACACGGCGCTGCTCCAGGTCCCGGCTGAAGCCGCTCAACAGGCTTGGCAGGGCCGCCAGGGCCACCAGCTTCTCACTTGCCGCCGCCGCCGCGTTGTCTGCCGTGATCAGCCGTGTATGATAGCCAAAGTGTGGGGTCAGCGGCTCACCCAGGCCGGCCCTGTAAGCGATATCGACCAATTGGCGGCCGAGCAGGTTGGGCATGATATCCGCCGTCGCGAACATGCTGCCTGAAAGGACACCAGCCACCGCGAGCAGATCGCCGTTGAAGCCTGCCACCAGGGTCCGCTCGTCGACCAGCCCCAGGTTACGGCCCACATCGCGTGCGGCTAATGCCAGGAGGTCGGAAAGCCCAATGATGGCATCCGGCCGGTAGCCAAGCTCGGCCAGCGCATCGCTGAGGTATTCGCGGGCCGCGTCTGCTGCCCAGGGTGTAGGGATGTGACCGACCCGGATGCCGGGGAAGGCTTTCATGGCCTGCAAGAGACCATGCAAACGGCTATAGCCTCTTTCGAAGCCTTCCACGAGGCCGCCGAGCACGAGGATACGGCCCTGGCCGGCGAGTCGCTCCGCCACCTGCCGGCCGAGTTGCTGCGCGATATCGTAAAGCCCATTGGGCGAAGTGGCCAACGGATGGTGGACATCACTCTCGCTGGCCACGATCAGCGGCACCCCCGCCTCCAGGACCGGACGAGCCAACGCCTGGTCGATCCCCTGGACCACCAGCGCGTTCAGGTCCTGAGCCAACAATTCCTCCAGCCAACCCACCTGCTCGTCGCCGGTCAGGAGCTGCAAATCGAGGTCCCGCGAGACAACGCGCACGCCGAGCTCGTGAGCGCGCGCATAGGCTGACTCGCGCACTACCACCCAGAAAGGGTCGGCGGATGCCAGTTGGATGCCGATGCCAATGTTGCGCCGCTGCGGGCCTTCGCTCTCCATCGGACTGTCGCTCCCCACCGGGTTATCGCTTCCCGGCGGACTGTCCCAATCCAGCGAAGCATCGCTCCCAAGAGCGTCTTCGCTCCGCAACACATACTTGTTCCGTTTATTTTACCACAAGACCCCCCGTTCGCTGCCCTCGGACTAGCAGTTCCCCACGAGGTATAACGCAGAAGTATCGGGAACCCCACCCAGATCCGTGAAGCGCCCGACTACTCTCGCTCCACTTGCCTTGCGCAACCCATCCAACGAAGACAGAGCTTGATCGTGTGAACAAACCTTAACCTGATGCTAAAACCCGCTTAACACGGTCGTGGTACGATGACCAGGTTCAGTCTATCGACAGTCCAGCGTTCAGGGAGGAGCCATGATTAAGACGCGCGTCCTGTTTTTGTGCACCGGCAATTCGGCTCGCAGCCAGATGGCAGAAGCTTTTCTAAGGGAATACGCAGGAGACCACTTCGAGGTCTACAGCGCCGGTCTTGAGCCGAAGGGAATCAACCCATACACCGTCCAGGTGATGAACGAGATCGACGTCGATATCAGCGGGCAGCGATCGAAGAACATATCCGAGTATCTCTGGAAGACCGTTTTCGGCTACGTCATCACTGTGTGCGCCAAAGCCGAAGAAAACTGCCCCATCTTCCCGGGGATCACCACTCGGCTCCA
>JADGQF010000216.1 GCA_017882045.1 Anaerolineales bacterium
CCCCCCGTTGATCAGCCGGTAACTGCCTGCCGCGGCAGGGACGACGAAGGTCTCCGCAAAACTGAACGTGTGGCGCAGGCCGATGGCCGTCTCCAGCACCACCGAGCTACCCTCGACCAGGTTCAGGACGTGCGGCGAGCCGCCCGTGTCCTCCTCGACACTCTCCAGGAACTCAAACCGGTGTACATCGTAGAAATGGGCCGGGTGCGTGGGCAGGTGGATCAACAGCCAGCCGGGTCCCTGGCGCAACACGTAAGGGTGGGACACGAGTTCGGCCTCGACGCGCGGCCCCTGCCGCTCGAAACATAGATTGGCCAACGCACGCTCGACGTTCAGCGGTCGCGGCCGCCCGTCCAGGTCCAGCCGCAGCCAATCGTATATCTTGAAGGTGAAAATGTAGGGGGTGGCGCTGATCTCCAGGACCAGGTTGTCCCGGCCGGCGCCGTGGATCGTCCCATTGGGGATCAGGAAGAGCTCATGCTTGTGGGCCGGCAGGCTCCTCACAAAGCGCTGTATCTCCACCACGGCCGATTGCCGGAAGCTCAGCTCCACCGCTTCTCGAAAGGCGGCGGGTGCGACCCCCGCCTGGAAACCCAGGTAGACCTGCGCGTCCGGCTTGCAGTCCACGATATAGTAGCTCTCGTCCTGGGTGAAACTCTCGCCGAAGTGCTCGCGAATGTATTCCGGACGGGGGTGGCATTGCACCGACAGGTTGCCGCCCTCCCAGGTATCCAGGTAATCGAAGCGGATCGGAAACTCGTAGCCAAAGCGGGACGCACTGTCCCCGAGGACCGCCTCGGCAGCGTGGTACATCAGCCAGTCGAAGGACACCTCCAGAACCCGCCCGTCGCTCGCCAACAGCAAGCCGTTCTCGGGCGCGATCAGCTCGAACGACCAGGCGTAGTTCGGCGCGCCGGCCGAGAGCCCCTGGATATGGGCTTTCATCCATTGCCCACCCCACGGCCCCGGCTCGAACCACGGGCGCGCTCGAAAGTAGTTGTGGCCCATGGCCGTTAGCGCGGCACGCAGGTCCCGGCCAGATATCCAGGCCGGCTCATGGGGCCGCTGCTCGTCCACTACGACGTCGATACGCGAGAGCAGCCCCGCTTTGTGGCCGTTGAGCGCAGGCCAGTCCAGGAAGTACAGGCGTTTGTACAGCGCTTTGGGGTCCCCCTGGCGCAGCCCCTCAGGATCGAGGCCCAGGTTGCCCGCGCGGCCGGCGCGTGCCCGGAACTGGATCTCGTTCTTGGGCAGGTCAACGTAGACCAGGCATCCCTGCCAGCCGGCCAGGGCCGCCCCCGTGCCGTAAAGGATATCCAGATCGGCGGACCCGTCGGGGCGCAGGGCCTGCAGACGCTCGCCGTCAAAGAAATCGCGCAGGCCGCCCGTAAACCGGGTGCCGAACAGCAGGTCGTCGCCGCCCAGAAAAGGGGCGACCAGCCCATCGATCTCCGCCGGTGGCCGCAGGGCGCCCGCCACCTCCAGCCAACGGCCGCGTACGCCGAGACGGACCAGGGCCAGGTCGAGCTGGGCCCGCAACTCCGCCCAGAACACCCCACCGTAGCCGTCGATGACGACCCGCCGCTCACCGGCCAGGCGCGCGGCCAGGGTGTCGTAGCCCAACATAATCTGGCCAGAACCAATCGGGAACGCCGGGTAGATGTCGTATTGCCCGGCAGGCGGCGCGCTAGGGCGGGACGGCAGCAGCGTTTCCGTTGTCTTACGCCAAAGCTGAGGGGTGGATTCCATCGATTCTCCTCCTGGTGAGGTTGGCTTTCGCGCGTTGCCCTAACAGCACCGATCGCGCTGCGCCCTGAGCTGGGCAACCAGCGGCGGTGAGGCGGGGATGCCGATATCCTCCAGCGCCAGCAAAGCGGCTCCTAGCACGGGAGGCAGGGCGGGCTCGACCAACTCCACGGCAGGCAAGCGCCGGCGGATCGCCGCCTGCAGTGGTGCGACATAGGCCGCTCCCGCCGTCGCCAGCCCGCCGGCCACCGTCACCATAACCGGATCGAGGCCGAACTCCAGCCGGCGCGCCACGGTCGCCACCATCAGGCTCAGCTCATCCGCCCCACGCTCGATGATCTCAGCGGCAACCGCGTCGCGCTGCTCGGCCGCGTCGATGGTCAATGGAGCCAACGCCGCGATCTCCGCCCTGCTCAGGCCGTCATGATAGAGCCGGCGCATGATCGCATCCGCTTCGCTCAAGCCCAGCCGCTGTAACACTCTGTCGGCCACCAGGGTGGGAGCGCCCCGGCCATCGGCGGCGCGCACGGTGGCGATCATCGCCTGCAAACCCAGGTAATAGCCGCTGCCGGCGTCGTCCAGCAAATAGCTCCAGCCCCCGGCGCGCCATGACCGGCCGTCAGCCCGCCTACCGTAACAGGCGGAGCCGGTACCCACGATGAGGACGATCCCAGGCCGGCCGGCCAGACCGCCGGCCAGTGCGATGCGGATATCATGATCGACCAGGACGTGGTCGGCGGGCGCAAGGCCGAGCTCGCAGACCAAATGCCGGATGGTGGCCCGGTCGGCGGGCGAGACGACGTTCCCCAGGCCGAGAAACGCGCCGGCCAGCGGCTGCGGCCCGCGCCCCGGCTGTGGCTCGCAGCCCGCCCGGCTCAGCGCAAGGCGAATGCTCTCCTGCGTGCCCGCCAGGCCCACATCGCCGTAATTGGACGGTCCCGCCTCCCCCAGACCCAGCACACGTCCGCTTTCATCCACCAGCGCGGCCCGCGTACGTGTTCCTCCACCGTCCACCCCGGCGACTACCCGCATCTGGTCCATGTGCCGCTCCTACCCGCACCTCTCAGGAAACGTCTGCCTCGTGCTCTCCATTCAGCCCAAGCCAGCCAACCCGCGCTGCACCGAGCAGCCCTGCGTCATCGCCGAGCCGCGCGGTGCGGATGTCCAACCCCTGGCCGGTGATCCAGCTGGGGCAGTGGCGCAACGTCGCACGCCGGACGGCTTCCAGAAGGACATCTCCGCCGCCCTGGCCCACGCCGCCACCCAGGGCAATCACCTGCGGGTTGAGCAAGTTGGCCAGACCGGCCAGCGCGATCCCGAGGTACTCGGCCGTCTCGTCGACGATGCTCAACGCCACCGCATCCCCGGACCGGGCGGCCGCGAAGACCGCCTCGGCGGTAATGTCGCTGCCGTTAGACTGTTGCGAGATGATCGTCTCTCGGCCCTGCCAGAGCGCCGCCTGGGCCCGGCGCGCGATAGCCGGTCCCGCTGCCAACTCTTCCAGGCAGCCATAGTTCCCGCAGTTGCAGGGCGGCCCGCCGGGCACAATCGTCAGGTGACCGATCTCACCCGCCGAGCCGGCCCAACCGCGCACGGGCCGCCCGTCGACCAGCAGGCCGCAGCCGATGCCCGTGCCGACGACGAGATAGATGAAGTCAGCCACTCCCTGCCCGGCTCCCAGCCAGCCCTCGCCCAGGGTCGCGGCCAGCGCATCCATCTCCAACCAGGCCGGCACGCCCAGTGAGTCCTGCAGCATCGCCTTGAGGGACACGTTCTCCCATGGCCCGAGGTTGAGACAAGAAATGATGACCCGCCGCGCGCGGTCCAGGGGGCCGGGTGTGCTGTAGCCCAGGCCGCTTACCTGCTCCCAGGCGATGCCCGCGCGTTCGGCCAGCGCGCGCAGTCGTGCCGTCAGTTCACCGACCACCTGTGCGGGCATGCGTGGGGCCTGTACCGGGTAGCGCTCGCGCGCCAGCAACGCGCCCTCCTCGTCCACCAGGCCGATCAGCACTTTGGTCCCGCCAATGTCACACGCCGCCATGCAGCGGCCGGTTATGCGCGCCAACTCTCGTCTCCTCCGGTTCGTGGAAACCAGCCATCTTCGCGGACCTTACGATAGCGCAGGGAATCAAACGTGTCAACGCCAGAATGTTCTGTTATAATCGCTTATCATCAGTAGGAGGACCATTGCCTGGATTGCGCCTGGCTATTCTTGACGTGGACGGCACGCTCAAAGAGGCCGAATCCCCTTATCAATATCTGCACGTCCACCTGGGCGTCGCGCATCTCGCGGCCGAAAATCGCGCGCTTGCCCTGGCCGGCCAGATTGGCTACGCTGAGTGGTTGCGGCGTGACGTCTTGCTTTGGGCCGGGCAACCGGTCTCGCGCTTGCGTCGCTTGCTGGACCAGAATCCGTACGTTCCCGGCGCGCCCGAGCTACTGCGCGCCTTGAAGCAAGCCGGCGTCACCGTCGCCCTGGTCAGCGCGGGCTTCACGCTGAACACCGATCCGATCATGGAAGAATTCGACCTTGACTATTCGCTGGCCAACGAGCTCACGGTCATGGACGGGGTGTTGAACGGCGATGCACTCAACCGGGTGCCGGAGGGCGGCAAGGCCCTCTTTGCCCGCGCGCTGATGGCGCGCCTGGGCATCCCGTCTGAGTTAACATTGGCCGCCGGCGATACCCGCGGCGACCTGGAATTGTTCGAGTGCGCCGGGCTTTGCATCGCCGTCAACCCGAGGTATCCGGCCCTGCGCGAACAGGCCGACGCGGTGTTCGAGCCGGATTTGACCGGGGCAGTGGATTGGCTCAAAGCGCACGGCTATCTGCTGTAGCAGCTATGGTTTCCCACGCATCAATCAGGAGTAAGCATCATGCGCATCCGTAACCAGGGCACCCTCTGGGCCGTCTTCTTGCTGTTGGCCGGGCTGTTTCTGTTGCTGAAAAACCTGGCTGTGTTCGATCCCTGGGGCGAGGCGATCTGGGGCGGGCTGTTCGCGGCCACCGGGCTAGTCTTCCTGGGCGCCTTCATTGTCGACCCGCGCCAATGGTGGCGTTCCATACCCGGCTTCATTCTGATCAGCATCGGCGCTCTTATCCTGCTCCAATGGCAGAAGATAAACCTGGGCGAGTGGCGTGCCTCAATCGTGCTGTTCGGCATTGCGCTGGGCTTTTGGTCTGTTCTGCTCGCCCACAGCGAGAACTGGTGGGCCGCCATTCCGGCAGGTGTTCTGACCGAACTGGGTGTCTTGCGCGGGTTAGAGAACCGGCTCGACGCTACCACCTGGCTGGCGGCGTTTCTGGGGGCGTTGGGCCTGGTGTTTGGACTGATGTACCTGCTGCGCGAACGTGACACACGCTGGGCGGCAATCCCGGCTGTGGCCCTGATCCTGGTGGCTATCACGACGCTTGCCACGACCGTCGCGGTCAATCTGCAATATGCTATCCGCTTTTGGCCCATCCTGCTCATGGTTGGAGGGCTCGGCCTGCTGATCGGCACCCTGCAGAGAACCCCTGCCGCGGCGCCTGGAACCGAGCTTAAGCCCGTCTCCCAAACCGTCAAGGGGGCGCCCGCCAGAGGCAAGGCGATGGCGCCGAAAGGTCCCCAGCCCAAACCGCCGACCGGCCAGGAGCCGCCGCTGGTTCCAGTCTCCGGCCCGGTCGTTGAGGAGAAGCCGATCGACATCTACGAGTTGTTGAAGCAGCAACCAGCGGAGCCGCCACTCGAGACGCCGCCCCCGCCGAAACCCGCGCCGGATGAACCGGTCCAGTGAGAAAATAACGACAGTGGCCGGTCAACGGGTCTTGCCGGTCGGCAAGACCCGTTTCTTTTGCCTAGTTCGCCAGAGGACAGAGATCGCCGGCTGCGAAGGTCGGATTCGAGTAACCCCAATCGGCCAGATAGTTCCAGGCATCCGGATGAGCGATCGCGTAGTCCGTCGTGTCGCGGCTGGCCTGAATCGCGCTGTGGGACGAATTGAAGCTATCCATAAAGGCCTTTGCCGCACCGGCGACGGCCGGCGTGGTGATGGCCGGCTGAACCTTGCCGGCTGCCACCGGTTTCCCGTTGCCGACATCTGAGACCATCAAACGGAAGCGGGCATAGTCGCGCAGCGTGGCGAGCTCGTTCGTGATCGTGCCGCAGGCCGTCAGGCTCGTATCGTCGATGGCGGCCTGATAAGCATCGATGGCCGGCCCAAAGCCGTCTTTGGCCCAGGCGTCGAATTTCTTATTAGCGTCCACGATCGCAAAATACAGGCATTGCGACCGGTCGAACTCCTGGCCGGCCAGCTTATAGGGGCCGCCCTGCGGCGAGACGTAGGTTTCCGTCCAGGCGCGCTGCGGTCCCGCGCCGACCGAGGAGATCACGCCACCGTGGGCCAGGATAGCCTGCCCCTGGCCGGTGGGACCGGCCTTCTGAAAGCTGTAGGTGGCGCTGGCCATGGTCGGCTGGCCCTCGATCCAATCGCGGAAAGACGAGCCGTCCCAGCTATCGACAAACAGGGTCGAGAAACAGGTGTGCGCGCCACAGGAGGTGTCGGTGTAGGACAGGTCGGGTTTGCCATCCTGGTTCAGATCGTCCACCCGCAAGAGAGCAATCTGCCCCGCCCCGTCCGCTTCACCGGCCAGCACGTAGCCATCGGCGCCGCCGAAGTACACGAGCAACATGCCCCTGGGGATCAACTGGTCGCTCGCCGGGTCAACGAGCACGACCACCAGGTCACTGCCGTTCGCCGCGTGGATCGGCGCCTGGGTGATCGAGCCCAGCTTGTCCTTGAGGGCGCCACAGCCGGTCAGCCAGGCCGTCAGATCCGCCACCGACGCCCCAGGTTCTTTCAGAGCGCCGGCGATGCGGAATGGGAGAAGCAGATTGAACGCACCTGGAAGAACGGCCACCAGATGCTGTTGCTGCGCGGCACGCGGCTGCCTGCCGGCAGCGGCACCGGCTACGTCGTCGTGTTCGACGACATTACCCACGTATTGCAGGCGCAGCGCGATGCGGCATGGACCGAAGTCGCGCGGCGGCTGGCGCACGAAATCAAGAACCCGCTCACGCCGATACAGCTCTCGGCGGAACGCCTGCAGCACAAGCTCGCCGACAAACTCGGTGGACCGGAGGCCGAGATGCTGATGCGCTCGACGCAAACCATCGTCAACCAGGTCGGTGCCCTCAAAAACATGGTCGACGCGTTTCGCCAATATGCGCGCATGCCGGAACCCACGCGGGAGCAGATCGACCTCAATGCGCTGCTGCGCGAGGTGTTGACGCTCTACGAATCGCTTGCCGGGTGGATCCGCGTTGAACTGGCGCCGGACCTGCCGCGCCTTGTTGGCGACCCGGCGCAATTGCAGCAGGTAATACATAACCTGTTGCAGAATGCACAGGACGCGCTCGTGGATAGCAACAATCCGAGTATAGTGGTGCGCTCTGAACCGGTTGCCGGCGGCATACGCGTGACCATCACCGACAACGGCAGCGGTTTTCCCGAGCAACTCATGCAGCGTGCTTTCGAACCGTATGTGACGACCAAACCGAAAGGCACCGGCCTCGGCTTGGTGATCGTGAAGAAAATCATCGATGAGCACGGCGGGACCGTCGAGATTCAAAACGTCGCGCCGCACGGCGCACGCGTTACGTTCACGCTGCCGGCGCAGGTTGCGCACGCGGCCGTTACCCGCACCGCCGTGCGCGCATAAGATAGAGTTAGCGATATGCAGCAAATCCTAGTCGTTGACGACGAGATCGGAATCCGGGAGCTCCTGTCGGAGATCCTGCGTGACGAAGGCTACCAGGTGCGTCTCGCGGAAAACGCAGGCCAGGCACGCACACTACGCGGCCAGGGGCGCCCTGACCTGGTGTTGCTCGATATCTGGATGCCCGACACCGACGGCATCACGCTGCTCAAGGAATGGGCGAGCGCCGGTCTGCTGACGATGCCGGTGGTGATGATGTCGGGCCATGGCACCATCGACACCGCAGTCGAAGCGACGCGCATCGGCGCCTACGATTTCCTCGAAAAGCCGATTGCGCTGCAAAAGCTGCTGGCGACCGTCGGCCGCGCGCTCAGGAGCGGCGAGCAGCAGGTCAAGCCGACGCTGATGTTGGCAACGCTCGGCCGCGCGCCGGTGGTGGCCGAACTCAAACAGCGCCTGGAGCGCGTCGCCAATCTGAAGTCCCCCCTGCTGCTGACTGCCGAGCCCGGCACTGGCGTCGAGGTGTGTGCAAAATTCGTACACCAGCCGAATGCGCCATGGGTCGCGCCGGAGAATCTCGGCGCGCTCGCCGAAGCGCCCCTCGATCTGCTGAGTCAGGCGCGCGAGGGGACTTTGTTCCTGCACGAG
>JADGQF010000217.1 GCA_017882045.1 Anaerolineales bacterium
GCATGTACTCCAGGATCTCTACGATGCTCCGGCGCAGACAGTCCCAGCCCCGTTCCAGCGGTTGGTCGAGCAAACTCATGCCCGCGCAGACGTGCACCGACGGCGCGCCGAGCAGGAGTGCGTTGTCGACGTTGTCCATGATGTACCGCACGCTGTCTCCGCGCACCTTCTCGTTGGATGAGGCCAACAGCGATGGGTAGCGGAACTGGGCGGGGACGACGTGGCAAACCTCCATCCCATATTCGGCCAGCAGGTCGCGAATCTCCGGGAGTTGGGCGTGCAGATCCTGCCTGTACATGTGCGGCCGGCCACCCCACACCGCAATCCCATCATAGCCCATGCGGCCCATGCTGCGGATGGCGTACTGCAGCGAGTAGTTACTGTAAACAAACGACGATTGTGCGAATCTCATAAGGTCTCACCCACCTGCACCCGTTCCCGGATTGAGTCGTACGTGCCATACGCCAGTGCTGCGTCCAGCATGGCGACGATGTTCTCCGGCGGCACATTGGCCTGAATGTTGTGAACCTGGTTAAAGACGAACCCGCCACCCGGGGCCAGGATGTCGATCTGCCGGCGGACATGGTCGGCCACCTGCGCCGGGGTTGCTTCGGTAAGGACGTGTTGTGTGTCCGCGCCGCCGCCCCAAAAGACCAGGTCGCGCCCGAATTCGGCCTTGAGCCGGACCGGGTCCATGCCGACGGCGGAGATCTGCACCGGGTTGAGGATGTCGACACCCGCCTCGATCAGGTCGGGGATCAGAGGATAGATGCCGCCACAGCAGTGCAGGAAGAGGGGGAGGCCGCTGCGGGCCTTGACGAACTGCCACACCTGCTGCTGGTACGGCTTGACGAGCCGGCGGTACATGCGCGGCGAAAGCTGCGGGCCGTTCTGTGTCCCCAGGTCGTCACCCAGTTGCACGATGTCGATACAATCGCCCACCGCGTCCAGGTAGCGCGCCGCGTCGGCGCAGGCACTGTCGGCGAGCCGCTGCAACAGCGCCTCGGCCAGGGCCGGCTGCCCGGCAAGGTCTTCCATGAACCGCTGCCAGCCGCGCGCCGACTGGGCGCCTTCGTAGACTTTGAGCCCCGTCAAGCCGAGGATTGCTTTGTCGCTTGTGGCGCGCAGCCGTCTGGCCTCCGCAGCCAACCAGACGAGTTCGGCATCGGAGATTGATGGCGGCTGCCATGCCTCGATGTCGGCGATCGTCGTGGCGTCCGCCAACGGCTCGTAGACCGGCTCATAGTACAGCCCACCTGACGGCACGCGATAGAGTATGTGCCCGGCGGCGTCTCGAATCTCAAGACCGCCGTCTTCCCGTGGCCACTGCGCCAGGCCGTCGGGGATGAGAGCCGGCGAACCGTCGGGCAGGCTCCACGGCTTCCAGCGCGGGCGCGCGGGGTCCAGCCCCAGGGGCGCGCGCGGAAGTGGCAGCGCATCCACGGAGAACCGTTCGACGATGGCCGGCTCGGGTTGCGCCAATTGCTGCATGATGTCATACAGCATCGGCGGAGCGTTTTCCACGTTACCGAGATGTGCCTTCAGTCGGTTGTAAGCAATCGCGTGGATTCCCGACGAGCGCATGGCGCCCAGGTCGATGGGTACCCGGTCCGGCTCCTCGTGGCGCAGCGCGGCCAGGACCCGTTCCCGGGAGGTGAGTCCGCTCATGCCATCCCTTTCAGATCCAGCTCGTCGGCGCGATGGCATGCGGCGAAGTGGCCGGGCGTGAGTTCCCGATAGACCGGCGCTTCGGTTTTGCAGCGGTCGATGCAATACTCGCACCGCGGGTGAAAATAGCAGCCCGACGGCGGGTTGGCCGGGCTGGCCACCTCGCCCGGCAGCTCGACGTTGCTGGACTTCACCCGGGGGTCGGCCACGGGCAGCGCGGCCAGCAGCGCGGTCGTGTACGGGTGCCGGGGCCGGACGAACAGTTCGTCAGAGGTCGCAGTCTCCACGATTTTGCCCACGTACATCACGGTGACGCGGTCGCAGATGTGCCTGACCACGCTCAGGTTGTGGGAGACGAACAGGTACGTGAGATGCAGGCGCTTCTGCAGGTCCAGCAACAGGTTCAGCGTCTGCGCCTGAACCGAGACGTCCAGCGCCGAAACCGGCTCGTCCGCGACCACCAGGCGGGGGTTGAGCGCCAGGGCGCGCGCGATGCCGATACGCTGGCGCTGCCCGCCGCTGAACGCGTGCGGGAAGCGCTGCATGAACTCGGGCCGCAAGCCCACCAGCCGCAGCAGTTCCGCCACCCGCTCCTCGCGCTCCCTGCGGTGGCGCATCCCACCAATGAGCAACGGCTCACCCACGATGTCAAACAGGGTCATGCGCGGGTTGAGCGACGCATAGGGGTCTTGGAAAATCATCTGCATCTGCGAGCGCAGCGGCTTCAACTGATCTCGATTGAGCTTGGCGAGGTCTACGACATCGCCGCTTGCCGTTCGAAAGAGCATCTGCCCGGACGTCGGCACGAGCGCGCGCAGGACGCAGCGCGAGGCGGTGGTCTTGCCGCAGCCGCTCTCGCCCACAAGTCCCAACGTTTCCCCTTCCTTGATGAAGAAGTTGATGTCGTCGACGGCCCGCACGTAACCCATGGTCCGGCGCAGAAAGCCCCTACGAATTGGGAAGAACTTTCGGAGGTTTCTGACTTCGAGCAGCGGCGGAGGTGTTGTGATCGTCAAGCCGTCACCTCCACGTCATGGTACAGGAAGCAGCTCACCTTTTGGTTCTCGCCCGCCGGCAGCAGGGCCGGGGTATGTTGGTCGCACTTCCCGGGCATGAACTTCGTGCACCGCGGGTAAAAAGGACATCCGGCCGGCCGGTTGAACGGGTGCGGGATCGAGCCGCTGATGGTCGGCAGGTCAACCCGCGGGGTCGTATGGATGCTGGGAATCGATTCCAGCAGCGCCTTGGTGTAGGGATGCTTTGGATTATGGAAGATGTCGTCCACCGAGCCCTGCTCCATCACCAGCCCGAGATACATCACCGTCACGAAGTCCGCCATCTGCGCGATCACGCCGAGGTCGTGGGTGATGAAAATGATGGCCGAGTTGCGCTCCTCTTGCAGCCGGCGCAGAAGGCGCAGCACCTGCGCCTGGGTGGTCACGTCCACCGCCGTCGTCGGCTCGTCCGCGACGAGGATGAGCGGGTTGCAGGAGAGCGCCATCGCGATCATGGCGCGTTGGCGTAAGCCGCCGCTCAGCTGCCATGAGTACTCGTCCAGTCGTTGTTCGGGCGCGGGAATGCCCACGTCACGGAACTGCTGGAGCGCGATCTTACGCGCCTCGCGCTGGTTTACGTCCCGATGGAGCCGGATCGCTTCAATGATTTGATTGCCGACCGTATGCACGGGACTGAAGGCGGCCATCGGCTCTTGCGGGATCAGGGCGATTTCGCCACCCCTGATGTCCCGCATTTCCTGGCCCCTGGGGTTCAGGCGTGCCAGATCGACGATGTCTGTGGTTTCGCCGTTCTTGGGCGGCCGCCGCAGCAGCATCTCGCCCGCGACAATCCGCCCAGGCGGTTCAACGATGCGCAGAAGGGCCTTCATGGTCACGCTTTTGCCGCAACCGCTCTCCCCCACAATGCCGAAGACCTGGCCCGGGTAGACGTCGAGCGAAATCCCGTCCACCGCTTTCACTACCCCTTCATCCATGAAGAAGTGGACCTTAAGGTCTCGAATTGACAACAACGGTTCGTTTTGTTGGCTCATATGCAACTCAATGGCTGTAGGGGTCGGCAGCGTCACGCAGGCCGTCGCCGACGAGGTTAAACGCAAGCACCGCGATGATGACGCCAAGGCCTGGCATCAGCAACCACGGCGCCTGCGCAACCGTCTGAATATTCTGCGCTTCCTGCAGCAGCACGCCCCAACTGATGGCCGGCGGGCGGATGCCCAGGCCCAGGAAGCTTAGCGATGTCTCGTTGATAATCATCACGGGGATGGCCAGTGTGCTGGTCGCGATGATGTGGCTCATGAACGCGGGCACCATGTGTCGCGTGATGATGCGGAAGCGGCTCGCGCCCGACAGCTCGGCTGCGAGCACGAAGTCCTCCTCGCGCAGCGATAGGAACCGGCCGCGCACCTCGCGTGCCAGGGTCGTCCAGCCGATGAACGCCAGGATGATGATGATGGCGAAGAAGACGCGCGTCGGCGGCCAATCGCGGGGCAGTGCGGCCGTCATGGCGAGCCAGATGGGGATGGTCGGCAGCGACTGCAGGATCTCGATCACGCGCTGGATGATGAGGTCGGCGATGCCGCCGAAGTAGCCGGACACGCCGCCTAACAGCACGCCAAGGATCACGCTCAAAATGACGGCGATGAGGCCGACCGTCATCGATGTGCGCGTGCCGAACATCAGCCGAGACCATTGATCTCGCCCGAGGCGGTCCGTGCCCAGCAGGCATGCACCATCTTTGGCGTTGGGGTCCGCAACCCCAACCAGGTGCACGTCCGTCTCGAATATCCCCAGCACCTTGTACTCGTATCCGTGCGTGAACAGCGCAAGGGGAATCCGGTGCTCGGGGTCAACTACCCACTCCATCCGCAGCGTCACCTTGTTGCGGGCGCCGACGATGGCCGGTACCGAAAGCCCCAACCGTCCGTCCGCAATGAACGCAAGCCCTTGCGGCGGAATGAAAGCCAACCTGGACTGGGTCGTCTCCGGGTCCTGGGTGGCAAAGAAATCCGGGACGAGCACGATGCTATAGAAAAGGATCAGTACGACGGCGCTGACAAGCGCCAGGCGGTTCTTGCGAAACCGCCACCAAACGAGTTTCCAGTTGGGAGCAACTGAAACGCGATCCTCGGCTTTGGACTTCGGCGCCAGTTCGACCGTGGAGGCATTGGGGAGAGCTTCAGTCATATCAGTTGTCCCCCTCCATGCGGATGCGGGGATCGGCAATCGCCAGGAGAATATCCGAAATCAGCGTGCCGATGATGGTCAGCAAGCAATATATGAGCAGGATGCTGCCGGCCAGGTACATATCCTGTTGCTGCAATGCTCGCAACAGCAGCGGGCCAATATTGGGCAGGTTCATGACGGTGGCCACGATGAGGCTACCCGAGAACAATTGGGGCAGGTACCACCCGACGGTGCTGATCAGGGGATTGAGGGCCAGACGCACCGGGTATTTTATCACGAGACGCCACTCCGACAGCCCCTTCGCCCGCGCAGTAACAACGTATTGCTTGTTCAGTTCGTCGAGCAGATTGGCACGCATGACGCGGGTCAAGCGGGCCGTGCCCGCGACGCCGAGCACGATGGCGGGCACCCAGGCGTGTTTCAGCAGGTCCGCGAACCGGGCCCAGCTCCACGGCGCCTGGACATAGGCGGGCGAGAAGAGCCCTGTGATGCTGATGCCAAGGCTGCTGAAAGCGAACCACATCAGCACCAACGCCAGCATGAAGTTGGGCGTGGCGACGCCGGCGTAATTGAAAATCGTTAACACGTAATCCAGGAGCGAGTTCGGGTGTGTGGCCGAATAGATGCCTGCCGGGATGGCAATCACCCATGTGATGACAAACGAGAACAGCGCCAGCAAAATGGTCAACACCAGGCGGTCCCCGATGAGTTCCGAGTTCTGACGCTGGTACTCAAGCGAGCGGCCCAGGTCGCCGTGCAGCAGGCCGTTCATCCAGCGCTCATACTGGACAAAGAACGGCTGGTCCACCCCAAACTGCACCTTGAGCGCATCCACCTGGGCCTGGTCCATAGACGAGCCCGACGAGGCCAGCGTTGCGATGTAACTTGTCAGGAAGTCGCCCGGTGGCGCCTGCACGAGCCCGAAGACGATGATTGAGAAGATCACAATCAGGATCGGCAATAGAAGCAGGCGTTGGACAATATATCTGAGCATATGCACTTCCGCAGCAAAAGCGGCTCCCGCGCCGCCGACGAACTTCTCCGGCAGGGGAGTTGGACCTGTCAGCGGAGCGAAGCTCACCGGCACGGCACCTGGCGGTGTGTGCCAGTAAGCCTCGACTCCGATGGTGTCGGTTACCGGAATCGAGCCTCATATGCACGTGCACCGGTGATGTGCACCGGTGCACGTGTCAGGCGGTCGGCTCGCGATCAGCGAGTGTCCCGCGGCTGTCTCGATCTCGATGCGATGGCGTATTCCTCGTCTACTTGACGAAGAACCAGGTCTCGGGCTTGCCGTTGCCCGGCGTGCGCAGCGCCCAGTCCTTGGTCAGGCTCTCAGGGACGTTGTGCAGCTTAACGTTGACCACAGCGACGCCCTGGTCCGCAGCAGTCAGGCCGACCGTGCCGATGTCATACAGGTTGTCCACCCAGAGCTTAAAAATTTCCTGGGCGATTTGCGCCTGGCGGTCAGGAGCGGCGCTCTTGGCCTCATCCTGCAGCGTGACAATCTGCTTCCACGGCGCCGGCGGCTCGATGCCGTCCTTGCCGCCGGTATCGTACCAGGTCTTAAACAGTGGGCCGTAGTTCAGGTTGCCGTAGATGGGCAGCCGGATGTCAAACTTGGTCGACCCGCTGAACATGGTGCCCGCCGAGTCCTGGTTCCATACCTCGGCCTGCAAGTCGTTGGCTTCGCGCATCTGGAAGTGCAGGTCGCGCTCGCGTATCTGCAGGTCAACCCAGATGCCGACCTTCTTCAGGTCCGCGACCGCCAATTGGGCGACGTCGACATAGGCGCCCAGAGCGGGGACTGCTGAGAGCTCGAAGCCGACCCGCTTGCCGCTGGGCAGCAGGCGATAGCCTTCAGAGTCCCGCTTGGTGTAGCCGAGCCCGTCCAGCAGGGCGTTGGCCTCATCTGGCTTGAACTCGGTGTACTTGTAGGCCCACTCATCGCCGGGATACCAGGGAGAGCCCTTCTTGATGATACCCATGCGCGGCTCGCCCGTGCCCAGGAAGACCGATTGCTGGATCTCCGGGCGATTGATGGCGTAGGACACCGCCTTGCGAAAGTCCAACTGCGTCCACATGGCAGTCAGCTCCGGGTCCTTCTTGTAGGTCAGGTTGAAGATGATGCCGGCTTCGTCACCGCCGGTGCTGGACCAGAGGTAGATCTTGTACTTGCCGGACTTCGCCTCTTCTTCCTTGAGGACCGGATAGTTGGCGAGCGAGATCTGGCGCTCCTGCTCGTCGAGCTCGCCGGCGATGGCCGCCAGGTTCAAAGCGGCAGCATCCGCGAAGAACTTGAACTGGACCTCGTCCATGTACGGGAGCTGGTTGCCCGCCTTATCCACGCCCACATAGTAGGGATTGCGCCGCATGGTGAAGATTTGCTCGCTGTAACGGTTGGTCGCCATCCACGCGGACATCACCGGGAGGTCCGGGTTATCGAACTGGTCCTGGCGCAGATAGAACAGCTCCGTCCAGGTCTTCAGCTTGGCATCCGCGACCAGCTTATCCAGGTCGGCTTTGTTCGCATACGACGCATGGAACTGCTTCAGGTAGTGCGCGGGCAGGAACATCGGGTAGTTCTTGTCGCCGGCATCCTTCTGCGCGATTTCGGGCAGGAACAGCGTCATTGCGGCCCCGAAGGTGAACTTCACAGACAGGTCGTCCACCTTCTCCACCTTGACCTTGCTGCCGTCTTTGTTTAGCAACCAGGAGGGCACGGACGGCATGAGGTCTTTGTTGTTCACCACGTCGTTATACCAGAACATGATATCGTCGGTGGTGAAGGGCTGGCCGTCGGACCACTTAGAGCCCTTGCGCAGCTTGATGGTCCATTCGGTGAAGGTAGCGTTCGGGGTGACGCTCTCCGCGTACTTCATCTCGACGCTGGCCCCGTCGATTGAGAACCGGCCCAGGCTGTCGTTCACCACGCGAATGAGGCCGTTGCGGTCGGACGGGCCGAGGAAGCCGCGATGCCAGACACCGCCATACTGGCCGATTTCAGGAGCATCGAGGACCAACGGGTTCTCAGGCAGGCGCTCACCGACGGGCGGCAGCTTGCCGGCCTTCACCTGTTCGGCCAAAATTGGGGCATCGTTGTACTTGGAGGCCGGCGCGCCGGCCGGGGCGGCGGTCGGCGCAGGCGCCGTGGTCGGTGCGGGCGCCGCGGGCGCCGCGGTGGGTGCGGGCGCCGCGGTGGGTG
>JADGQF010000218.1 GCA_017882045.1 Anaerolineales bacterium
TAGAAGGGGATCGCGCCCATCATGCGCTCTTTGCCTTCTTCGCAGTCCCAGATCCATCTGCGGATCTGCACGGTATTGGCAACCAGGTTGAAATGGGTCAACATGGCCGCCTTGGGTACCCCGGTGGTGCCGCCAGTGTACTGAAAGAGCGCCACATCCTCCGGCTCGACGTCGACTTGGGGCGGCGGCTCGGGATGGGCGTCCAGCAGTGCGCGCCAACCGTAAACGCCCTTCTCTGCCGGGGGATCGATGATCAGGCCGTCCTTGCGCAGACCGGCTTCGACCGCCGCCTTGGCCGGTCCCTCGACATACTCGCTCAGGTCGGTCAGGATCACGTTCTTCACAGCCGTGTTAGTCTGCACCGCCTTCAGCTTGGGATAGAATGGGCTGAGCATGACCACGGTTTCGGCGCCGGCATCGGCGAATTGGTGCTGAATCTCAGGTGGGGTATATTGCGGATTGGTGTTGACGACGATCGCGCCGAGCTTCAGCGTGCCGTAGAACGCGATCACGAACTGCGGCACGTTGGGCAACATAAGGGCGACCCGGTCCCCCTTCTGCACGCCCAACGCGCACAAAGCCGCCGCAAAGCGGTCCGCTTCGGCATCCAATTGCCGGTACGTCAACCGGCCGCCAATGCTGTTCGGTCCGACGTAGCGCAGCACGAGGTGCACGGCGCTGTTTTCCGGGAACTTGCGGGCGCTGTCTTCCAGCATCTGCTGGAGCGTGATCTGCGGGTAGGTCAGGGTATGCGGTACTTGCTGTTCATAGTGGGCGAACCAGGGCTTGTCCATTGACTGCTCCTTTTCGAGTGGCTGCGGTCGGACGGTGCCGACCAGACAGGGTCCGGTGGACGGGTGCGGCCGGACAAATCTGTGACGATTGGCGGGGAAAAAGCGCATACTCGGAATTCTTGGAACAGCTTTATTATATAATATATTACACCTAAGTCAATAGTGAATATCGTGAAAAATGAGACTATCGACATGCGCGGCGATCAGATGCTGAAGTTTGCCTCTCGCGAGGAGTTCCTCACCAACCTGGCCGGAGCCACGGTAGCCGGCACGAACCTGGCAGGCGCGGAGGGGGTATCTATCAATGCTCGTCACGCCTGACCAGGCGTTCCCGGCCTACCCAACCTGGCTGGAAGACGCTGTTTTCTACGAGATCTACCCGCAATCCTTCAACGACTCCAACGGCGATGGCATCGGCGACATCCCCGGCATCATCGCCAGGCTGGATTACCTGGCGTCACTCGGCGTCAACGCCGTCTGGCTCAACCCGTGCTTCGTGTCGCCGTTCCAGGACGCCGGCTACGATATCAGCGACTTCTACCAGGTGGCGCCGCGTTATGGCACCAATGCCGACCTGGAGAACCTGTTTATGGAGGCGCGCCGGCGTGGTATCCGTATCTTCCTGGACCTGGCGCCCGGGCATACGTCGTGGGACCACCCCTGGTTCAAGGAATCGGCCCGCCAAGCACACAACGCGTACAGCGACTGGTTCATCTGGACCAACTCAGTCTGAGCACCGACCGAGGGTCTGAAGGGTATCAGCGGGCTCTATAAACGCAACGGCAGCTACATTGCCAATTTCTTCGTCTTTCAGCCGGCGCTGAACTTCGGCTTTGCCAGTCCGGATACCGGGCATCCCTGGCAACAACCGGTCGACGCGCCCGGTCCGCAAGCCGTCCGCCAGGAGATAAAGAACATCATGCGCTTCTGGCTGGAGCGCGGCGCGGCGGGCTTCCGGGTCGACATGGCCTTCTCGCTGGTTAAGAACGACGGTGGGCGCCGGGAGACCAAGCGTTTCTGGCAGGAGATCCGGGCCTGGCTCGACAGTGACTATCCCGAGGCGGCCCTGGTTTCCGAATGGGGAAGGCCGGCTGAGGCGCTTCAAGGAAGGCGGCTTCGAGCGCAGCGGGGCGCGCACCCCATGCAGTGGGACGCAGAGGGACCCAACGCCGGGTTCTCCAGCGCGCCGCCCGAGGCCCTCTACTTGCCGCTCGATCCCAGGCCGGATCGCCCCAGCGTCGCCGGGCAGGCGGATGATCCAGGCTCTCTGCTTAACCAGGTGCGGGCGCTTATCGCGCTGAGCAAGCAGCACCCGGCGCTGTGCGCAGGAGCAGAGTTCAGCGTGCTGTACGCCGAGGCCGGCCAATACCCGCTGGTCTACGAGCGGCGCGCGCCGCGCACCGCAACCCCAGGCGCGGGACGCGCCGGTGCGGACCGGCTCGTAGTGGCGATCAATCCCAGTGGCCGGCCTGTCCAGGTCGAGCTACCGGACGGCCTCAGCCAGGTAGCGCCCGTGACGCTCTACGGCGCGGATGGAGTTTTCAGCGCGGCGACGACCGGCTGGTCGTTGAGCATGCCCGCCGTCTCGGCGGGGGTCTACCGCGTGTCTTAGGAACGGGCCGGGAGCGCCCGAACGGGACGTCAGCAAATGGGCAGCCAGGCAGTGACCGTGGCGCCCTGGCCGGGCGCGGAGGCGATATTGAGGCGGCCGCCATAGAGCATGGCGCGCTCGCGCATGCCCATCAGGCCGAAATGACCCCCACGCGTCAGGTCGGCCGGCTGCTCGGGTGGGGTGAAACCCCGGCCGTCGTCACCGACGACCAGCGTGATCCCGTCCGTGTTAAAGCTGATGTCGATGTGGACACTTTGCGCGGCCGCGTGCGCCAGCACGTTGCGCACGGCCTGCTGGACGATACGATAGGCCGCCAACTCGAGATCGGGGGCCAGGCGCACAGCCTCACCGTGCACCTCGACGCCGGTTGCCAGCCCGTGCTCTTGGCGAACCTGGCCGGCCAACATCTCGAGGGCCGGGACAAACCCGAGATCTTCGAGGTAAATGGGCCGCAAGTCGCCGATCAGCCGGCGCAGCGCCACCAGCTCCTGGTCGATCAACTGCTCGAGCTCGTCCAGCCGGGCACCGGCGCGCGCGGCGTTGCCGGCAATCGCCGTGCGCACGGAGGGCGTAAGCTCGGTTGTGACCGCACCCGGCTCCCGCGTCGAGGGTTGCGATCCGGAAGGGGAGCCCGCGCTTTTGCCGTTCGGCTGAACGGCAGGGGCTTGCGGCGCGTCACCGATGTCAGAAACCTGGCCCATGCTTGCCGGCCAGGCGGGGGAGGACTCGGCGTTTCCGGAAGCGCCGGCGCCCTCGTCCAGACCCTCGATCAGGCCCAGGTTGGAGACCGCCTTCTGCGCCATCTGGGTGCGCTGCTTGAGGGCAATCAGCGCCTGCACAGTGTCGTCGTGCAACTCATGCGCCAACCGCCGGCGCTCCTCTTCCTGGGCCAGCGTGACGGCGCTCAGGTAGTCACGCATCCCTGTCTGGTAGGCTCGAATGCGCTCGGCCATCTGCGCGAGGGTGCGGCGCAAGTCGTCGATCTCCTGCACGCCGCCGACGGGCCGCTCTAGCCCGTCGAAGTCGCCCCAGGCCACGCCGGCTGCGCGCCGGTCCAGTTCCTGCAGCGGACGGACGACGTTGGCAACGCCGAACGATACTGCCAGGAGAGCCAGCACCGCCACAAAGAGCAAGAGCAAAGGCAGGATCTCCAGCTCATTGATGCTGGTGACCTGCAGCGCGCCGATGTTTTCCGCAGTTACCAGGGTCCAGCCCGGCGGATCGATGCGGCCATGTGCGAGCAGAAGCTGTTGACCGCCGGCAGTCAGGAGCAACGAGCCCGCAGATTTGCCGCCAGCGCCGATGGCCCCAGCAAGGGTCGCCGGATCGAGGTTCAGGCCGGCAGTGTCGCTCAAGAGCGGCTGCCCGCTGCCGTCCAATATGAACACCGCCCCTTGCGTTTCGGTCCGCAGGTGCGCGCCCACGTCGGCGAGGCGCAGCGCGTCGATCGGGAGCGCGCCCAGCAGAACGCGCTCCTTGCCAGCAGACGCGGCCATCAGCACCAGTTGGCTGCCCGGCGTCCCATCCGCCCCCTGGAACATGCCATACTGCGCCTGGTCAGCGCGCCGGGCCAGCGCGCGCGCGGCGTCGCTCTGCGGCCAGCCGGCGCCTTGCCCGCCCGACGCAGAGCCGGGCGGGGAGGCGGCCAGGAGGCTGCCATCTGTTCCATAGACGGCAAGGCCCGCCGGATACATGAGTGCCAACTGCTGAAAGAGCTGGTCAAGGGCGGCGGGCAGTCCGGCCGGATCTCCCTGTAATGAGGGCTGCCCGGCGGCGCCCTGCAAAGGCACCGCCCGGCGCTCTACCTGGTGAGCCACGCTGGTGGCCTCGGCGGCTGCCAGGCTGCGATCGCGTTGCTCGACCAGCTGGAGCATATCCTCACGATGGCGAAAGACGCCCGCCAGCGACAGAACAACCAGCGCCACCGTCAGCGGCAAGATCGTCCACAATAATAGCTGCGCGCGCAGGCCGCGCAGCCGGCGCAGGTTCGACATCTTATTCCTTGTCCAGCACAATCCAGCCTAACTTGAGGGCTTTCGTCACCGCTTCGGTGCGCGAGCCAACTTGTAGCTTGCCATAGATGTTGGCCAGGTGGCCCTGGACGGTCCGATCACTGATGTTCAGCTCCACGCCGATGGCCTTGTTGGTCAATCCCTTGCCCGCCAGGCGCAAAATCTCGAGCTCACGCTCGCTGAGCGGTTCGACCTGTTCGCGCGCGGCGCCTGGCCGGCCAGACGCGATCTGGGCCACAACCTTGGCCGCCACTTCGGGGTCCAGCACCTTGCCGCCGCCGGCAGTTGTCTTGACGGCGCGCACGAGGTCGTCGCTCCCGGCGCTCTTCAAGATGTAGCTATCCGCGCCCGCGCGCAGGAGCGCGAACACGTAAGGGTCATCGTCGTAAGCGGTGAGGATCAGGACACGCGTGGCCGGAAACGCGGCCTTGATCTGGCGCGTGGCTTCGATGCCGGTCATCCCGGGCATCTGGATATCCAGCACTGCCACCTGCGGCCGGTGCTCGCCGGTCAAGCGCACGGCCTCGTAGCCGTCTGCGGCCTCGGCAACCACCTGGATCTCGCCGCTCTCCTCCAGGAACTCACGAATCCCCTTGCGAACTACGGCATGATCGTCGGCCAGAACAACTCGGATTGGCTCTGCCATCAACTACTCCATCCAAATAGTCAAGCAATCGTTTGAGTAATTATTGTACCACAACGCTTCGCACTTCACGATTCGCGTTTCACCTTCCGCTCGGGTACAATATCCCCTCATGCGCACCCATCCTTCTTGGGCACTCATCCTGCCTGCCGCCACGACCATCGTTTTCTGGGGCTCGGCTTTTGCCGGCATCCGGGCAGGGTTACAGGCCTACACGCCGGCCCACGTCGCCTTGCTGCGTTTCCTCACCGCCTCCCTGGTGTTGGGCGTCTATGCCCTGGCCACCCACATGCGGTTGCCCGAGCGGCGCGACCTGCCGCTGATCCTGCTGCTGGGCCTGACCGGCTTCGCGTTCTACAACCTGGCGCTGAACACCGGGGAACAAAGCGTGCCCTCGGGGTCGGCCGCGGTGCTGATCCAGACTGCGCCGATCTGGACGGCGCTGCTGGCCACGCTCATCCTCGGCGAGCACCTCAGCCGCTGGGGCTGGCTTGGCATCAGCATCAGCTTCGGCGGAGTGCTGGTGATCGCCCTGGGCAAAGGCCAGGGGATGGCGCTGCACTTGGGTGCGGCGCTTATCCTGCTGGCCGCCTTTTCGACCAGCCTCTACTTCATTCTGCAGAAACGGATGCTGGTACGCTACCAGGCAGTCGAGCTGACCTCGTACGCCGTCTGGGCGGGAACCCTGCTCCTCTTGCCCTTCGCGGCCGGATTGCCCGCCAGAATGGCCGTTGCGCCACTTTCGTCGACGTTGGCAGTCGCCTACCTGGGTGTCGGCCCGGCTGCGCTGGCCTACGTTACCTGGGCGATCGTGCTCAAGCGCCTGCCTGCCGGGCGGGCGGCCAGCCTGATGTATGCCGTCCCGGTCATGGCCTTCCTGTCCGGCTGGGCATGGTTGCATGAAGCGCCCGGGGCGACCGATGTCCTGGGCGGCCTGCTGGCCTTGAGCGGCGTAGTGGTGGTGAACACGCTGGGACGGATCGCCACAGCCGCCAGGCTTAAACCGTCGGCATAACCTATGGTTCCACCCACCAGATGGCGGCTTTCCTCAACCCTTATTGCAGGCAAGCGATCATCGCCCCACTGCTCATGGTGGTCGAAGTGGCGATGGACCTGAAAGGATAGTGAGCACCCCATTTCTGGATATTCATGCCCACGTAAGCTGCTGTGTTGGCGAACAGGGGTTCATCGGAGTGGTTTTGCGCCGCGCTACAGCAGCAATGGGCGCTTCTACGTCAGCTATGTCGACCGGACCAGCAATGTGGTGGTGGCGCGTTACCACGTCAGCGCGGATCCCGATCTGGCGGACGCGGCCAGCGGCACGGTGATTTTGAGCGTGCCGCACGCTGAGGCCCACCACAACGGCAGGAATATGCTCTTCGGGCCGGCCGATGGCGATCTCTTCATCGGCCTGGGTGACGGCAGCCCGCCGGGCAGCCCGACCAACAACGCCCAGAACCCATCCCTGTTGCTAGGCAAGATGTTGCGGATTAATGTGGAAGCCGGGAATCCAATGACGTATACCGTGCCGCCGAGTAATCCATTCGCCGGCAGGCCGGGTTACCGGCCCGAGATCTGGGCGACCGGACTGCGCAACCCCTGGCGCTTCGCCTTTGACGGTGTCACGCACAACCTGTACATCGGCGACGTGGGCCAATCAAACTATGAGGAGATCGACTTCCAGCCGGCCGCCAGCCTGGGCGGTGATCCCGCCGCGCCCCACCGACGGTGGCCGCTTGCCGGCCGGCGCAAAAGCAAGCCCAGGATTGCCCGCGCATGGGGTTTGTGCTACACTCGGCACGTTCGGGCGTCTGGCTACTGCGGAGCGCAGCCGGCACAATCACGGACGGCGCCCGGACCTGGAAGGGCAGGATGACACTGGTGGAGGAACGAATGGGCCGGGAAGTGGCTCGCAAGACGGCGCTGCCGGATGGCTTTGAACGCTCAGGTGCCGCCGCGGGCAACCCACCGGACTGGTACGGCTCGGCGCTGGTCGTGCTGCCAACCTACAACGAAGCAGAGAACCTGGCCCACCTGCTGAGCCAGCTGCGCAACCTGCCCGGCGACGTCCACGTGCTGGTCGTCGACGACGGCTCGCCAGACGGTACGGGCATCATTGCCGACGAGCTCGCCGGCAATGATGCGGGCATCCGCGTGGTGCACCGGACGCAGAAGCTAGGACTGGGCACGGCCTACGTGGCCGGATTTCAGTTTGGGCTGAAGAGCGGCTACCGATACCTCTGTACAATGGATGCGGACTTCAGCCACCCGCCACAGAGCTTGCCGCAGTTGCTCGATCGGGCCGCCGCGGGCGCGGGGCTGGTGATCGGCAGTCGCTATGTCCCCGGCGGCCGGGTAGTCGGCAGCACGCTGCCGCGCCGGTTGATCAGTTACGGCGCCAATTGGCTGGCGCACGCCATTCTCGGCATCCGGGCCAGGGACTGTACGGCGGGCTTTCGCTGTTATCGCCGGCAAGTATTGGAATCCATCAACTTGGCGGCCATCTTCAGCAACGGCTATAGCTTTCTGATCGAGATGGCCTATTATTGCGAGCGGGCAGGCGTGCCCATCGCCGAGGCGCCGATCACGTTCGTAAACCGCACCGCCGGCAAAAGCAAAATCAGCCGGGCCGAGATCCTCAAGGCCTTGTACACCGTGATCCGCCTGCGCGTCCGCCCGGGCTAAAACCTGGCGGGGGCCGGTCAACCGGGCGCGTTGATCCTTGAGAGCGCCCATAAAGAAACCGGGTTTCGGTTCGGACCCTCCCAGGGCGCCGGCCGAAGTCCGGTTCTTTTTGCCGTCCGATATCGTGCGCCTGGCGGAGCGTCAGCTCTCGCTGGCTTTGCGCACTTCCCGCGTTTCGGGTGCACGGCCGCTGAAGACCAGGCCGGGGCGCCAGGGTGTGCCGAGGGCCGGCAGCAGGAAGCGATCTACACCCAGCCAACCGGCCGTCTTCCAGGCCAGCAGCAATAAGATCGACAGGGTGAACAGAACCGGATTG
>JADGQF010000045.1 GCA_017882045.1 Anaerolineales bacterium
CAAACAGCGCAACCACCGCCAGGAAGATGTTGGCCGTCAGGATGCCGGTCACGCCGAAGAGGATGGCAAACAGGCGCCCACCGGCCACCGCCAGCTTGGTGGCCCGCACATAGGGAAGCTTCATGGCCAGCAGGGCCCGCAGCACGCGACCACCGTCCATCGGAAACGCCGGCAGCATGTTGAACACAAACAGCGAAACGTTGACCATGAACAGGAAGGTGACGAAGTTCAACAGACCGGGGACGGTTAGAGAGGGCAGGCCCAGTTCGCCGGTAGTCATGGCGTTCAAAGCCATGCCGCCCAGCAGCAAGGGCCCAGTCAGCAGCACGAGGGCCAGGTTCACGGCCGGGCCGGCCAGGGCCACAACCAGTTCCTGAACTGGCGCCTCGGGCATGTGACTCAGGCGCGCCACGCCGCCGATCGGCAGCAGGATGATGTCGTGCACCGAAATCCCGTAACGCTGAGCGACCAGAGAGTGCCCCAGTTCGTGCATTACGACTATCACGAAGAGGACAAGCGTCAGAAACACGCCGTACAGTGCTCCAGTCCAGCCGCCATTGCTCCAGAGAAAGCCACCCCACAACAGCGCTAGAACAAAAGTGGCGTGCACTTTTATGTCAATGCCAAAGATGGTAAGCAGCCGCCACGACCATCGCATCACAACCTCCCAACACTCCGCCGTTACCATAGACCCCGGGTGATGTGACCGCAGTAGTTCGGCTTCCGTTCCGCGCCCCATAGGTGGTATACTGTAGCGTACGTCGTAACGCACGCCATCCCGATGTTGACTCTCGCGCAAAGGATCGTGATGCTAGCCGTCGCGGCTGATCTGCTGACTTTCTCCAGGCTGATTGCGGCCGGGATAATGCTCTGGCTGGGCCTGCAGGGACCGCAGACTCTTCCCTGGGCAATCCTGGTGGCCGTGCTGGCCTGGACGACCGACCAGCTCGACGGCTGGGCTGCGCGCCGTGCCAGCACGCCGACTCACCTGGCTCCGGCCGACTTTGCGATAGACAGCGCACTCTACGCCTGCACGCTGGCTTACCTGGTCATGACGGGTTTTGTACCGGCTGCACCGGCAATCGCTTTTGTCGTGCTGGCGCTGGGCCTCTGGTTGATTTACCGCCGCAAGGCGATCGCCATCCTGTGCGTGCGGCTGATCGACCTGCTGAGCGCGCTGGTCATCTTCAAACACAAGCCGCTGATAGGGGCGCTGCTGGTAGGATGGGTAGTCGTTCTGGCCATCCTCTATCGCCGTCGTTTGATGGAGCGTGTACCACTCTGGTTGGCGGAACTCGCTCACCTGGTGGGTTGGAACGGTGCGCACAGCGGGAAGACTCGCTAGGCTACGGAGAATAGAATGCTTTATGTCGGGCAGCGAGCCTGGAGCCGGCCGCACGCCAGCGCACTGGCAGTGGCCGTTCTTTTGCTCGCCTCGGTCACTTTGGCCGGTTGCCGCCGGAGCGCGCCCGTTGCCCCGACGCCGGCCCCTACCACCACCGCCACCTTGCCTGAGCGGCAGGCCACGGTGCTGATTAAACCGGATGCCGGAGGAGTGGTCGCGCTGAGCAGTGGGGCCCAGGTAAACATCCCCCCGGACGCGGTCACCGGCAGCGTGCTTGTTAGCTTCCACGTATCCGATAAGCCCCCGCAGGCCCCCATCCCGCGTAGCATGATCGGCCCGGCGTTCGAGTTCTCACTAGACGGCGCCGATCTGACCGGGGTTGGCCTGGTCACACTGCCTCTGCCCGCCAATGTCAACGCCGATCAGTACGACCTGGCGCCCTATCGCTGGAGCGGCCGCGCCTGGGAGCGGATGAGCGGCCGCGTCAGCGAAAGCGGCGTCCGCTTCGGCACCGACAAGCCCGGCATCTTCGCCTTGCTCGGCCAATGGCGCGGCGCCGACGTCACGGCCACCGTGACGGTCCTCAGTGTGGAGGCCGGGCGCCAGACGATCCCGGTCCAGGTTGCAGGCGAGTACCGTTACTCATCACTGCCCGCCATACAGCATGAATATACTGAGGCCAACCTGCGGCTCAAACGCGATAGCTCTGGCGGGGCAGGCCAGATCAACGGTGACGAATCGCTGGACCAGACGGTCGCCGAGACGGTGTTGTGGTTCAAGCCCGATCCGGCTCAATCCAAGGGCTTGATTGACTATTCCTATACTTTTGAGGTCTCTCCGCAGCAACTTGACGTGCCTCTGGGGGGCACGGCCCAGTTATATGCCGTGCTCACTGTGGCCGATTCCGCTGCCCCCACCCGCCGGTTCAGCAGCGCCGCACAGTATATCCAGGTGGTTCCGATTCAGGTAGTCGGGACCGACGTAGTCGGGCCGGACGTGGCAGGCGCGACCGCCGCGAATGCTCGCTGGCATGTCTTCCTGAACGGCGAAACCCTGTTTGTCCGCCCTGCCGCCCAGATGAAGCTGTCATTGGCCGAGGCCCTGGCCCAGGGCGGCCTGGGCGAATACAAGATCGTGCTGGAAACGGAGACAGACGGCAAGTACGTGCCGGTCAGCAACGAGGTCATAGTACAGCTTGCGCTGCCCACCACGGCCACCGCGACGCCACTCCCAGTGCCCAGCGCGGGCCCAGGCGACGAGTCCACCCCGACACCGCCTGTCGGCACTGTCTCGCCATTGGGCACTATGCCCCCGACGCCTACCCGGCGCTCGCCGCCGCCTCAACAGAGCCCGACGCCGACCAGCGGCGCGGCCCTCGCAAGCGCCACTCCGGCGCTCACTGCAACGGCCACGCGCCCGGCCTGGGCCACCATTTTCTGGGCCGATAACTACACACTGGCTCCCGGCGCTTGCACGCTGTTGCACTGGCACGTGTCTGGCATTCAATCGATCCTGATCGACGGCAATCCCACAGTCGGCGACATGGACAATTTGCAGGTCTGCCCGAGCGTCACCACGAGCTACACGCTCCATATCGTGGATCAGCAGGGCCAGACGCAGGACCGGCGCGTCACGGTGGCGGTCACGACCGAAACGCCCGCGCCCGGGAGCTCGATTCAGTTCTATGCCGATCCGTTCGTCGTCACGGCCGGCAATCCGGCGATCATTTATTGGAGCGCGACCGGCGTTCAGCGCGTATGGTTCAAGCACGATGGCACGGTTGAGGGTGTAGCCGGGGTGGACCAGCGTTCCGTCACCCCGGCCACCACGACCGGTTACGAGCTCCAGGTGGAGACCGACGCGGGCACCGTGACTAAACAGACGACAGTCTACGTGCTGCCGGCCAACACAATCATCATGCACTTCTGGGCCGAGCAATACGCGCTGCAGCCTAACGGCTGCACGACTCTGCACTGGTCAGTGAGGGATGTTCAGAAGGTGTACATGAGCGTCAACAATGGCGCCGAGGAGGGACAGGCCGGCGAGAGCAGCCGCGACCACATCTGCCCAAGCGGCAGCGCGCTCTATAAGCTCCGGGCGGTGGCCGCCGACGGTCGCTCCAGGACGATGACCGTTCTCCTGCAAGCAGGTCCTCCCGTCCCGGGCGCCAACCAGGTGTACGCGCAAGGACTCATCAGCAAGGTCGACCCGCTGACGGACGCGGACGCAACGCTGCCCGGCGACCAGCCGGGCTGGGAAGTGACCATCGACGGCGTCAATCCCATCACCAAAGGGCCAGGACCCTGCTGCCAGCAGGTTATGAAGTTAGTGCTACCACAGTACCAGGTCGCTGCGCCCGATCCGCAACCGTACGCGAGCTGGATCGACTGGCCTCTGCAGCCCGGCCAGTCAGTGGAGTTTCACGCGCTCTGCGATGCAACGCGCTGCCATCTTGCGAACAACGACAGCCGGACCTTTTATTTCAAGCAAACTTCACCTTGAGAAATCCGGCTATCAAAAGGAGGCACTCATGACCCGCATCGTAGCGGATACGACGTCCGGGATTGCCCCGGACATGGCTCGGAAGCTGGACATCCCGTTGATCCCGCAGATCATCAACTTCGGGGAGGACTCATTTCGCGAGGGAGTGGATATCGACCAGGCCGGATTCATGAGCCGGCTGCGCGCGAGCAAGGCGCTGCCCAAGACGGCTGCCCCTTACCCCGGCGACTTTATCGAGGCTTTCAAGCGCTTGACCGCCAATGGCGAGAGTGTGGTCTGCATCCATCCGTCGATCGACGTGAGCGGCACGGTACGGTCGGCGTTGACCGCCAGGGAAGCCTGTCCGGGCGCTGACATCCGCATCGTCGACACCCGGACCATCGCCGGCCCCCTGGCCAGCATGGTACTGGAGGCCGATCGGGCAGCCAAAGCCGGGGCCAGCGCCGACCAGGTGGAAACGCTGCTGAACGGTATGATAAAGCGTGCCCGTATCTACTTCATGGTGGACACGCTCGAATATCTCCAGCGCGGCGGGCGCATCGGCGGAGCCGCGGCGTTGCTCGGCAGCGTTCTGCAGATCAAGCCCATCCTGACCTTCGCCGGCGGGCGGATTGACCAGTTCGAGAAGGAACGCACCAAACGGCGGGCGCTGGCTCGCATCAAAGAGTTGGTGCTGATCGAAGCGGACCGCTCGGGCCAGGCTCATGTGACCGTGATGCATGCCGAAGCCCCTGAAGAGGCGGAACAAGTCGCTGCCAGTCTCAAGGAGAGCCTGGGCAGCGCCGAGATCCTCATCATGGACCTGGTCCCGGCCATCATCACCCACGCGGGCCCCGGCGCACTCGCAGTCGGTTTCTTCACACCCGCCATTTAGTCTGGAGCTGCTCACATGGCATTGCAGGTTATCAAAGTTGATACCAATTCCCGCCGCGACGTGAACCGCTTTATCGAGCTACCATTTACTCTTTATCGGGATTGCGCCCAATGGGTGCCGCCGCTGATCGACGACATGAAAATGCAGCTAAACCGGCGCAAGTATCCCTACTACGAGCACTCGGAAGCAGACTTTTTCATCGCCGAACGTGACGGCCGGCCGGTGGGCCGCATCGCCGCCCTAAACAACACCCGCTACAACAACTATCGCAAGAGCCACACCGCGTTCTTCTACTTCTTTGACGTTGAGAACAAACCCGAAGCCAGCCAGGCTTTGTTCCGGACCATCGAGGACTGGGCAAAGGTGCGCAAGCTGGACAAGATAGTTGGAGCCAAGGGGTTCTTGCAGGCCGATGGCATGGGAATACTGGTAGACGGGTTCGAGTACCGACCGGCCATGGGGATCCCTTACAACTTCCCGTATTACGGGGAGCTGATCGAAGCTGCCGGCTACACGCGCCAACGCGACTTTCTGTCGACCTATCTCCCCGGCCAGGCAGACTTGCCCCCCCGCCTGCGCGAAATTGCCGAGAAGATGATGGTGCGGCGCGGCTTCACCATCAAACGCTTCGCCAGCAAGAACGAGTTGCGCGCGCTGATCCCCGAGATCGTCGAAACCTACAACCAGACCTTCACCGACAACTGGGAATTCGCACCGATCACCCCCAAGGAAGCGAAGGTCATCGGCGAACGGCTACTGGCCATCGCCGACCCCAAACTAATCAAGCTGGTGATGAAGGGTGACAAGATTGCCGGCTTCCTTTTCGGGTTCCCTAACCTGTCGGACGCGATCTGCCGCAGCAAGGGCCGGCTATGGCCTTTTGGCTGGTTCTGGTTGCTGCGCGAGTTCAAACGCGCCAGGTGGATCGATCTGAACGGCGCAGGCATCCTCGCCCCATACCGCGGCCTGGGCATCAACGCGATCATGTACGTGGAGATGGAAAAGACCGTCAAAGAGGGCGGTTTCGAGCATGCCGACATGGTCCAGATGGAAGAGCACGTCCTGACTTTGAACGACGCCCAGACCATGGGCGGAAAGATCTTTAAGGTACACACGATCTACGAGAAGAGCCTGTAAACAAAATGGGAGAGCGGGAGAATGGGGAACCGGCTGTTCCCCGCTCTCCCATCGACGGTCGCCTGGCTTTCGGCAGAACCGCTCGACGTCCTACGTCACGCCGTCTCCCGGTTCTGCATCCGGCGTCTGCGGTGCGGACCATTCGGCGCGCCGGGCCAGGGCGTCTTCCGCGGCGCGTTGCGCGGCGGTCTGCTTGTTTGGTCCCTCGCCCTCGCCACAGACGTACTCGCCGATGGATACCTGCACCGTGAACACCTTGGCATGGTCCGGGCCCTCGGCCTTGGTCGTGCGGTAGCGCGGCGTTGACCCGTAAGTTGCCTGCGACAACTCCTGCAGCCGGCTCTTGGGGTCCTTATCCTCGGCCTCAACCCGGGCCTCGACCAGCGTACGCTCGACGAGCGGCATAACCAGCTTCTCGACCGCCTCCAGGCCCTGGTCGAGGTAGAGAGCGCCCACCACCGCCTCGAAAGTCGCACACAACGTGCGCGAGCTTTGACGCCCGCCCGTCTCCACCTCTCCGTGTCCCATCAGCAAGAACTGCCCCAGCAACATCTGGCGCGCAAAACCCGCCAAGGTGGGCCGGCGCACCAGCACCGCCCGCAGGCCGGTCATATCGCCCTCGGTCGCTTCCGGGAAATGCCGGTAGAGATAGCCGGCCAGGAGAAAATCGAGCACCGCGTCTCCCAGGAACTCCAGGCGCTCATTATCTTCCCAGGGCAGGTCGGGATGCTCGTTAAGGAACGAGCGATGCGTCAGCGCAGTACGCAACAGCGCCAGATCCTTGAAGTCGAGGCTCCGGCGTTGCGCAAACTCCGCGACTGATAGTTCATAATCGGGCATGGTAAACTCCGGGGCGTAGTATAACATGCGCAATTGGCTTTGTCATTACCATCGGTCTCATGTATAATAATAGCGTACGGATTGACCCCAGACAGGCCTGATCTGGGCTTTTTTTGACGCAATTGGTCGGGCTCTGCTCGAAATATCATACGGGGGAGTGGCACTTGTTCGGACGATTTCGCAAGCCGGCGGAAGAACAGGCCGAAGATCAGGCAAAACTACAGGCCAGCCTGAGCAAAACCCGCCAGGGGTTCTTCGGGCGCATCGGCACATTGTTCCAGGAAAACGAAGTGACGGAAGCGACCTACGACGAGCTGGAAGAGCTGTTGATCCAGTCGGACGTCGGTATCAACACAGCGCTCGAAGTGGTCGAAAAGCTGAAAGCCAGGGTGAAGCGCGACAACCTGAAGCGCGTACAGGACGTGCGGCAGGCGCTCAACGAGGAGCTGGCGTCGCTGTTGGCCCATCCGGAACCGCTCACCATTGACGAGCCTCGCCTGCTGACCGTAGTGCTGATCGTCGGCGTCAACGGATCGGGTAAGACGACCAGCATCGCCAAGCTGGCCCAGTACTACAAGCGGCGGGGCAAGAAGGTCGTTCTGGCCGCAGCCGATACATTTCGCGCGGCCGCGATCGACCAACTCAAAATCTGGGGCGAGCGGACGGGTGTTGAGGTCATCGCCCAAGTCCCTGGCGCCGACCCCGGCGCGGTCGTCTTCGACGCCATCCGCGCCAGTCAGGAGAGCCGCCAGGGCGACCTGCTGATCGTGGATACGGCCGGGCGGCTGCACACCAAGTACAACCTGATGAAGGAACTGGAAAAGGTGCATTCGGTGTGTGCCCGCCAGGTCCATAACGCGCCGCACGAGACACTGCTGGTGCTGGACGCGACGACGGGTCAGAACGCGATCAGCCAGGCCAAGCATTTCAAGGAGGCGGTCGCGGTCAGCGGCATCATCCTGACCAAGCTCGACAGCACCGCCAAGGGCGGGATCGTCTTTGCGATTGAAAAAGAGCTCGGCGTACCGGTCCGCTTTGTCGGCACCGGCGAGAAGACCACCGATTTCGCCGAATTCGACCCGCAAGCCTTCGTAGAGGCTATCCTGGGCTGAGTCAGAAACCGAACAGAAAGAGGAGAGATCATGGACGAGGTTCGCGAACAACTAGCCACCCTTGCCGACCAGATCGACGCCATGCGGAGGCGTCTTTGACTTAGATGGCAAACGGACACAGATCGCTAAGCTAGAAGAGCAATCCGCCGACCCGGCCATTTGGGGTGACCAGCAAGCAGCCAAAGTGGTCATGCGCGACCTGGCGGACCTGCGCGAGCAGGTCGGCACCTGGGACAAGCTGCAGCAAGACGCGGCCGACACGCGCGAGTTACTGGAAATGGCGGCCGAGGCCGAGGACGAAAGCATCCTTGCCGAGGTGAGCGCCGAGGCCGAGAAGCTGCGCAAGCGCTACGATCAGCTCGAATTCCAGTTAGCGCTGGGCGGCCGGTACGATCGCAGCGCTGCCATCCTGACAATCCACGCCGGCGCAGGGGGCACCGAGGCGCAAGACTGGGCCTCGATGTTGCTGCGCATGTTCCTGCGCTGGGCCGAGCGCAAGCGCTACGAGACTGAGATCACCGATCAGTTGGAAGGCGAAGAGGCGGGCATCAAGACGGTCACCGTGGAGATCCACGGACCTTGGGCGTACGGCTACCTCAAGTCGGAGCGCGGCGTGCACCGGCTGGTACGCATCAGCCCCTTCGATGGGTCAGCCCGGCGCCACACATCCTTTGCCCTGGTCGAAGTCGTACCCGTCCTGGACGATGACATCGAGATCGACATCCGGCCCGAGGATGTCAAGATGGACGTTTATCGCTCGGGCGGCGCCGGCGGGCAGCACATGCAGAAGAACTCGACGGCCGTCCGGCTGACGCACCTTTCCAGCGGGATCGTCGTGACCTGCCAGAACGAGCGCAGCCAGTTGCAGAACCGGGAATCGGCCATGCACGTGCTGCGTGGTAAACTATATGATATCGAGCTGCAGAAACTCGAAGCCGAACAGGCCCGCTTGAAGGGCAAGCATGTGGATGCAGGCTGGGGCAACCAGATCCGCTCCTACGTCCTGCACCCTTACCAGATGGTCAAGGACCTGCGCACCGAGGTAGAGACCAGCAACACTGGTGGCGTCCTCGACGGCGACCTCGATGCCTTCATGGAAGCCTGGCTCAAAAACCAGGTCGGGACGAGGGACGGGGACGGCAGCAATTAGGCTTTCGCAGGCGGAAACCGGGCTTCTGCGAGGAACCCGGTTTCCGCCTGTTTTGTTTATTCCTCTAGCACTACGATCTCCCCCTGCAGCTCGCGCCCGCGCACGTGGAGCAGGGCCAGGCTGGCTGCCAGGCTGAAACGGCGCGGCCCCGCGCTGCCAGGATTGAGATACAGCACTCCGCCGCGCTCCTTGACGGACGCCTGATGCGAGTGCCCGCTGACGACAGCGCTGAAACCGCCCCCTGCCGGGTCAATGTCAATCTCGTGCAGATCGTGCAGCACATAAAGAAAGACGTCGCCCGCCAGGACCACCCGTGTCACCGGTAGATCCTCGTTCCATAGCTCGCGGTCTACATTGCCGCGCACGGCCATCACCGGCGCCACCGTGCGCAGTCCTTCAAGCACTTCCAGCTTGCCGACGTCGCCCGCGTGGACGATCAGCTCGCAGCCGTGCAGTGCCTGCAGCGCGGCGGGACGCAGCAGGCCATGGGTGTCCGAAATCACGCCCACCAAGAGTTTTTTCACAGCGCCGCCAGCAACTGCGCGCCGAACTCCGCCGGTGCACTGCGCTCGGTCACCAGGTCGCGCGCCGCGTGCTGCGCCAAAAAACTGCGCATGGCGGCCGCCAAATCCGCCACCAACTGGCCGGTGAGCTCGACGCCCGGCTCCAGGTAGAGGGCCTTCAGACGCAGCGTCCCTGAAGCTCGTTCGAGCTTGGGGTTAAACCGGCCGACAAACCGGTCTTTGTGCAAAACAGACATACTGAAGTATCCCCACTCACGCTGCGCCTCGGGCTTGTAGGCCTCCAGGCGTTGGGTGAAGCCCCAGAATTGCCGGTCGCGATCGGCAGGCCAGAACAGATTGTCGAAAGGACTGAGAAAGGTGGTACGCGCGGCCGCCAGGTTACCGTCAGCCGCCTGTTCCAGCAGCGGCAACTGCTCGCGGAGAACCAACATTGGCTGCACCCGGCCGTCGCTTAGTGCGACCTGCACCCATGCCAGGACGCCCTCAGCCAGAAGTTGCTCGATGAACGGCCGGGCGCGGGTTATCTTGGCGTAGTAATCGTAATCCCCCACCTGTCCGGGCAAGCAGACGCCGAATGTGCGCACCGCCTCGGCTACCATATGACACATCAACTCTGCGTGCGTTGGCTCGCGCGTATCGACCCAGGCCGGCAATACCCGCTCGGTCAGGTCGTAGGCGCGCTGAAAGTTGGTCCGACCGGCGATCATCAGATCACCCCAGGCAAACAGATTCTCGAGCGCGCGCTTGGCCGGCTTCCAGTCCCACCAGGGCCCGCGCTTGGGGCCGTCGTACTCGAAATCGGACACGCGCAGTGCACCCTCTTGTCTGATGCGCTCCAATACTGAGGCATGGAAGGCGGCGCGGCTGGCCGGATCGATCCAATGGTGCATCGACATCGGGAAGGTATTCTCGCGCACCTGCCGCTTCTGGGGCAGCCGGTAGCGAAATTCGCCGAGTGGCAAGATGGTTGCGGCATGCAACCAATCTTCGAAAAGCCGGCGGTCGTTAGCCCCCTCGATTGAGGCGCCGTATACCAGACGATCAAGATCCCGCGTGTCGTAGCAGCCGAGCCGGCTCCATAACACCAGGTAATGGCTCCTCTGCACGACGTGCAGCGTATCGATCTGTACACAGCCGATACGTGAAACCGTATCGGCGATAGCGGCGGCGTTCGCCGCCGGTTCCGAGTCCAATCGGCCCGTCAGGTCCTGGGCGTGCAGCGCCAACGCGCGCACAGACGATAGCGAATAGATTTGTTCAGTGCTGCTCACTTAGCCCTATCCTGTCTGTTGACCATCTTTTGTTGATAATCGCCGGCCGAAACCGGGCCCCGCCCAAGCCCCGAGCCACTATGTTGCCACCTTTTAGCCATTTGCAGAAATCAGAAAAGCGGCATTATAATCGTGCCGTCAGGGCACAAACTGCTTTAGAACACGGGCTACAGGTCGGGGCAGGTAACTGCGCGGGGACATGGACTCACGGTCATGAGCTGAGTAACCCCGCCGTGCCGGTGGGCACTAGTTCTTCTTTCAACTGCGGAGGTTTCCGTGAGTCGGTACTCTGACAAGGTATTGGTCTGCCGCGATCGCGGTAACGATTTCGTCTTCAGCCGCGATTGTTACGAGCAGCGGAGCGGGCGGCGCTAATTATCGAGGCGCCATTGTCAACTCCCCAGCGGGCGCTCCCACTGACAGGTCAGCGTCCGCTGGTGTTTTAAAGCGGTGTAACAGATTTGCGCTTCCTCAAACGACTACATGTCCAGGGCTACAAGAGCTTTGCCGCCCGCACTGAGTTCATATTCGACGCCGGCGTGACCGCGATTGTCGGGCCCAATGGGTCGGGCAAGAGCAACATTGGCGACGCCTTGCGCTGGGTGCTGGGCGAACAGAGTTACAGCACGCTGCGTGGCAAGCGCACCGAGGACATGATCTTTTCGGGCAGCGAACAGCGCTCCCGGTTGGGTATGGCCAACGTCGTGCTGACCCTCGACAATTCCACCGGCTGGCTGCCGATTGACTTCGCGGAAGTGGAGATTGGCCGCCGCGCCTATCGCTCAGGCGAGAACGAGTACTATTTGAACGGCAATCGGGTGCGCCTGCGCGATGTCGTGGAATTGCTGGGCAGTTCGGGTCTCAGCGAGCGCACCTACTCCATGATTGGCCAGGGATTGATCGACCAGGCGCTCTCGCAACGGGCAGAGGAGCGGCGCCGGCTTTTCGAGGAAGCAGCCGGCATCACCGTCCATCAGAGCAAACGCGACCAGGCTGAGCGCCAGTTGGGCGAGGCACGCACAAACCTGACGCGCGCCCAGGATATCATCGGCGAGCTCACTCCCCGCCTGCGCTACCTTAAGGGACAGGCCCGTCGGGCCCAGGAATACCAGCAGTTCAAGGCCGATCTACAGTCGCATCTGCGCATCTGGTACGGCTACAAATGGCGCCAGGAAATTGGCGAACTGGCGGCAGCGCGCGTCCGCGTTGAGGACTCGCTGGCCATCACAGACGAGGCCAACCGCACCCTTAACGTGCTGCTTGAAGGGCTGGCGTCACAGCGGGCGGAACGGGCTGTGCTGCGCGACCGGCTAAGCGATTGGCACCGGGCGAGCAGCCAGTTGCACCGCCAGGCTGAGAACGCTCAGCGCGAGCTGGCGGTGCGCGCCGAACAGACGCGGCTGCTGGGCGAACAGTGCGAAGACCTGCAACGCGAGGTCGTCCACCTGCGCGCCGCGCTCGACGACGGCAGCGAGCGCCTGCAGCAGGCGCAGGCTGAGCTAGCCGAAGCCACCGCGGCTTACGAGGCCAGTGCCGGCCAGGTGACCGCCGCGCAGCACGAGCTGGACGAGCGAGAACGGCAACGCGCGGCCCAGGCACGCCGGTTGGCCCAAATGGAAGAGGCAGTCCTGGCGCACAAAACCCGGCTTGCCGACCGGCGTGCTCGCCTGGCACAGATGGGCGAACGCAGGGAGGAACTGGCCAAAGCCCGTGACGAGCAGAGCCAGGCAAGCCAGGTCGCGGCCGCTCAGCTGCGCGAGATCGAAGCACGGCTGGTCGGGCTGGACGAGAAGATCGTGGTGGGCAAGTCCGAGGCGAGCGCACTGGATCAAGAGCGCGGCAATCAGGCGCGCGCCTTGGCCGCGGCGCAGGAGATCGAGCGAGCCGCACGCGAGAAGCTGAGCCTGAGCCAACGGGCCCTGGGGCGCCTGCAGGACCAGCAGCAAATGCTGCTGCGCCTGCGCGATGAAGGCGCCGGGCTGGGGCCCGGACCGCGCAATGTGCTGGCGGCCGCGCGGCGCAATGAGGCCAGGCCCGGCAACGCGGCCGCGAAGACAGGCAGCGCCGGACAGAACCGGCCGGGCACGCTCGAACCGGCGTTGCGCGGTATCGTCGGCGCTTTGGGTGACCTGATGGAGGTACCAGCCGAGCTGGAGCGCGCCATTGAGGCGGCCCTGGGCGGCCGCGTGCAGGATGTCGTCGTCGAGCGGTGGGAAGATGCAGAGACCGCGGTTGCGTTCCTGAAGCAAACCCAAGGTGGGCGCGCGACTCTGCTGCCGCTCGATACTCTGCGGCCCGGCCGGCAGGCCGACGTTCCGCGCCTGCCGGGCGTGGTCGGGCTGGCCAGCGAGTTGGTTAAGTACGATGCGCAGGTTGGACCGGCGGTGGAACTGGCGCTAAACCATACGCTGGTGGTCCAAGATCTGCCGACGGCCCGCCGGCTGCTGCAAGGCCTGGACGAGCGCCGCGGCGGGTCATCCGCGACACTGGTCACGCTCGACGGCGAAATCGTGCGTCCTTCAGGCAGCGTCACCGGGGGCAGCGAAGCCGGGCGGCGCGATAGCGGCCTTCTCTCGCGCGCGCGTGCCCTGCGCGATCTCCCGGCACAAATCCAGGCCGCCCAGAAGGAAGCTGCCGCGCATGAGGCGGTGGTGCTCGAGGCGCGCAAGCGGCAGGAAGCGGCGCAGCTTGTCATCAATACGCTGCGCGCGCAGCAGCGCGAGCTGAGCGCGGCGGCAGAAGGGCAGGCCGGCGAGCGCAATCGCCTCGAGCTAGAGGCCGAACGCGCCCGGCAGAAAGCGGGCTGGCACAACGAACGGGACTCGCAGGCCGCCAGTGAGCTCGAGCAACTGGACGGCCGCGAAGCGGGCCTGCAGAAGGACATTCAGGCTCTGACCGGCTGGCTGGGGCAGGCCGCCGGGGAAGCCGCGGCGGCCCGCAAGGACCTGGCGCAGCTCGACACCGACGATCTCGTTGCCGCGCTGGCGCGCGTGCGCAGCCAGGCCGAAACCAGCGCCGCTCAACGCCAGAGCTACCGGTCACGAGTGGCTGAGCTCCAGCGGGTGCAGGAGCAGCGCGCCACCGATATCCGCGCGAAACAGCAGCGCGTAGCCACTCTCAGCCAGCAGCAGATCCAGGCGCAACGGGCGATCGGCGAGTACGGGCAGCAGACCCAGAAGCTTGGCGGCGAGATCGCGGTCCTGAGCGCACATATCGATCCTGCCGAAGCACGCCAGGCGCAGATTGAGAAAGAGCAGCGAGAGGCTGAGGCACGCGAGCGGTCGCTGCGGGAGCAACTACGCCATTCGCAGATGCGCCAGAGCCAGGCTGAGCTGGCGTTGCAGCGCGCGCAGGACGGCCTCACTCACCTGCGAGCCGAGATTGAGAAGGAAATGGGCCTGGTGGCACTGGAGGACGATGAGCTCACCGACAGCCAGCCTCCGCTGCCCCTCAACGGCATGGTCACGCGTCTGCCGGTCGTCACCGAACTGCCGGACGGGCTCGAGCGGGATGTGCGCGAGCTGCGGGCCCAGATCGGCCGCTTGGGCCCGGTCAACGTGGAAGCGTTGAACGAATACACTGAGGTCGAAACGCGCTACAATTTCCTCACCTCCCAGGCGGCTGACCTGCAGAAGGCGGTGGCTTCTTTGGAGGAAGTCGTTCTGGAGCTCGACCGGATTATGGAGCGCGAATTCCTGGCCACCTTCAAGGCTGTGGCCGCCCAGTTCCGCGAGGAATTCTCGAACATGTTCGGCGGCGGCGCCGCCCGGCTGGTGCTGACCGATCCCGAAAACCCCAACACGACCGGCGTGGAGATCATCGCCCGCCCGCCCGGCAAGCGGGAACAGGGTCTATCGCTGCTATCGGGCGGCGAGCGCGCGCTAACTGCCTCCGCGCTGATCTTCAGTATCCTCAAGGTGCGCCCGACGCCCTTCTGCGTGCTTGACGAAGTCGATGCGGCCCTGGACGAAGCGAACGTCGGCCGCTTTCGTGACGCGCTCAAGACCCTGAGCCAAAAGACTCAGTTCCTATTGATCACGCATAACCGGGGCACGATCGAGGCCGCCGACACAATCTACGGTGTCTCGATGGGCGCCGATAACACCTCGCAGGTCCTTTCGCTCAAGCTGGATGGCCAGGAGATCGCCCAAGACTCGTTGGCGGAGGCTGCCTAGTTGAGACGCGACGCTGTCGGCAGAAAGGCGCCCGCGCCAGAGACGGCCGGGACCGGCGATGCCCTGCCCGGCAGCAGGGATGCGGCGCTGGCGCGCAAGCCGGATCGGGAGACAGCGCGGCGGCCGGCGTTCTCGGCTCGACAGGCGCGACGGATCACCCTCTACTTGCTGGCGCTGGGCACGGTCGCCCTGTGGGGCGCCAGTTTCCCGCTTACCAAGCTGGCCCTGCAAGGGCTGGGCCCGATGGGCATTGCCTTTGTTCGTTGGACGATCTCAACCCTGGCGTTGGCCGGCTGGCTGGCCGTTTCCGGGCGGCTGCCACTGGCGGCCGGCCTGGTGCGCCATAACCTCCGTACCCTCTCCTGGGTGGCGCTGGCCGGCATCACCTTATTCTATGCCCTGGAAAACCTCGCCCTCCGCTACACGTCCGCCACCAATGCGGGCATCCTGGCCAACCTGACCAGCGTATTCATCGCCCTGCTGGCCGCAGTCTGGCTGCGGGAGCGGGTTGGGCCGCGCGGCTGGCTGGCGATGGGCGTGGCCTTCCTGGGAGCGGCGCTGGTCAGCCAGGGCACCGGCCACCTGACTATTTCGGGTACCGGCCTGACCGGTGATCTGATGATGGTTCTAGCCACCTTCTTCGGCGCGCTGTTCAGCATCGGCGGCAAAGGCTTGACCGAACACTACCCCTCGGATGTGGTGACGACGGCGATCGCGGCGGCGGGCGCGCTGTTCCTCTTGCCGCTTGCCCTGTGGGAGGGCCTGAACCTGGCGCTGCCTGCCACTGTTTGGGTCGCGTTGATCGTGCTCGGGCTGGGTTCCGGGGCATTGGCCAACCTGTTTTGGCTCCATATCCTCTCTCATATGCCCGCCACGCGCGCCGGCATCATCCTATTCCTGGTACCCGTGACATCCACTCTGTTGGCAGTGCTTCTCTTGCATGAGCCGATCACTGCGGGCATGTTGGGCGGCGGCGCGCTGGTGCTCGCCAGCGTCGCGGTGATGCAAAGGTAACGACGCTTACTGTTTGCGGTTTGCCTTGGCGTCTTACTCTCTTGGGAGCGGCATTGTGACCGAGTTTAAAGATCCTAAAGAAATCTACCGCGAGGCGTTGGAACGCATACCACTGACCGTGGAAGAGCATCTGCCGCTGATCGAGCGCGCCGAAGCCTGGCCCTATCCCGAACTCGACCGGTTGTGGGTGCGGGTCGAAACCAGCGCTTTCGCCGCCTACCCCAACCTGGGCTGCACCCTATTGGGACCGGAGGGCGAAGTAGTATCGAGCATGTTCATGGTCGAGATCCGCAACCCGTACCAGTCGCTGACCATGCACCTGCGCCGGCCCCCGTTCGCCGGCAAACCTTACCGGCTCGAAATTGTGCTCAGCCGGGATGACCAGGTGCTGGATCAGCGCGCGCTCGACTTTGACCTGGTCTACCGCGATCCGGGCGAAACAAAGGACCCTAAGTGACCTCGGCGTGCGCGCCAGAAACGGAGCCCGCTCATGACGGACAATGAAATTCGCAACATCCTGGAGACAGCCAAGACTGTGGCCGTAGTCGGCATCTCGGATAACCCGGACCGTCCGAGCTTCGGTGTAGCCGGCTTTCTGCAAAAGCATGGCTACAAGATCGTGCCGGTCAACCCGACCCTGGACCAGGTCCTCGGCGAGCGAAGCGGGGCCGGACTGTGCGACATCCAGGGACCGATCGACGTGGTGGATATCTTCCGCCGCCCGGATGCGGTCCCACCCATTGTCGAGGATGCGATCGCCATCGGCGCGAAGGTCGTGTGGATGCAAGAAGGGGTCGTGAATGAGGAAGCCGCTGAGCGGGCGCGCGCAGCCGGCCTGCAGGTGGTGATGGATCGCTGTATGAAGAAGGAGTACGCGCGACTGATTGGGTGAGCGGCCAGGAGTTTTACACTTCACCGCCGCGGGCCGCTAGCAAGTAGGCCCGCGGCGGCATTTTTTGTCGACCGGCAACTGCTAGCGCGTGATTATGACCGGCATCCCGATCCATGCCATGTCGTAAAGCGTTTTCGCGTTCGTGTCGCTCAGAAGGATGCAGCCATAAGTCACCGGGGTACCAATCCGGCTGGTCCAAACTTTCACACCGGTCGCGGCGTCGGACGGAAAGCCATGGATGCCATTCTCGGTGCTCCCGGCCCAATAGATGCCCAGCCAATAGGGCATCCAGAAGTTCCAGGCCGAGCCGTAGGCACGCGGTATTTTGGACTGGACGCGATAGCTGCCCGGCACTGTCGGCGCGCCCGCCCGGCCGGTAGAACAGCCCCAGCTATAGACCACGGTGCTTCCCTGGTAGAGCCAACAGTGTTGCTGTGAGATACTGGCCACAAAGCGCGTCCCCTGGCCGGTCGCTTTGGGAGCCGAACTCGTGCTGCTTGTACTGCCGCTGCTGCTGCCCGGAATGCGCAGCCTCATGCCTGTGTATATCACGTCAGGGCTGGTCAAGCCGTTGGTGCGCGCGATAGCTGCGGCACTGGTGTTGTAGCGGGCCGCGATCTTGCCCAGCGTATCGCCGGATTTCACAGTGTAGTAGCCTGAGCCGCTGGAGGATGAGCTGCTGCCGGATGACGCAGACGACGAACTACCGGACTGAGAAGATGAAGACGTGGCTCCGCCAGGGATCACGAGGCGCTGTCCAGCGTAGAGCATATCCGGGTTGTCAAGACCGTTAGCCCTGACCAGAGCAGCCACTGAGACGCCGTGGCCGGCCGCGATATCGCCTAGCGTATCGCCCAGGTGCACGACATATACGCCGCCGCTGCCTGCCGAACTGCTTCCCGCTCCACTGGCTGCCCCGCCGCTTCCGCCCGAAGCACCGGGGATGATCAACGTTTGGCCCGCCCAAACGAAATCTGGGTCAGTCAGGCCGTTGGCCTGCATGATACTCGAGATGGATACCCCGTAGGCCTGGGCGATGGATCCCAGACTATCTCCCGACCGCACGATGTAACGGGCGCCGCTGTCTGCTGCCGCCATGCCGGGCAACAACAAAATGGAAACGAGGACCAGGGCTACAGCCCCGCAACGAAACCGTATGCCACGCATCGCCAGCCTCCCGGAAACGTGGTAAAATGAGGACCAACCGGTATTTCAAGTAAAGCATACTCGCAAATCATCCTCATGTCAAGACTTTTGCAAGCATTTATGTAGGAAATTCGAGGCAAAAATGCAATCATGGCAAATTCTGGCCAGTCGCGCCGCACTGGCCCGTCCCCCTTGGCTCTCGGTTTGGGAGCAAGACGTTGAGCTCCCGAATGGCCACGTGATTCATGACTACCTGGTCACAGTCGCCCGCGACTACGCAATGGTCTTCGCGCTATGTGAGGATGGCAAAGTGCCGTTGGTGCACCAGTACAAGCATGGCGTGGGCCACGTACTCCAAGATCTGCCCGCCGGCTACCTGGACAGCGAAGAACCACCGCTCGAGGCTGCCCAGCGCGAGCTACGTGAAGAGACCGGCTTGACTGCCCCACAATGGCAAGCGCTGGGCAGCTTCGTCATCGATAGCAACCGCGGCAACACGCGCGCCCATCTCTTCCTGGCCCGGGCGGCCCGCCTGACCGATCCCCAGGAACTGGATGATACCGAGGACTTAAACGTGTCTTTCCATAGCCCCGACGAATTGCGCGACCTGGCCTTTGGAGGTGGAATCGAGTCATTGGCATCGATGGCCGCTATTATGATGGGACTGGAAGCGTTACGCGCTAGCTGAGAGGAAGCAGGTATGTTATGCGGCAAACGTGTCATTCTACGGGCGATCGAGCCGCCCGACTTGCCCAACTACGTACGCTGGTTCGCCGATCCTGAGGTCCTGGCCTATTTCGGCCTCTACCAGCCGCAGAACCTCGCTCAGGAGCAAACCTGGTACCAACGCCAGAACGAGAACTCCAGCAGCGTCAACTTCGCGATCGACTTTGAGGGGCGCCACGTCGGCGGCTGCGGCTTCGCCAACATCGATGCCAAAAATCAGCACGCCGAAGTTGGTCTGTTCATCGGCGAGAAAGCGCTCTGGGACCAGGGTCTGGGCAAAGATGTCCTCGCCACCCTGGTCAACTACGGTTTCGATTTCCTCAACTTACACCGCATCTATCTGCGGGTATTCGCCAACAATCAGCGGGCCGTGCACGCCTACGAGCAGATAGGCTTTGTCCACGAGGGACGCTTCCGCGAGACAAAGTGGCGGCACGGCCGCTGGCTGGACTTGCTGTACATGATGTCATACGCCCCGAATGGGGGACCCGGCGGGAGGAGCCACGGCCCTGATGCCCCTTCTGCCATGTCCGGGCGCGCGCCTGCCGCTATAATCGCCGGAAAGACGCGCCGGCCGCGGCCCGCGTGGGATATAGCGCCGGCGTCAGGTTGGTGCGGGACTGGTAAGCCTCGGCCACGATAGGTATAGCGGCTTCTAGCGCTCCGGCCGCCATGAGGGCCACGGCGCAGCCGCCGAAACCCGCGCCAGTGAGGCGGGCGCCGTAGCAGCCCGGCTGCTCGCGCAGTAGCTCCACCATGGTGTTCAGCTCAACGCTGCTCACTTCATACAGGTCACGCAGGCTGCAGTGCGAGGCATCCATCAGGCGGCCTGCCGCGGCCAGGTTCCCCGCGCGCAGCACGGCCACACATTCGAGCACGCGGTCATCCTCGCCGATGATGTGACGCGCCCGCTTGTCAATCAAGGGCTCCAGGTGCGCGGCATCCAGCATCTGGAGGGTCGCGTCGCGCAGGGAAGGCACTCCCAGAGCAGCCGCGGCGGCTTCGCATTGCGCGCGCCGCTCGTTGTATGCCGAGCTGGCCAATTGGCGGCGCACGGCGGTGTCGGCGATCAGGATCGCGGCAGCGGGAGGTACCGGCACGGGCTGGAAGCTCAGGTCGCGGCAGTCGATCAGCAGCACGTGATCGGGTTGGCCCAGGGCGGAGGCCAATTGGTCCATGAGGCCGCAGTTGGTGCCCACGAAAGCATGTTCGGCCTGCTGCCCGATGCGCGCCGCCTGCTCGGGAGGGACGGTCAGATCGCCGACGGCGCTGAAGGCCTGCACCGCCGCCATCTCGACCGCGGCCGAAGAAGAGAGCCCGGCGCCGATGGGTACATCCCCCTGCATCAGTACATCCATGCCCCGCAGCCGGTATCCCGCCTTCAAGAGGCCCGCGGCGACACCGCGCACGTAGTTGCTCCAGCGCTCCTCACGAGAAGGGGTTACGGTTCCGTCCGCCAGATCGAAGGTCGTCTGCCGGCCTAGATCCAGCGCGCTCAGTTGCACACGCCCGTCATCGCGCGGCGCAACCAGCATGCGCGTCTCACGCGTGATTGCCGCCGGGAGCACGAACCCTTCGTTGTAATCAGTGTGCTCGCCAATCAGATTAACCCGGCCGGGAGCACGGGCCAATACGGTCGCCGTCCGGCCAAACGCTTCCTGGAAACGGGACTGTAGTTGCTCGGCGGTAAGCAGTGAGGGCATTTTACACCAGACTCCGATAATGGACTTCCGGCACCGAACGAAGCCTTTGAGCAGCCGCCTCGGCCGGAATGTCACGCTGGGGCTCCGCCAGCATTTCAAAGCCGACCATGAACTTACGCACGGTGGCGGAGCGGAGGAGGGGTGGATAGAAGTGCGCATGCAAGGTCCAACCCGGATGCTCCTGGTCGTCGGTCGGGCGCTGATGCCAGCCCATACTGTAGGGGAACGACACTTCGAACAGGTTATCGTAGCGAGTTGTCAGTTGCTTGAGAATGGCCGCCAGCCCGTCACGCTCGGCATCGGTGAGTTCGGCCAGAGTGGCCACCTGGCGCCGGGGCAACACGATCGTCTCAAACGGCCACACCGCCCAGAAAGGCACCAGTACGACCCAATGCCCGTTGGCGCACACCAGGCGCCGGCCATCCTTCAGCTCCAGGTCCAGGGTGTCACCCAGCAGCGAACGCCCGCGGTGGGCCTCGCTGTAGGCCGCCTGGGTGCGCGCCTCCTTGGCCGGCTCATTTGGCACCCGGCTGGTCGACCAGATCTGCCCATGCGGATGGGGATTGCTCGCGCCCATCAGCGCGCCGCGGTTTTCAAACACTTGCACGTAGTCGATGAACGGCAGCGCGCCCAGCTCGCTGGTCTGGGCCGCCCACGCGTCCACCACCCGCCGGATGCTCGCCGGATCCATTTCCGCGAGAGTCAGATCGTGACGCGGCGAAAAGCAAAGTACCCGGCAGATGCCCTCCACCGGTTCGGCACGCAGCAAACCGCCCTCGTCCACCGCCCCGCTGACCCGCACCGGCATCAGGGCAGCAAAGTCGTTCTCAAAGACGAAAGTGTGCTCGTACTGCGGGTTTTGGGCGCCGCCGGCGCGTGCGTTACCGGGGCATAAATAACAAGTCGGGTCGTAGATCGGGCGGATTTCAGGCTGCGTCTTCTCGACCTGGCCCTGCCAGGGCCGCTTGGTCCGGTGCGGCGAGACCATGACCCATTCATCGGTGAGGGGATTGTAGCGGCGGTGCGGATGCTCACGGAAGTCAAAGGATTCCAAGGCAGGCTCCTGAGTGACCGGAGGAAAAACCAACATCGGCGAAAGACCGCGTCTCATAGCCGGAAGAGATTATACCGCCGCCGGCTGCCAAACGCGAAAAAGCCCCGCGCCCTCAATGCGCGGCCGGCCAGCTAACAGCGAAGGTCCAGCCGCGCTACGCGCTGCGACTGGCCCCACGACGGCGGCAGACAGGCCAATCAGCGGATGCCGCTGTCGTACTCGATGT
>JADGQF010000001.1 GCA_017882045.1 Anaerolineales bacterium
TCCTGGAGGCCGAGGCCTATGACGGCCCCAGCCTGGTCATCGCCTACAGCCACTGCATCCAACAGGGCATCGACACCGTAACGGGCCTGACCGAGCAGAAGCTGGCGGTCGACAGCGCCGCCTGGCCCCTTTACCGCTTCAACCCGGACCTGGCCGGCCAGGGCAAGAACCCGCTGACCCTCGACTCAAAGGCAGCGAAGATCCCGCTTAAGGATTACGTGTACAACGAGACGCGTTACAGCTCGCTGGCGCGCGTCGACGAGGAACGGGCCGAAATGCTGTTAGCGCTGGCCCAGCAGGACGTGTTGAACCGCTGGAAGCAATACGAGCAGTTAGCGGCGGCCAATGGCGAGGCGAAGACCGCCTGAGCAGAGACTGGAAAGGATGACCCAGATGGATCTGACAACTACTTATATGGGCTTGAGCCTGAAACATCCCGTGGTCCCGTCCGCATCGCCGCTGTCGAAGAAGATTAGCGATATCCGCCAGATGGAAGATAGCGGGGCTGCGGCCATCACGATGTACTCGCTCTTTGAAGAGCAGATCGACATGGAAGCGTTGTCGCTGCATCACTTCATCGAGCAGGCCACGTTTGTCTCGGCCGAGGCCACGGCGTACTACCCGCAAACCGCCGACTACAATCGCGGCCCGGATGGCTACCTGGAGCTGATCCACAAGGCCAAGGAGGCCGTGCAGGTGCCGGTCATCGGCAACCTGAACGGCGTCACGCCGGGCGGTTGGGTCGAATATGCGCGCAAGATCGAGCAGGCCGGCGCCGACGCGCTGGAGCTGAACGTTTACTTCCTGCCGACACGCGCCGACATGGACTGCAACGAGGTCGAGCGGCTCTACCTGGCCATTCTGAAGGAGGTCAAGAGCTACGTGCACATCCCGGTGGCGGTCAAGCTCAGTCCCTTCTTCAGCGCCATGCCGAACATGGCCCACAAGCTGGACGAGGCCGGAGCGGATGGCCTGGTGCTGTTCAACCGCTTCTACCAGCCCGACTTCAACCTGGAAGAGCTGTCGGTGGAGCCGAATCTGCTGCTGAGCACCTCGGCTGAGCTGCGGCTGCCGCTACGCTGGATCGCGATCCTGTACGGGCACGTCAAAGCTTCCATGGCGCTGACCACCGGCATCCACACGCCGGAAGACGTCGTCAAGGCCATCATGGCTGGCGCCGACGTCGCCAACGTCTGCTCGTTGCTGTTGCATGAGGGCCCAAGCAAGATCGCCGACCTGGTCAAGGGCCTGGAGACCTGGATGGAGCAACACGAGTACGAGTCGGTCGGCCAGATGAAGGGCGCGCTCAGCCAGGCTTGCGTTGCCGAGCCCGGAGCCTTCGAACGCGCCAACTACATGAAGGCGCTGACCGGGTACAAGGTAAACTGGTAACCCGGTGACCGGATGACCCGATGACCGGGTCACCCGGAGCTGCTGAACGATGGGCTTCCGAAGGCACGGGCGGAATTCCGCCCGTGCCTTCGGAAGCTTTTTTTGTTTGCGGGCATCCTCCAGTACAATGGGAGAACATTTTTGCCGAACCGGAGAAGGCAGACCGTTGAAACAGAAATACTTCATCGATTCGCACAAAGCGGCAACCGGGCTCGTCGTCCTGCTGATGATGGCCATCTTCGGGCAATGGCAGAATACCACCGCCTGGATCTACTTGGCGCTGCACGGCACTTACGGCATCCTGTGGGTGCTCAAGAGCCGCATCTTCCCGGATAAGTCCTGGGAAGCGCGGGCAAATTGGGGCTACGGTTTGGTGATCTGGGGCGGGCTGACCCTCTACTGGATCGCGCCCTGGCTGCTTATGTCGCGCGGCGTGCAGGCTCCGCCGTGGTACCTGGGGCTGTGCGTCAGCCTTTACGCTTTCGGCATCTTTTTTCATTACGCGGCCGACATGCAGAAGTATGTCTCGCTGCAAATTCAGCCAGGGCGCCTGGTTACCGGTGGCCTCATGGCCCGCACGCGTAACATGAACTACTTCGGCGAGTTGCTGATCTACCTGGCCTTCGCTCTGCTGGCCCGGCACTGGCTGCCATTGGTCATCCTGGCTCTGTTCGTCGCCGCCTACTGGCTGCCGAACATGCGGCGCAAGGACCGCTCGCTGGCCCGCTACCCGGAGTTTGCGGCCTACCGGCAGCGCAGCAAGCTCTTCATTCCATTCATATTTTGAGTCTGCGAATTTGGACGGTAGGGCGATTTGGCCTATAATAGCGCTGGGTCGAGTGCAAGGGCCCATTTTTTAGAACCCCAGTTGTCAGACCTCTTACAACTTGTGGTTGTGTGAATTATTAGCGGTGACTAGGATTGACTAGGATGACGAACGGCGCCTTAGAAGTCGATCGGCCGGCAAGTGCCTCGCGCGCGCACCACAACAGCCGCCTGCGGGCCGATCAACGCCCGCTGTACGTGCAGGCCAGAGACGCACTCAGGCAACTGGTGCGCAGCGGCGGTTATGCGCCCGGCGAGCGGCTGCCGTCTGAGATCAAACTATCGGAGCGCCTCGGTATCTCCCGCCCCACCCTGCGCGAAGCGCTGCACATGCTCGAGGAAGAAGGCACTATCCTGCGCCGGCATGGCGTGGGGACCTTCGTCGCGCAGCCGGTTCCGGTCATCGAGGGCGGGCTGGAAGTGCTGGAGAGCATCGAGCGCATGGCCGAGCGGCGCGGGCTGAGCACTCGCATGGCGGAGGCGTCGATCGTGGAACGGGCCGCCACGCCGACCGAGCTGCGCGCTCTGGCTGCCGACAGCGCTCCGGCAGAGACCGTGCGGGCAGGATCGCAGGCGTCGGGGGTGACGGCGGTCACGGGGGTGACCGCGGTCACGGGCGTGACTGTCGTCACGCGAGTGATCGTGGCCGATGGCCAGCGCGTCGCCTTCCTGACCGACGTGGTGCCGCAGGACCAGTTGCGGGCGGCCGAGTTGGGAGAGGGTTTTCACGGTTCCGTGCTCGACCTTTTCCTGCAGCGCGGCTGGCCGCAGCTGGCGCACTCGCGCACCGAGCTGGCGGCCGAAGCTGCCGACGGCGACGTGGCGCGCTGGCTGCATCTCCAGCGGGGCGCACCCCTGCTCAAGCTGGAAGCGCAGCTCTACGCGCAGGACGGGCGCGTCGTAGACTATTCGCTAAGCTACTTCGTGCCCGGTTACTTCCGATTTCATGTAGTCAGGCGGGTCGGATAGACCCGGCCAGACCGATCTTAACCATCTACTCAACCTTCAGGGAGGATTCTACACATGCGCAGCTTTATGGGACGTGACATCCTGTCACTGAAAGATTTCGAACGCCAGGAGTTCTTCCGAGTCTTCGAGATTGCGGAACAACTGGAACCGATCGCCCGCAATCGCCGCAACGTCGACATGCTCAAGGAAAAGACGATGGTGACGGCTTTCTACCAGCCGTCGACCCGCACCCGCCTGGCCCACGAGGCCGCCATGCACCGCCTGGGTGGGCACGTGACCGGCTTCTCGGACGCGAAGATGACCCGCGCCGGCGACTGGTACCAGGAGAGCATCAAGGACACCGTCAAGATGCTCGAGTTCTATGGCGACGTGATCGTTATGCGTCACTTCCAGCAAGGCGCGCCCATGGAAGCAGCCAAGTGGGCGTCAGTCCCGATCATCAACGGCGGTGACGGCTGGGGCGAGCACCCGACCCAGATCCTGACCGACCTGTACACCGTCCTGCGCGAAAAGGGCCGCATCGACGGCCTGAAGTGGGTGGCCGTCGGCGACATGCGCATGCGCACGATGCACTCGCTAGCCTACGCCCTCACTCAGTTCGACTGCCCGATCACCTTCGTGGCCCCGCCCGAAATGAACCTCAAGCCCGAATTCAAGGAAGAGCTGGCGGCCTACAGCCTGAACTTCAAGGAAGCCGAGCATATCGAGCAGTGTATCGCCGACGCCGACGTGATCCTCGTCGAGCCCGTGGTGCAGCCCGATTACACCAAGTCCCGCCAGGAAGCCGGCGAGCACGGCATGACCCCCGACAATTACAAGATCACGCGTGAGCTGCTGAGCACCAAGGCGAAGTCCGATGCTATCCTGCTGCACTCGCTGCCCCGCATGGACGAGATCCCGCCCGATGTGGACATCACCCGCTGGTCGCGCTACTGGCAAGAGGCCTTCAACGGCGTCGTCATGCGCATGGCTTTGCTGGCCCTGGTTCTGGGCGGCGTCGAATAGTCGTAGATTACGGCGGTGAGCCCTTTGGTTGGCTACGAGGAGGCTAACTCATGCAGACTTTTCTTCACAATCGTGACCTGATCGGGGACCTGGATTTCAGCAAGGAAGAGGTCGAAACCGTCCTGGACGTGGCTTTCGACCTGAAGCGCCAGCGCGCGCTGGGTATTGCCCACCCGTACCTGCGCGACAAGGTGCTGGCGATGCTGTTCTTCTTCAGCAGCACCCGCACGCGCGGCTCCTTTGAAGCGGGCATGGCCCAATTGGGCGGCCACGGCGCCTTCATCGAGAGCAAGACCACGCAGATCTCTCACGGCGATACACCGAAAGAGATCGGCGAGATCTTCGGCCGCTACTTCGACGGCATCGCCATCCGCCACGTGGACTGGGGCATCGGCAACGGCTACCTCAACGCGGTAGCTAAGGCCTCGCGCGTGCCCGTCCTGAACATGCAGTGCGACATTTACCACCCCTTCCAGTGCCTGGCCGACCTGATGACCATCATCGAAAAGAAGGGCCGTGACCTACGCCGCAAGAAGATGGTGGTGTCCTGGGCCTACGCGGCTTCCTACCAGAAGCCTATGTCGGTGCCTCAGTCCCTGGTGTTGCAGATGCCGCGCTTCGGCATGGACGTAGTGCTGGCACATCCGCCGGAATTCCGGCTGATGCCCGAGATCATGGACCAGGCCCGCGAGCAGGCGCGCAAGTTCGGCGCCGGCTTTGAGGTCGTGGACGACATGGACGCGGCCTTCAAAGACGCCGACATCATCTACGCCAAGTCCTGGGGTGCGATGGTCCACACGCCCGATGCCAACGAGGGCGCCGCCATCATCAAGAAGTACGAAAGCTGGATCACCGACAAGCGCCGGATGGCGCTTGCCAAGCCCGATGCGATCTACATGCACCCACTGCCGGCAGACCGCAATATCGAGGTTACGGACGGCGTAATGGACGGCCCGCAGTCCGTGGTCTACGACGAAGCCGAGAACCGGTTGCACGCGCAGAAGGCCGTCATGGCCTTGACGATGTAGGGAGGTTGAGGACCATGTCCACCATGTCCGTACAAGCCATCGGAACGGCGGTCGTCGCCGTCGGCGGCAACGCCTTGATCCTGGACAAGCAACATGAGGACGTCGCTTCTCAGGTCGTGGCAGTCGAGGAAACGAGCAAGCACATCGCCGACATGATCCAGCGCGGCTGGAATGTGATCGTCACCCACGGCAACGGCCCGCAGGTCGGCTTCATCCTGCGCCGCAACGAGCTGGCCGCCGGTGAGGTGCACAGCACCCCGCTGGACGTGATCGGTGCGGACACGCAGGGAGCGATCGGCTACATGCTTGCCCGGGCGCTCGACAACGAGTTCACCCGGCGCGGCATCCAGCGTTCGGTGGCCGCAGTCGTGACCCAGGTGGTGGTCGATCGCAACGATCCCGGCTTCAAAAACCCGACCAAGGGCATTGGCGGCTTCACGACCAGGGAAAATGCGCAGCAGTTCGCCGACGAAGGCTGGATGGTGAAGGAAGACGCCGGCCGCGGCTGGCGCCGCATGATCGCCTCGCCCATCCCGCTTAAGATTGTGGAGCTTCCTGCGATCAAGACCTTGATCCAGAACAGCTTCATCGTCGTGGGGGTGGGCGGCGGCGGCATCCCGGTGGTCGAAGACGAACAGGGCCAGTTGAAGGGCGTGTTCGCGGTGATCGACAAGGACCGCGCGAGCGCCCTGATTGCGGCCGAGCTGAAGGTGGACGTGTTCCTGATCTCCACTGCAGTCGAGAAGGTCGCCATCAACTTCAACAAGCCGAACCAGCAATGGCTAGACCAGCTCACGCTGAGCCAGGCCAAGCAATACTACAAGGACGGCCACTTCCTCTCGGGCAGCATGGGCCCCAAGATTGAGGCCATGATCGCCTTCATGGAAGCCAACCCGACCGGCAAAGGCCTGATCACCGACCCGCCGCACATCGTAGACGCCCTGGACGGCAAGACAGGCACCTGGATCGTACACGATTAAGCGACGCGGGAGCGGAGACGGAGCATTCCATTGGACCACGTTAAGTCATTGAAGTGTCTGATCTGCGGCCGGGAGTACTCGCCGAACGAGATAGAGTACGTCTGCCCGCACCACGGCGACGAAGGGATCGTGGACGTCCAGTACGACTACGATCTCATCGCCGGCCGGATCAGCCCAGCGACGCTGGCCGAGAACCGCGATTATACCATCTGGCGCTACCGCCCGCTGCTGCCGATCGAACCGGACAGCCCCGTTCCGCCCCTCTCCGTGGGCTGGACGCCGCTGTACCGGACCGACCGGCTGGCCGCCGGCCTGGGGCTCAAGAACCTGTGGGTGAAAGACGATGGCCGGCAGCCGACGGCATCCTTCAAGGACCGCGCCAGCGCCATCGCGGTGGTGAAGGGCCGGGAGCGCAAAGCCGAGGTCATCACCACGGCCAGCACCGGCAATGCGGGCGCAGCCCTGGCCGGGCTGTGTGCCAGCGTGGGGCAGCGCAATGTGATCTTCGCTCCCCAGACTGCGCCGCCGGCAAAGATCGCGCAGTTGCTGGTGTTCGGCAGCACCGTCATGCTGGTGCGCGGCACCTACGACGATGCTTTCGAGCTATGCCTGCAGGCCGCCAAGGAATTCGGCTGGTATAACCGCAATACGGGCTACAACCCATACATGACCGAAGGCAAGAAAACCGCGACCCTGGAAATCTGCGAGCAGATGGACTGGGACCCGCCCGACCGCATCTTCGTGTCAGTCGGCGACGGCTGCGTGATCGGCGGCCTGCACAAGGGCCTTAAAGACATGCTGGCCCTGGGCTGGATAAAGCGCATGCCCAAGCTGATGGGCGTGCAGGCGGCAGGCTCGGCGGCGCTGTACGAGGCCTGGCGCACAGGCATCGACGCGATGGCGATGAAACCGATCGATGCGCAAACGATCGCGGACAGCATCTCGGCCGGGCTGCCGGCCGACCGTATCAAGGGACTGGCGGCCGTGCGCGAGACCGGCGGGGCTTACGTCAAGGTGACCGACGAGGAGATCCTGGCTGCGATCCCGGTGCTGGCCCGCTTGACCGGCGTGTTTGCCGAGCCCGCCGCGGCTGCCGCCTATGCCGGCCTGTGCAAGGCTGTGGCCGAAGGCCAGATCGACCCGCAGGAACGCATCGTGTTGATGATCACGGGCAGCGGCTTGAAGGACATTGCCTCGGCCCGTAAATCCGCCGGCGAGCCCTACGTCGTGGACGCGAACCTGAGCGCGGTCAAGCAGATCGCCGCAGGATGGTAGAACCGGAGAACGGGCGAGTGGGAGAACGGGAGAACGAGGCCATGGCGAAGCCTGCACCCCGACCTTCGCCGGCGCGTCCACTCCCCCGCTTCCCAAGGCTGGCCGTGGTAGCCTGGTTGGTGGTGGCGCTTGTCGTGGCCTGGCTGCTCAGCATGACGTTGTGGCCGGGCCGCGCGACCGATCACATCAACCTTGTGCCTTTCCGCGAGAAATGGCCGGCCATCGTCTGCCTGGCCGCCGGCTGTTCCTGGTACCGGGCGGCTCGCTCTATCGTCGCGATCGACTTGCTGGGCAATCTGGCCGTGTTCGTCCCATACGGGGCGGCGCTCGCCGTTGCCACGCTACCGGGGGAGCAGCGGACGCCGGCGGGCCGGCACGGTAGACGTTGGTGGCTCAGGATCTTTGCCGCCGGCTTCTGCCTGAGCCTGGGCATCGAGCTGGCCCAGTTGGCAGTACCCGGCCGGGTGACCGACATCGACGATTTGATACTCAACGTAACCGGTACGCTTCTTGGGGCCGCCGGCATCAGGTTCTTGGACCTGGCTCTGCTTATCCTTACGAGGTAAAGAAACATGATCGACCTGACTATCCATCCTGATCGGCTGCAGCGTGCAGTGCAGCGCGCGCGCGAGCGCAAAATCGTCATCCCGACTTACAAACAGATGAAAAACCCGGCCCTCATCCCGGCCAGCGTGAAGGCGCAGCTGAAGGGCGTCGGCCTGTGGGACCTCAATCCCGTCAACCTGTTCCGCATCAACTGGCACAACGAGCCGGTGGCGAGCGGCGGCGGGTTCGGCGGCGTCAACTACCTGGAGCTGCCCAAGGCCCTCACCGGCGTCGATGCCCGCATCTTCGTCCTGGTCGGCAAGTGGTTCCCCACCGGCGCCCACAAGGTCGGCGCGGCCTTCGGCTGCCTGGTGCCCCGCCTGGTCACCGGCCAGTTCGACCCGACGACCCAGAAGGCCGTCTGGCCCTCGACCGGCAACTACTGCCGGGGCGGCGCTTACGACTCGGCCCTGCTGGCCTGCCAATCCATCGCCATCCTGCCCGAAGGCATGAGCAAGGAACGCTTCGAATGGCTGGCGAAGATTGCCGGCGAGGTGATCGCCACGCCGGGCACCGAGAGCAATGTCAAGGAAATCTTCGACAAGTGCTGGGAGCTGCGCCGCTCGGGTCAAGACCTGATGATCTTCAACCAGTTCGAAGAGTTCGGCAATCACCTGTGGCACTATGACGTGACCGGTCATGCGATGGAAGAGGTGCTGCAGAAGGCACTGCGGCCTGGCGAGACCCTGCGCGGCTCGGTCTTCACCACCGGATCTGCCGGCACGATTGCGGCGGGCGATTACCTCAAGGAAGTCTTCCCGGAGAGCAAGCTGGCGGCCAGCGAAGCGCTCCAGTGCCCGACGCTGCTGCTCAACGGCTTCGGCTCGCACCGCATCGAGGGCATCGGCGACAAGCACGTGCCGTGGATCCATAATGTGCGGAACACCGACATGGTAATAGCGATCGACGACGAGGCGCCGATGCAGATGATCCGCCTGTTCAACGAGCCGGAAGGGCAGAAATACCTGGCCCAGATGGGCGTCCAGGCAGACCTGATCGAAAAGCTATCCTGGATCGGCATCTCCGGCGCGGCGAACATCCTGTCGGCGATCAAGATGGCCAAGTGGTACGAATGGGGCGAGGGCGACGCGGTCGTCACCGTCCTGACCGACTCGATGGAACTGTACGGCAGCCGCCTGCGTGAGCTGACGGCCGAGCGCGGCGAATTCAGCGCGCGCGACGCCGCCGTAGCCTACCATCAGTACCTGATGGGCCAGAGCACCGACAACGTCGAGGAGCTGACCTACCCGGCGCGCAAGCGGGTGCACAACCTGAAGTACTACACCTGGGTCGAGCAGCAGGGCAAGACCTACGATGAGATCCAGGCCCAGTGGTACCAGAAAGATTACTGGAGCTGCGTGCACGAGCAGGTCGACGCGATTGACGCGCTGATCGCAGAATTCAACGGCCAGGTCGGCCTGATTTAAGACGTGACTCTGGCGCGCCGCGCCGGGGTTCGCTCACAGGGGTGATGCACAACCGGGTGTATCACCCTTTATGCTACCCGGTGGTGTGCAACTTTAGTTCCATATTGGCCCAAGTGGTGGTAGAATGGAAGCCACCGAGAGTCAATTGCAAGGGGAGATCGGCAATGGAGCACATCCAGTTTAACTGCCAGGCGAGCGATGGAGTGCAGCTGTGCTTCGAGGGCTGGCAGCCGGAAGGCGAGACCAGGGCGGTCATTTGCCTCGTACACGGCATCGGCGAGCACTGCGGGCGTTACGCGCACGTTGGGGCGGCTCTCGCGCAAGCCGGCTACGCCCTGCTGGGCTTTGACCTGCGCGGCCATGGCAGGTCCGGCGGCCAGCGCGGCCACACGCCCTCCTACGACGCATTGATGGACGATATCGGAACCCTGCTGGACAAGGCCGCCGAGCGCTATCCCGGCCTGCCGCGTTTTCTTTACGGGCATAGCCTGGGCGGCAACCTGGTTCTGAATCACGCTCTTCGCCGCCGCCCGGCGATCGCCGGTGTGGTCGCCAGCGGCCCGGCATTGCGCCTGGCCTTCGAGCCGCCTGCCGTGCAGTTGGCGATCGGCCGGGTGCTGGACCGGATCTGGCCGACCTTCAGCCAGTCCAACGGGCTGGACCGATCCGGGTTGTCACACGATCCGCAGGTCATCCGGGCCTATGAAAGTGATGCGCTGATTCATGACCGCATAACGGCCAGGATGGCGTTGAGCATGCTCGCGGCCGGGCAGTGGGCACTGGACCATGCGGCCGAGTTCACATTGCCGTTGCTGATCTTCCATGGCGGCGCCGACCGCTTGACGGCGCCGTCCGGCAGCCAGGAATTTGCCGGCAAGGTGGCGGCCGATTGTACCTTGAAGCTGTGGGATGGACTGTATCACGAGACCCACAACGAGTTTCAAAAGGACGAGGTGCTCGCGTTCATGATCGGCTGGCTGGACGAGCACTGCCTCGTTAAGCCGGACGAACAGCAGCCGGCAGCCGCGCCAACTGAATCTGCAAAGGGGTAAACATGGCTTCGACGCAAGAGCGCTCCGGTCTCCTGATTACGCACGGCCGGGTATTCACCCTGGGCGGGCGTAACGCGCTGATCCCGGATGGGGCAGTCTACATCGAGGGCGACACGATCGTCGAGATCGGGGACAGCGCAGAGCTGACCGCCCGGCACCCGGACGGCGAGCAATTGGATGCCCGGGGCAAAGTCGTACTGCCGGGCTCGATCTGCGGTCACACGCACTTCTACAGCACCTTCTCTCGGGGAATGGACATCCCCGGAGCGCCGGCCAGCAACTTCGTGGAGATCCTGGAGAAGCTCTGGTGGCGGCTTGACCGAGCCCTGCTGCCTGAGGACGTGCGCTACAGCGCGTTGGTGCCCCTGGTGGATGCCATCCGCCACGGCTGCACGACGTTGATCGATCATCATGCCAGCCCGAACGCCATCGAGGGCAGCCTGGATATCATCGCCGAGACGGTGAAACAAGCAGGGCTGCGGGCAAGCCTGTGCTACGAAGTGACCGACCGCAACGGCAAGGATGGGGCCCAGGCGGGCATTGCGGAGAACGTGCGCTTCATCAAGCGCACACAACAGGAGCAGGACCCGCAACTCGGCGCTTCCTTCGGCCTCCACGCAGCGCTGACCCTATCCGACGAGACCCTGGCGGCCTGCAGCGAGGCGGGCCGGGCCCTGGGCAGCGGCTTCCATATTCACGTTGCCGAGGGCACCGCGGACGAGACCGAGAGCCTGCGCCTGTACAACATGCGGGTGGTAGAACGCCTGAACAAGTTCGGCATTCTCGGTCCGCAGACGCTCGCCATTCACTGCGTGCACCTGGACACGCGCGAGAAGGTCATGCTGGCCGAGACACGCACCCTGGTCACGCACCAGCCGCGCTCGAACATGAATAACGCGGTCGGGCTGCCGGACGTGGCCGGGCTGATGCAGCGCGGCATCACGGTGGGGCTGGGCAATGATGGTTTCTCCAACGACATGTTCAGCGAGATGAAAGCCGCCTACATGGCGCACAAGCTGAAGAACGGCGACCCGCGCACGATGCCCGGTGATGCCGTGATGCAGATGGCTTACGCCAACAATGCCGTCGTAGCCGGCCGCTTTTTCCCCAAGCCGGTGGGCGAGCTCAGCCCCGGCGCCTTCGCCGATATTGTCTTCCTGGATTACGACCCACCCACCGACTTGAATCCGGGCAACTTGCCCTGGCACATCATTTTCGGCCTTGACGGGGCGAATGTGACGCATACGATTGCCAGCGGCAAGGTGCTGATGCGGGACCGGCAGTTGTGCACCCTGGACGAAGCGGCGATCATGGCCCGGGCGCGCGAGCTGGCTCCCGGTGTCTGGGCGCGGTTTTTGAACGAGGTCTGACATGACACTTACAGTCCGCCCGCGCGGGCAACTCCTGCCTGCTGAGGGCGAGGGGTCCGCGATCGATGTGACTGCTGTCGTCTGGGCGGATAGGGCGCCCGGCGCCTGGGGCGGCATCGTTGAAGCGGGCGCAGCGGCGCAGATGCTGCGTGATCGACTGCTGGCAGGCCAGAACCGCTACCGGCTGCGCCTGGCCGATGGCCGGGAAGGACTGGTAGAGCTGGCCCTCTCCGAGTTCGAGGCGGACGGTGCTCGTCCGCTAACCTTTGCCGGCGTGAGCGTGATGAACCATGGCTGATCTGAGCGTGCAAATCCACGGGCTGACATTTCGCAATCCGGTTATCCCGGCCGCCGGGCCCAATGTGCGCGATGGGATCCGCGTAGTCGAGGCAGTTCACGGCGGCTGTGGCGCGGCCCTGAGCAAGACCATCTCAGTCGACGCCGCGCCGGTCCCCATGCCACATATGGCCGAGGTACGCGGCGGCTTCATCAACACCGAGCTGTGGTCGGAGATGCCGCCCGAGCGCTGGCTGGCAACGGAATTCGCCATCTGTCGCGCGGCCGCCGACGAGGCGGGCATCCCGCTGATCTGTTCGTTAGGCTACACCGGCCAGGAGATCGCCCAGTTGGCGCCGAAGATGAACCGTTGGGCTGATGCCCTGGAGTTGAGCACACATTATCTGGGCGAGGACGCGACGCCGATGATCGAAGCGATCGACGCGGCCAAGCAAAGTTTCCACGGCCCGGTTTTCGTCAAGATGAGCCCGCTGGGCCGCGAGATGCGTGCCGCAGCTCAGGCGGCCAAGGATGCCGGCGCCGACGGAATCGTCGCTACCAACTCTTTCGGTCCTACCTTCGGCCTGGATGTGGAAACCGGCTTTCCCCTGCTGGGAGGCGACAACGGCTACGGCTGGCTGAGCGGCGCCGCGATCAAGCCGCTCAGCGTGCGCTGCGTGTACGATATCGCCGCTACCGTCGACCTGCCGATCATTGGCGTTGGCGGCATCAGCCGCGGTGAGGACGCAATCGAGTTTATCATGGCCGGCGCGAGCGCGGTGGAAGTTTGCACCGCGGCCATCATGCGCGGCAACCATATCTACGGCGAGATCGCGCGCCAGATGGGCGACTGGCTCGACGCTCACGGCTACGCCAGCATCACGGAGATCCGTGGACTGGCGCACAAACATAATGTGCCACACTGAGGTGGCTGCCCAGGGGTGGAACTAATGTCCGACACGATGAAAGTACAACCATTCGACTCGCTGCTCAGGCGCATCCTGGCCGAATACCAGGAGAACCGCTCGATTTTCGGCATTCACGAGTCCCTGTTCTACACGCCGAAACCAGATAGCCCCTACGCCACGCCGGACTTGTTTGGCCAGTACCTGGGGACTCCTATCGGTCCCGCGGCGGGTCCGCACACCCAGCTCTCGCAAAACATCATTTCGGCCTGGCTGTGTGGTGGTCGGTTCATCGAGCTTAAAACCGTCCAGATCATGGACGAGTTGGCGATCCCCCGGCCGTGCATCGACATGGAGGACGAGGGATACAACGTCGAATGGTCGCAGGAACTGAGGCTGGCGCAGTCGGCGCAAGAGTACATCAATGCCTGGGCCGTCATTCACATCCTGCCGCGTCTGCTCGGGTTTGAAGGCAAGGCGCCATTGGGCGCCATCTTTAACATGAGCGTGGGCTACAATCTGCAGGGCGTCCAGAGCCCGCCCATGCAGCGCTTCATGAACCAGATGGCCGATGCGTCAGAGGAGCTCGCGAAGATCAAGGCGATCTTGCAGGCGGAGTTCCCGCAGTTTGCCGATATCGCGATCCCCGCTCAGCTCAGCAACAGCGTGACGCTCTCGACCATGCACGGCTGCCCGCCCGACGAAGTGGAGCGCATCGCCCGCTACATGCTCGAGGAGCGTGGCCTGCACACCACCATCAAGCTTAACCCGACCCTGATCGGCAAAGAAGCGCTCCTGCGCATCCTCCATGAGGACCTCGGCTTCAGCGAGCTTTACATCCCGGACAGCGTGTTCGAGCACGATATGTGCTATGACCTTGCGCTGGAGCTCATCAAAGAGCTCAAGCTGGTCGCCGCACGCAAGGGCTTGACCTTCGGCGTCAAGCTGAGCAACACCCTGGCGATGACCAACCGCAAGGGAGCCCTGCCCGGCGACGAGATGTATATGTCGGGCCGGCCGCTCTACCCGGTCACCATGAACCTGTTCTACAAGCTCGTGCAGGATTGCGGCGGCGAGCTGAACGTTTCCTATTCGGCAGGCGCCGATGCCCTGAACGTATCATCCATCCTGGCGGCAGGGGCGCGGCCGGTCACGGTGGCCTCCGACCTGCTCAAGCCCGGTGGTTACGCCCGCCTGCGCCAATACCTGGAGAAGCTGGAAGCAGAGATGCAGGAGCGCGGCGCCGGCAGTCTGGACGAGCTGGCCAGGGATCGGCTGGCGAACCTGAAATGGGCCGCCGGCGAGGCGCTGGAAAACCCGCGCTACAAGAAAGCCTACCATCCCTTTGACCTGCCCAAGGTGAGCTCCGGCCTGGATCTGTTCGACTGCATCGCTGCCCCTTGCGTGGAAGCGTGCGCGGTGGCGCAGGATGTGCCCGAGTACGCCTGGCTGATTGCGCAAGGGGAGTACGACCGCGCCCTGGAGGTCATACTCAGCCGCAACCCGCTGCCCGGCGTTAACGGTTACGTCTGCACGCATCTGTGCCAGGCGCGCTGCACGCGGAACAATTACGACGAACCGGTCGCCATCCGGGCCCTCAAGCGCGTCGCCACAGAGCGCGGCCGGGTGCGCATGCCTGTGCCTGCCACGGGCAATCAGAAGGTAGCGGTGATCGGTAGCGGCCCGTCAGGGCTGGCCGCGGCTTCCTTCCTGGCCCTGAACGGAGTGCAAGTAACGGTTTTTGAGGCTAAGGACCGTCCCGGCGGCATGCTGGCTATCGCACCTTCCTTCCGGCTGCCCGAGGCCGTGATCCGCGAAGACATCGAGCGCATCACGAGCCTGGGCGTGAAAATCGAGCTATCCCACCCCGTCATGGCGCCACCCGAACAACTGCTGAGCGAGGGCTTTGACGCGGTCTACGTTGCCTGCGGCTTCCCCGGCGACGCCCGCCTGGACATCGAAAACACCCAGGCCAGGGGTGTCTATCCGGCTCTCGAGGTGCTCGAACGGGCCGCGCGCGGCGAGAAGATTGACCTGGGCACAAAGGTGCTGGTGATCGGCGGCGGCAACACCGCCATGGATGCCGCCCGCACTGCCCGGCGCCTGACCGGCGGCCCGAGCACCGTGGTGTACCGGCGTACGCGTGCCCAGATGCCGGCGACGGTCGAGGAAGTCCAGGATCTGCTGGACGAGGGCAACCGGCTGGTCGAACTGGCTGCGCCCAAGCGGGTGGTCGTGCGCGATGGTCGGGTAGTCGGGCTCGAATGCCTGCGCAGCACGTTGGGCGAGCCCGGACCTGACGGGCGGCGCGAGCCGATCCCTGTGCCGGGCAGCGAGTTCACGCTCGCAGCGGACTCGATCATCGTCGCCATCGGGCAGCGGGCAGACCTGGTGTTCCTGCAAGGCAGCGCGCTGTCGCTGCGCAAGAACGGCGCGATCGCGGTCGACGAGGCCAGTGGCCGGGCCGGCGCCGGGGAGGTCTACGCGGGCGGAGACGCCGTGCGTGGGCCGGCCATTATCATCCAGGCCTGCGCTGACGGGCGCCGGGCGGCCGAGGCCATCTGCGAGCGCTTTGGCATCCAGTTCGCAGCCCTGCCCGCCCGCCCGGCCGTGCTTTCGGACCACGACATCAACCTGGTCAAGATCGAGCGTGCCCGCAAGGAACCGCAGCACAAGCAACCGGCGCTGCCCATTGCGCTCAGAGACAGTTTCGACCTGGTGGAAGGAACGTTCAGTGACGACGTCGCCCGTCGCGAGGCGGCCCGCTGCCTGCAGTGCTCGAGCATCTGCGATAAATGCGTGGAAGTCTGTCCCAACCGGGCCAACTACACCTATCTCACCTCGCCGGCCCAATGGATGCTGCCACAACTCGCCTGCCAGGACGGTGGCCTGAAGGTCGTGGGCAGCGAGTCGTTCGCGGTGGCACAGGGCCGCCAGATCCTGCATGTCGACGATTTCTGCAACGAATGCGGAAACTGCGCCACTTTCTGCGTGCACCAGGGCAAACCCTACGCCGAGAAACCGCGCCTGTTCCTGGAGGAAAGTGATTTCGCCCTGGAAGCCGGCAATGCGTTCCACATCCGGGAGAACACGCTCCTGCGGCGCGAGGGCGGACGGGAGTCAAGGCTCTCCAAACAAGACGGCCTGCTGGTCTACGAAAATGAAGCGCTGCGCGCGCAGCTCTCGCCGGACTTTCAGGTCCGCGAGCTGACCCTCAAGCAGCCCTTCGTGGGCACTATCTCGTTGCGGCAAGCGGCCGAAATGGCGGTGATCCTCGACGGCGTGCAGAAGTCGTTGGGGTTCCTGGTAAAGTAGCCGGTTACGGAGTTGTGTTGATGGCGGAAATGAGAGTTGAGATTGCGGGGCTGGAGTTCCCGAACCCGATCCTGCCGGGAGCGGGCCCGCTGGTTGATAATGGCCTGAAACTGGCCGCGGTGGCCGCGGGCGGGGCCGGCGGACTGGTGACCCGTACGGTCACGGTGGCGCCGGCTACTGCACCGCCGCGGCATGCCGAAATACGGGGCGGCGTGCTCAACACGCCCCGCTGGTCGGAACTGCCGCTCAGCCAGTGGCTCGAGATAGAATACCCGCGCGCCAGGGCGGCGGCAGATGCGGCCGGTATCCCGCTGATCGTCAGCATTGGCTACACGGCGGAAGAAGTCGCGTACCTGGCGCCGCGCGTGGCGCCCTTCGCCGACGCCTTCGAGCTGAGCATGATGCACGGTGAACCCGGCCTGCTGACAGACCCGGTGACCGAGGGGGAGCTGGTTCACCGCCAGCCGGTGAGCACCTGGACGCGCGGACCGTCACCGGTGCTGGATGCGATCCGGGCGATCAAACCGGCAACCGACAAACCGTTGATCGTGAAAGTCAATCCGCTGGGCAGCAGCGAAATGGGCGCCCTGGCGCGCGAGATCGAGGCCGCCGGCGCGGATGCCATCACGGCTACAAACGCTTTCGGTCCCGTCACCGCGCTGGACGTCGAGAGCGGGCGCTTCCTGCTTGACACGCCCGACGGTCACGCCTGGCTTTCGGGCGCGGCCCTGAAACCGCTGGCCCTACGCTGCGTGTTCGATATCGCGCGCTCCGTTTCTATCCCGGTCATCGGCGCCGGCGGAATCACGAAGACCGAAGATGCGGTTGAGTACTTGATGGCCGGGGCCAGCGCCGTGGAGATCACGACCGGGGCGCTGAAGACCGGCGCAGCCTTCTACGGCCGGTTCGCCGGGCGCCTGAGCAACTGGCTGGATGCGCACGGCTACGCATCGGTGGCGGAGATACAGGGGCTCGGCATCCGGCGCTGGGAATCGCTGCAGCCGCATCGCGACAGCGTCCCGGTGCTGTACGATATCGACGAATGTATCGGCTGCGAATTGTGCGAGCTGAGCTGCCACTACGACGCAATCTATATGGTGCCGGGCAAAAACAAGGTCGGCGGTGATCTCGTTGCCGAGTTCAACGCCGACCGCTGCTTTGGCTGCGGACTGTGCGTAGTGCGCTGCCCGACCGATGCACTGCTGATGCCAATGTTGCAGCGGGACGGGATTTACTTGCATCCCAAGACACTGCAGCCGGCAAAGCCGGGTAGCGGATCGATCGAGACGCCGACACGGTAGGAGCGACTGAAGGCGCTTCCTGGACGCGGGGCGACTGAACTCGCTACTACGAAGGTGAAGGCAGGTTCAGGCGATGCCCAGGACCATGATCATCTTGCCAGGGTCCCAGTCGACGATAACCTGGCCCTTAACGTTGAAAGTGGGCGTAGTTTCGAAGCCGTTGGCCCAACCCTTGACACGTTGGGCCGCGGCGCGGTCCTTGGAGATATCCACTTCAACGTAAGAGATGTGATGTTCCTTGAGGAAGGCGCGTGCCCGCATGCAGCCTGGGCACCAGGGCGTGCAGTACATGACGACGTCCGCCTCGGGCTCAGGGGCTGTCACGACGGCCGGTTTTTCCACGACGGCTTGCGCGGCCGCGAGCTTGGGATCGAGCCTGGCAAGCTCCGCGAAGAGCACCTCATTGTCGGGCTGCTCGGCGATATTGTGGACGTCGACGTAGCGGATGATGCGCTGCTTATCGATGACAAAGATCGCACGTTCGGAGTAGCCCTCAGTGCGGAACACACCATACATCTGGGCAACACGCCCGTGCGGGAAGAAATCGCTCAAGAGCGGGTAATCGATCCCGCCCAAACTGTCGGTCCATGCCTTGAGGCAGTCCGTGCTGTCAACACTCAGACCCAGAACCTGGGTCTCCATCCCATCGAACCGGGCCAGCGCGGCCTGGTAGGAAGGGATCTGGTTCGTTCAAACGGGTGTCCAGGCCAGCGGGAAGAAGGCCATCACGACATTGCACCGGCCGCGGTAGTCGCTCAGGCGAACGGATTGCCCGCTATGGCTTTTGAGGATAAAATCAGGAGCGAGTTGTCCAACAGTTAAAGGCATACCTATCCTCCCTGCGATCGAGAAGGTTACAACAGGCGCTATGATACCATAAAACAACGCATGTGATAAAAGTTGAAGTAGGGGAATGACTGAAAGGATGGCCCGTTTTCCCCAGACGCCCTGAAAGGAGTGGTCCGATGCAAGAACATGGCTGGTCCTGGCTGCGAGCGCTGGAGTCGGGTTCGCTGAGCCCACACCAACTGGAGTCTCTGCAAGCAATGGTGGATGCGGGTGAAGTCGAGAGCCTGGCCGATGCGGCCCGGCTGCTGGATCATGAGTTGGCAAAACGCGCGGATCACGAGCAGGACCTTTAGAGAAGGATATCTTTACCCATGTGGCAAACTTACTATGCGCCGGCCAGCCTGGCGGAAGCGCTAGAGTTACTGGCCCGGCACGGCGATGCTTGCCGTATTGTGGCCGGCGGCACTGACCTGATCCTCGAGCTGGAGCGCGGCGTGCGCCGGCAAGAGATCATGGTGGATGTCTCGCGCATTGCGGGACTGGACAACCTGACGCTGCGCGCTGGCATCCTCTCGCTCGGCCCCTTGGTGACTCACAACCAGGTGGTCGCCTCGCCCGATGCGGTGGCGCGGGCTTTCCCGCTGGCCCGCGCTTGTTGGCTGGTCGGCGCGCCGCAGATCCGTAACCGGGGCACGGTCGCCGGCAACCTGGTGACCGCCAGCCCGGCCAACGATACCATCACCCCCCTCTGGGCGATGGATGCGACGCTGACGCTCTCCAGCCGGAACCGGAGCAGCCGTACCCTGCCCTTCGACCAGTTTTTCCTGGGCGTGCGCCGCACCGCTCTCGCGCCGGACGAAATGGTCACGAGCATCGACATGCCCGCGCTGGGCGCCAACGAACGTGGCACGTTCCTCAAGCTGGGCCTGCGCCAGGCGCAAGCCATCAGCGTTGTCAATGTCGCGGTGATTGTGGATTTCGGGCCGGGACCGGAGGCCAGGGTCGGACGGGCACGCATCGCGCTGGGCTCGGTTGCGCCGACCATCCTGCGCGCCGCCCAGGCCGAGGCCTACCTGGCCGGCCAGAGACTGCGCGACGAGGTCATTGAAGGAGCGGCCGAACTGGCGGCTGCTGCTGCCCGGCCCATTTCCGATGTGCGGGCAGGCGCGGACTACCGGCGCGATATGATTCGGGTCATGACCGCACGCGCGCTACGCCAACTCAGGGATGGCACGGAATGCGCCGGCTGGCCGGAAAGGCCCGTGCTGCTGTGGGGAGGGCGCAACCGGCTGCCGGCCGCATCTCCGGCTCTCCCGGCCTCGGGAGACATTGAGTTCACGCTCAACGGGCAACCGATCAGGCTGCGGGGCGTGCATGGCAAGACGTTGCTGCGCGCCCTCCGGGAGGACGCGGGATTGACGGGCACTAAAGAAGGCTGCGCCGAAGGCGAGTGCGGCGCCTGTACGGTCTGGCTGGATGGCAAGGCCGTGATGAGTTGCCTGGTGCCGGCCGAACGAGCTCAGGGCTGCCAGGTCGTGACCGTGGAGGGACTGGGCGGGGCCGGCGGCGAGCTACATCCCGTGCAGCAGGCCTTCATCGAGGCCGCGGCCGTGCAGTGCGGCTACTGCACGCCGGGCTTCCTGATGTCGGCGGCCAATCTCCTGGAGGAATTGCCGCATCCGACGCAGGATGAGATTCGCCAGGCCCTGACCGGCAACCTGTGTCGTTGTACCGGGTATTACAAAATCCTGGAAGCCGTGGAAAAGGCGGTCAGATGAAATACCAGATTGTGGGCGCGAACGCCCCACGCATCGATGCCCCGGCGAAGGTGACGGGCCAGGCGCTTTACTCGGGCGACATCGCCTACCCGGACATGCTACACCTTGCCACACTGTTTGCCGGACGGCCCCACGCCCGCATCCTGGCCATCGATACCGCGGAGGCCGAGGCCGCGCCGGGCGTGATCGCAGTTTTCACGGCGCGTGATGTTCCGGTGAACGAACACGGCCTGCAAATGCAGGACCAGCCCGTCCTGTGCGGCCCCGGCTCGTCAAAAGAGGGCGCGGACGTGGTGCGTTTCGTGGGCGACCAGGTAGCGATTGTCGTGGCGGAGAGCGAAACGCAGGCCAGGGCCGCGCTTAAGCTGATCCGCATCGAATGGCAGGATCTGCCCCTGCTGCTGAATCCCGAAGAGGCCATGCAACCCGGCGCTTTCCGGTTGCATCCCCATGCGCCCGACAACATTACTTACACCTATCATATCCGCAAGGGCGATGCCGAAGCCGCCTTGCGCGCGGCGGATGTGATGGTGGAAGGGGTCTTTGAGACGCCAGTCCAGGAACACGCCTATCTCCAGCCCGAGGCAGGCGTGGCCTACATCGACGAGGCCGGGCGCATCACGGTTGAGGCCGCCGGACAGTGGACGCACGTCGATCGCGCGCAGATCGCGCACTCGCTGGGCCTGGCCGATGAAGAGGTGCGGGTGATTTACCCGGCCATCGGCGGCGCGTTCGGCGGGCGCGAGGACATTTCCGTGCAGATCACCCTGGCCCTGGCCGCCTGGCGCCTGGCGCAGCGCGGTATACGCCGGCCGATCAAGACCATCTGGAGCCGGGAAGAATCGATTATCGCCCATGGCAAGCGCCACGCGATGAAGCTGTGGGCGCGCTTCGGCGCCCGGCGCGATGGCAAGCTGGTCGCCGCGCAAGTGAAGGTCATCGCCGACGGCGGCGCGTATTGCTATACCAGCAACAAAGTGCTGGGCAACTGCACGTTGACCTGCACCGGGCCGTACGAGATCCCGAACGCGAAGGTCGACACTTATGCCATCTACACGAATAATCTGCCCGGCGCGGCATTCCGCGGCTTTGGCGGCCCGCAGGGCCATTTCGCCGCCGAAAGCCTGATGGACCGGCTGGCCGAAGCGCTCAACATCGATCCCGTCGAATTGCGCCTGAAGAACATCCTGACCGGCGAGAGCCTGCTGACCACCGGCACGCCCATCCCCGGCGGCGTCGGCCTGACCGAGACCGTGATCGCCGCGGCCCGGGCGGCAGGCTGGACGCAGGACGAGGCTGGCCATTGGCACAAACCGCCGCTGGAGCGGGGCGATGGGGCGGTCCGGCGCGGCCTGGGGTTTGCCTGCGGCTTCAAGAACGTTGGCTTCAGCTACGGCTATCAAGAGAACAGCTACGCGCGCGTCGAGCTGGAGGGCGCAGCGGCGCCCGAAAGAGCCGTCGTCTATTATGCCGGCGCAGACGTGGGCCAGGGAAACCACACTGTGGTCGCGCAGATGGCCGCCGAGGTGCTGGGCATCCCATTCGACTGCGTGCAGGTGGTGGCCTCGGATACGGCGAAGATGGGTGACTCGGGTAGCGCCTCCGCTTCTCGCCTGACCTATATGTCGGGCAACGCGGTGCGCGGTGCAGCCGCGAAGGCGCTGGAGGCCTGGCAGAACGAAGACCGCCCGGCCGTCGGCGAGTTCGTCTACCTGGCGCCCAAGACCAGCCAGTTGGACCACGACACCGGCTTTGGCAAGCCCAACTTCGCTTACGGGTACGTCGCGCAGGCCGCCCAGCTCACTGTGGACACTGAGACCGGCGAGGTGCTGGTCGAGCGCTTCATCAGCGCCGACGACGTGGGTCAGGCGATCAACCCGCAGCAGGTGCAGGGCCAGATCGAAGGCGGCGCCGTGCAGGCGCTGGGCTACGCGCTGATGGAAAACTTCAAAACCGCGGGTGGCAGGGTGTTGACGGACAAGTTGAGCACCTATCTCATCCCGACCATCCTCGACGTGCCCGCAAGGCTGGATTCGATCATCGTCGAGGTGCCGGATCCAAACGGCCCATGGGGCGCGCGCGGCATGTCAGAGATGCCTTATCTGCCGGCTGCAGCCGTCGTGGCCAACGCGGTCCATGATGCAACCGGCGTGCGCTTCGACGATTTCCCTCTGACGGCTGAGCGCGTGTGGCGCGGGCTGCGGAAGCGAGACTGACCGGCGGATGGGGATGTGCGTTACTGGCGCGACGACCAGCAGGTGCATCATGGACCGAAGCGGAACCTGGATGCAGTGATCCTGGGAGAGCGAAAGAACGAGTAGATGGGGAGTCAACGGTGAGCGCGCCTGTTGTGATCCTGGACTATGACCCTCGCTGGCCGGCGCTGTACGAGGAAGAGAAGGGCCGTATCGTGGCGGCGATTGGCCCTGCCATCCTGGCAATCGAGCACGTAGGAAGCACAGCCGTGCCCGGTCTCGCCGCCAAGCCAGTCATTGATATCATGGTCGGCATCCAGACGCTAGACGAGGCGCCGGCTCTATACGATCCTCTGGCCGCTATCGGCTACGAATACGCCCCCGAGTTTGAGGAGCTGATCCCCGAGCGGCGCTTTTTTCGTAAGGGGCCGGCGGAATTTCGGACGCATCACCTCCATGTCGTCGAATTCGGGGACGATTTCTGGGTGCGGCACCTGTTGTTCCGCGAATATCTGCGCCGGCATGCCGAGGCGGCACACAATTACGCGCAGTTGAAGCGCAAGTTAGCCGCGCAGTATGGCGGAAACCGCCAGGGCTACACTGAAGCCAAAACCGATTTCATTCGCGGCATAGAATTCCTGGCGCGGGCCGATGCAGAGCTGGCCGGAGAGCTGCCGGCGTAATGCCTGAAATCGACGTTCGCTTTAGGAGGATATACGCAATACATTGATCACCAATGAGTTTGTTTTCGCTTCCCGGCGATCGCCGGTGCTTGGGCGACGGGGCATGGTCGGGGCGTCGCAACCGCTAGCGGTTGCGGCAGGGCTCGAAATCCTGGCCAGAGGGGGCAACGCGGCCGATGCGGCAGTCGCCACCGCCGCGGCCCTTAACGTGACCGAACCGACGTCGACCGGGCTGGGCGGAGATTGTTTTGCCCTCTTTTACGACGGCGCCTCGCGACAGGTCAGCGCCCTGAACGGCTCGGGGCGCGCGCCGGCCGCGCTGACTCTCGAGCGCTTGCAGAAGGAGGGCTTCGGCGGCCGGTTGCCTCCCTATCATCCCTACACTGTCACGGTGCCGGGCGCCTGCGCCGGCTGGTGCGACATGGTCGGACAGCACGGGCGCCTGGCGCTGGAAACAATCCTGGCCCCTGCCATCCGGTTGGCCGAAGAGGGTTTCCCGGTCGCGCCACTCACCGCCTATGCCTGGGAGCGCGGCGCCGAGCGGCAGTTGCGCCATGCAGCGGGCGGCCAGGAATTGACCATTGAAGGCCGCGCCCCGCGCGCTGGGGAAATCTTCCGCAACCCCGGGCTGGCCCGCACGTTGCGAACGATCGCCGGGGGCGGCAAGGAAGCCTTCTACCGGGGTAAAATTGCCGCCGCGATCGCCGCAACGGTGCAGGCTGCCGGCGGCTGCCTGGCCGAAGCGGACCTGGCGGCTCACGCCAGCACCTGGGAACAGCCGGTCAGCACCACCTATCGCGGGCTGAGGGTGTGGGAGTGCCCGCCCAATGGGCAAGGACTGGCCGCGCTCTTGGGGCTGAACATCCTGGAAGGGTTCGACCTGTCTGCGCTGCCGCCGCTCTCGGCCGAACGGCTGCACCTGGAGATCGAGGCGATGCGGCTGGCCTTCGCGGATGCGCGCTGGTACGTGGCCGACCCAACGTTCAGTCCGGCCCCCCTGGCCGAATTGCTCTCCAAAGGCTATGCCGCCACCCGCCGCCGCCTCATCCAGCCGGGGCGCGCCAGCCTGGATCGACTGAGGGGAAGCCCGGTCGCCGGCTCTGATACGGTCTATTTCAGCGTGGTGGACGGCGAAGGCAACGCGTGCTCGTTCATCAACAGCAACTATATGGGCTTCGGCACGGGCATTGTGCCGCGCGGCTGGGGCTTCTCACTGCAAAACCGCGGCCACAACTTCAGCCTGGAGGCCGGTCATCCCAACTCCCTCGCGCCGCGTAAGCGGCCCTACCACACCATCATCCCGGCCCTTGCCACACGCGAGCACGATGGCTCGCTGTTCGCCAGTTTCGGAGTGATGGGCGGCTTCATGCAACCGCAGGGGCACCTGCAGGTCGCGGTGGCGCTGGCCGACGATGCCCTGGACCCGCAGTCTGCCCTGGACCGCCCGCGCTTCTGTATCGACGAGGGAGAAGCAGGCGGCGCGGTGGCGTTAGAAGAGGGTATTTCCATGCCGGTTATGGCCCGGCTGGCGGAGATGGGCCATCCGCTGCTGCCGGTGAGCGGACAGGGGCGGGCGCTCTTCGGGCGCGGCCAGATCATCCTGCGTGACGCCGAGAACGGAGTTCTGTGGGGTGGAAGCGACCCGCGGGCCGACGGTTGCGTGATGAGCCTGTGACGAGCGGCGTGATGCGCGGTGTGATGCGCGGCGTGATACTCGATGAGTGAGCAATCTCGCCCGCTGATCCCCCAGGCGTTTCTCGCACGCATGGAGCGCTGGCTGGGCGACGAGTACCCGGCTTTTCTCGCGAGTTACGACCAACCGGCCACGAACGGACTGCGCGCCAACACCCTCAAGATTGCCCCCGAAGCGCTCCGGGAACGCCTGCCCTTCGCGTTGGAGACGCTGACCTGGCCTCCGGCAGCCTTCCGCGTATCCGAGGAGGAGCAGCCTGGGCGGCACCCCTATCACGCTGCCGGGCTATACTACCTCCAGGATCCTTCGGCCATGAGCGTAGCCGCGTTGCTGGCGCCTCAGCCGGGCGAACGGGTGCTCGACCTGGCAGCCGCTCCGGGCGGCAAGGCCACCCACCTCGCATCGTTGCTGGCGAACCAGGGGCTGCTGGTGGCCAATGAGATCCACCCGCGCCGGGTCTGGGACCTGGCCGAGAACCTCGAACGCTGGGGGGCGCGCAACGCGGCCATCACCGCCGAGACTCCCGAGCGCCTGGCCGAGCGTTTTCCGGACTTCTTTGACCGGGTGCTGCTTGACGCCCCCTGCAGCGGCGAGGGCATGTTTCGCAAGAGCGATGCGGCACGGCGCGAATGGGCCGCAGAACTGGTGCTGGGCTGCGCCAACCGTCAGACGGGTATTCTGGACGCGGCCGCGCGCATGCTGCGCCCAGGGGGCCTGCTGGCCTACTCCACCTGCACCTTTGCAGCCGAAGAGGATGAGGGCACGGTGGCTCGCTTCCTGGAAACTCATGCGGATTTCGAGCCGGTCGAACCGGCCAGGCAAGCGGGCTTCGCACCCGGACGCCCTGAGTGGCTGGGGAACGAGAAAGTTGGCGAGGCGGCCCGCGACGGCCTGGGGCGGGCGGTGCGCCTGTGGCCGCACACCGGCCCGGGCGAGGGCCATTTCATTGCCTTGCTGCGCCGCTGCGAGCGGGAGGCGCACGAGGATCTACCAGGGTGGCGCTTGCCGAAGCTGCCCGTCGAAGCCACCCGCTTTTACGAGACCTTTTGCCGGGAGCATTTGCAGCGCGCGCCGGCCACAGAACGCCTGGCGCTGGCCGGCTCGTACCTGTACCAGGTTCCCGCCGGTCTGCCCGATCTCAGCGGTCTGCGTTTTATCCATCCCGGCTGGTGGCTCGGAACGCTGAAGAAGGGACGCTTCGAGCCCAGCCAGGGGCTGGCAATGGGCTTGAGCCCGGCCGATGTGAGGCGGGTCGCCAACCTGGACTCCGCCGCTCCCCAGGTGCTGACCTATTTGCGCGGGGAGAGCCTCCCCAACGCCGGCGCGGACGGTTGGGTCCTGGTGACCGTGGATGGCTTTCCTCTGGGCTGGGGCAAGCGGGTGCAAGGGACATTGAAGAGCCACTATCCACGCGGGCTGAGAAGAGTGTGATGATGTCTTCTTTTGATGACGTGCTGGTGTTGATCAAGGGCGCCGGCGACCTGGCCAGCGGGGTTGCGGCGCGTCTTTATCGCAGCGGCTTTCCGGTCGCAATGACCGAACTGGCGCAGCCGTTGATGGTCAGGCGCACGGTCGCCTTCGGCGAGGCAGTCTACGAGGGGGAATTTGCCGTCGAGGGAATTGTGGCCCGCCGGGTTAGCTCGCCGGACGAGGCGCGCCGCGCGCTTGCCGAGGGTAAGATTCCGGTGGCGGTGGACCCCGAGGCCAGCCTGCGCCTGGCATTGAAACCGGCCGTGGTGGTGGATGCCATCATGGCGAAACGCAACACGGGAACGCGGCCCGCGGACGCGCCGTTAGTGGTGGGGCTTGGTCCCGGCTTTAGAGCCGGGCAGGACTGTCACGCAGTGGTGGAGACAAACCGCGGACACTGGCTGGGCCGGGTGATCTGGGATGGGGAGGCGGAGCCAGACACCGGCATCCCCGGTGAAGTGGCCGGGCAACGCGGTAGGCGCATGTTGCACGCCCCTGCCGATGGCATCCTTGAAGCCCACGCGGCCATCGGAGACATGGTCAAGGCCGATCAGGTGCTGGCGACAGTCTCCGGAACGGAAGTGCGGGCCGGGCTTGACGGCGTTCTGCGCGGGCTGATCCACAGCGGGCTGGTCGTCTCAGCCGGGCTTAAGATCGGCGACGTTGACCCGCGCGCCGAGCGCGCCCATTGCTTCAGCATCTCGGATAAGTCGCTGGCCGTGGGTGGCGGGGTACTCGAGGCCATCCTGGCCGGGAAACCGCCGGCTGCGGGTTGAGCCGCCTGTGCCTCTAAAAGGGGAGCTGCAAGTGCTCATCTCTCAAGCCCTACGAATACAGACCCAAGACATCGTCACCATCGTCGGTGGCGGCGGCAAGACGACGCTCATGTTCCGATTGGCCGAGGAGTTGGCCGGTTCCGGGCGGCACGTGGTCACTACTATGACCACGCGTATTTTTGCCAGCCAGATGCAGCGGGCGCCGGCCTTCCTGGTCCTGCACGATGAGCAGACCCTGCTGGCCCAGTTGCCGCAGGCGTTGGACACATATGGCCACGTACTGGTCGCGGGGAACATTCAGGTTGAGATAGACAAAGTAGCCGGCATCCCGTCGGCCCTGGCCGAGCGCATCGCGGCCCTGCCTGGGGTGGACGCTTTGATTATCGAAGCGGATGGCTCACGGCGTCTGCCGTTCAAGGCCCCGGCCGCGCACGAACCGGTCGTCCCGCCGAGCACGACCATCCTGATACCCGTCGTGGGCATCGACGTGTTGGGACAGGCGCTGGACGCGGGACACGTCCACCGGCCGCAGATCGTCGCCGAACTTGCCGGCGCGACCTTGGGCCAACCGGTGACCCCGGAGATAGTCGCGGCGGTGATCGCCCATCCGGCAGGCGGCGCCAAGGATCTGCCCCCGGGCGCGCGGCTGGTGCCTTTCCTGAACAAGGTGGAAAGCGAAGAGACACTGAACGCGGCACGCACGCTCGCACGCCTCCTGCTCGCCTACGAGCCGGTCGACAGCGTGATCATCGGCGCCGCAGAGGCCGCAGATCCGGTGAGCGAGGTCTGGAGCCGTATCGGGGCGGTGGTCCTGGCGGCCGGAGGGGCCAGCCGGTACGGAGAGCTGAAACAACTATTGCCGTGGGGCGATGTGCCGTTGGTGGCGCACGTAACCCGGCAGGCGCTGGCCTGCCCAGACGTGACGCGCGTGGCAGTGACCCTGGGCGCCGGAGCCGACGGGGTGCACGCGGCGCTGACCGGCGCGGCGCTGACCGGCGCGGACGTGTTACAGGCGCCGGTCCCGGATTGGGAAGCCGGCCAGAGTCGCAGCGTCCGCGCCGGGCTAGACGCCCTGCGGCGCGACAGTGCGCCGCTCGGTGGCGTCCTATTCCTCCTGGCCGATCAGCCGGGCGTCTCAACCGCCTTGCTGGCTGCCCTGATCCGCCGCCATCGGGAGACGCTCGCCCCCATCGTCGCGCCCCGCTACCAGGGGCAGCGCGGCAACCCCGTGCTTTTCGACCGCGCCACTTTCGCGGAGTTTGCGCGACTGGAAGGCGACATCGGCGCCCGGCCCATCCTGCAGGCGTACGCCGGGCAAATCGCCTGGCTGGACTGGCCAACAGCAGAGATCATCGAAGACATCGACACGCCCGCCGATTATGCCCACCACTCGGCCGGCCGCGCTGCCCGGCCAGGCCACCCCGCAGGCGCCGATCAGGAGCACGGGCTGAGCGACAGGAGCGAGGAGAGGGATGGCTGACGCCGACCCGGAGGTGAGCTTCGCCGCGGTCTACGATGTGGTTCACGAAAGCGCGCCCGATTTTCTGCGCGCCCAACTGGCCTTCCTGCAGGACCGGCTGGGCCCGCGCCGCGCACTGTTGGATGCGGGGTGCGGAACGGGGAGACACCTTCTGGCCCTCTCCCGAGCCGGCTATACGGTAACGGGTCTGGATGCAAGCCGGGCCATGCTGGCTCTCGCACGCGCGAAGCTTGCCGGGCAGAGTCTGCCTGCCCACCTGGTACGCGGGCTACTTCAATCGCTGCCCTTCAGTCCAGGTTCGTTTGACGGCGCGTTGTGCCTGGAGTCGCCGCTGGCGTATTTGTTTAGCGAGGAGGAGTTGGCGCGCGCCCTGGCCGGATTGCGCCGCGTTCTTCGCCCCGGCGGCCTCCTGCTGATCGACGTGTTCGACTACCCGGGAACGTTCGGCAAGGGTGGCACAAGGCCGCAAAAGACGCATTTTGACGCCCCGTGGGGCCGGTTAGAGGTTACGGAAACCCATCGCCACCGGCCCGGTACGGGCGCCTGGTGCATGACCCAAACCTTTGCCGCCCGGCGGGCAGATGAAGTCGAGCGCTTCAGCGTCGAACACCGGTTGCGGGTTCGTTCAGCAAATGACTATGCCGCCGCGTTGGAGCGCGCCGGCTTCATCATCCGGGAGCTATTGCCTGCCTATCCCGGCTCGCCGTCGGAGCTACGTTCAGAGGCGCGCATGATCTTCTTGGCCTCGGGCTGAGGCCGTAAGGCTACGAGCGCGATGAGGATGGCCGCCAGTCCCAATAGCTGGAGCGTGCGCAGACCCGCCACAAGCGTCGCGCTGGATTCCCGGAAGGGCTCGATCAACCACAGGCTGACGCCATAGCCGAGCAGCGCCGACCAGGCGGCCCGACCGGGGCGACGCTGGCGCCGCTGGCGGCGCAGAACGAGCAGGACCACCCCAAAGGCCGCCAAAAGCGCGACGATCTGGTAAAGCTGGACGGGATGCCGGCGCACGCCCCATTCGGCAATCGCCCAGGGCAATCCCGCCGGCGCGCCCGGTTCCAGCCCGGCCAACCACGCCCCGAGCTGTGCGATCGCCATCCCCAGCAGGCCACCCGGCGCCGCCGCATCCAGCACCGTGGCGAGGGGCAACCGATGCCGGTACACATAGTACCCGCTGACTGCCAACCCGGCGAGCGCCCCCGGCCAGGGTAAGAACGCGCGTGCATTCAGTCCGATGATCGACAATGGCTCGAGCCGGTACGCCGGCCAGAAGGCAATCAGGTGCGCCAGGCGCCCGACTACGAGTCCGGCTGCCAGCCCGCTCAGACCCGCGTTGTAGATGTGATCCCCTTCGATTCCCAGCCTCGTCGCAAGGCGTGCCCCGGTCGCCAGGGCCGCCCAACCGGCCAGCAGCAGCGCCAGGGGATAGGTCTGCACGGCCAGGGGACCAATCTGCAGGACGGGAAGCATCATGGGTAGATCGTCCCGAGCATCTGGGCCAGCAAAGGGCCGCTCAATGGACCGACATAGATCTGCCGGATGATGCCCTCGCGATCGATAAAGAAGGTGGTGGGCAGCGCGTGGACGCCGTAGGCAAGGCTGACCCGGCCGCTCTCGTCCAGCGGCGACGGGTAGGTCAACCCCTGCTGCGCAGTGTAGGCCTGCACCATCGCGGCCGGCTCGCCCTGGTCGACCGCGATCACCGCCACCTGCCCGGCATAGCGCCGGCTTGCGCTCTGCAAGTCCGGCGCCTCGCTACGGCACGGCGGGCACCAGGTAGCCCAGAAATTGAGCACGACCGGTTGGCCACGTAAGGCGCCCAGACTGAAACTGTCTCCCGCCGGGCTATGCAGCGCGAACTCGGGCGCCGGGTGGCCGACCGCGGGCGCCGGGGATAAGTCCGCCCCGGAAGCGATCACAGATGGCGGCACGCGGCCTGCCCACGTCCAGGCCACCCCGAGCAGCAAGGCTATGCCGATCAGCAGGTTCCAGAGACCACGCTTCACGATTGTTCCCGAGAGACGATCCGCGTGCGCGTGGCAGCAGCCGGGAGAGGGGCGCGGCTGGCTTCCAGGAAACCGGCGAAGAGCAAGACGACGCCTAACAACTCACTCAGGTAGAGGATAAAGTGCAACTGGGCCAGCCTCTGCAAGATCCCGCCGATGGCCGGGGACAGCGCTCCAAGCGCGATCAGGATATTGCCGATCACCCGGTTGCGCAAGATGTGCTTGCGGATGAAGAGCCACGAGGAGTAAATCGCACCGCCGACCAATAGGATGACACCCAGGGAATTGAAGAAGGGGGTGATGAGGCGCACGCTCTTAACGGTGATGGCGCTTCCGCTCAGCTCCCCGGCGATCATCTGCGTCGGGTCAAGGGGAACGCTGAATACCCGGTAGGCAGCATAGACGGAACCGATCAAGAGCAGGGCCATCAGCGCGTGCGCTACCCAGCGGGTCTTGCCGTGCATCAGCAGATAGGCGGTGCCCATGCCGAGGTAGGCCGCCACAAGCACCGCGCCGAACAGGTACCACAGCCGGAATACCCAGGGCTGCCAGCCGGCCAGGCCGTACAGCAACTCCATCGCGGTGCCGACGGCAAACATCAGCAGACCGATGCCCCACAGCAGCGAGTTGAGATGGCGTCTCTGTGCCCAGCGGGCTAATACCAGCGCGGCGAACACGACGCTGACCACAGTCGTCACAGCCGGGACCACGATATTCCACAAGCCCATCGACGTACCCCCTTAACCAGCGAATCGCTTTATAGATGTTGTCTGGCAGCCACAGGATACACTTATCAAAGCAGGTCGACCGGATCGACGTCGACGCGCCAGCCTATGGGAATGGTAAGGCGACGCAGCAAAAGGTTCGGGTCGGCGGCGCGGATGACAATCTGCCAACGGTATGCGCCGCGCTCCTGGGTGAAGAAACAGGGGACCGGGCCGATCAGCTCGACTCCGGTTAGCCCGCGGCGTTCGATCTCATTACGCAGTTGCCCGGCCATGCGTGTCGCCTCGGTCTGGGCCTTGGCAGCCTGGCTGTTGTAACATACGAGCGTCGCCAGGCGGCTGAGCGGTGGGTAGTTCTGTTCCCGGCGGAAGACCATCTCTTGTCGATAGAAGCCTTCGTAGTCGTGATGGCTTGCGGCTACGATCGCATAGTGCTCCGGGTGGTAAGTTTGCACGATCACCCGTCCGCCTAAGGAGCTGCGCCCAGCTCGCCCGGCCACCTGGGTCAGCAACTGGAATGTCCGCTCGCTCGCGCGGAAGTCGGGCAGAAACAGCCCCACGTCCGCTGCCACGACGCCCACCAGCGTCACCAGCGGCAAGTCCAGGCCCTTGGCGATCATCTGCGTGCCGATCAGAATATCCGCCTCGTGGGCAATAAAACGACGGAGGATCGCGTCGTGCGACCCCTTCGCACCGGTCACGTCGCGATCCCAGCGCAGCGTGCGCGCGGCCGGGAACATTTGTTGCACGGCCTCCTCGACGTTCTGCGTGCCGCTGCCGAAATAGCGGATGCGCTGGCTGCCGCAGTCTGGGCATTTGAAAGGGACCGGATAGCGCCGGTTGCAGTGATGGCAGATCAGCAAATCGCCGGCGCGATGATACGCCAGCGGCACCGCACAGCGCGGGCAGGACTCGACGTGACCGCAGTCACGGCAGAGGATAAACGTGGCGGCGCCGCGGCGGTTCAGGTAGAGGATGGCCTGCTGCCCGGCTGCGAGAACCTGTCTCAACGCCCCGGCCAACGGCCGGCTGAACATGCTGCGGTTGCCCACCCGCAGTTCCTGGCGCAGATCCACCACCATCACTTCAGGCAGATCCTGGTGGACAGCCAATGGTAGGAGTGGCAAAGCTGGCGCGAGGCTCTCCTCATCCCCGCCGTTTCTGCCGGTGGCGATCGCCGTCCTGATCCGCTTCGGGAGCGTCAGCAGATCGATGTCACCTTGCCTGGCAGCGTAATAACTCTCCAGGGCAGGGGTGGCACTGCCCAGCAGCACGGGGGCGCCGCACACACGGCCTAACTGGATAGCCGCGCTGCGCGCGTGGTAGCGCGGTGTGCGTTCCTGCTTGTAGCTGCTCTCGTGCTCCTCATCCACCACCACCAGTCCGAGGTCGGGGAAGGGCAAGAATAGGGCCGAGCGCGAACCAACCACCACCTGGGCGGCCGGATGCCCGGTCCGCACCCGGCGCCAAACGTCGAAGCGCTCGCCGTCGCCCAGCTCGCTGTGCCAGACTGTCACTCTGCCCGGGAAACGTGCCGCGAAGCGGCGAATGGTCTGGGGGGTCAGCGCGATCTCGGGCACGAGCGCGACCGCCTGCTGTCCGCGTCGTAGCACCTCCTCGATTGCGCGCAGGTAAATCTCGGTCTTCCCGGAGCCGGTCACACCGTACAGGAGCATAGCCGAGGCCTTGCCCGCCTGCTGCGCGCTCTGCTCCGGCAGCCGGTCGCTCGATCCCTGTTCGCTCGGGCGCTCGCGCTCTTCCAGGCGTGCCCTGACCGCCTCCCAGACCCGCTCCTGATCTTCGGTCAGTACGGGGGGCCGGTCGGCGAGGAACTCGTGGCCCGCCAGCGGATCGCGCCAGACCATCTCTTCGTGGAGGCTGACCAGGCCGGCATTCTCCAGGTCGCGCAATGTAGCGAGCGTAGCGTCCGTCTCGGCATACACCCAGCCGATCCAGGCCGGCCCTTCGTGGTTTTGCAGCGCGTGCAGCACGGCCCGGTGCTTTTCAGCTCCGCGCAGGCTGATGAACGCATCAGGGGCCCTGTCGCGCTCCAGCGTGAGCGTCACGAGGGCCGGCTCTTCGACGCGCTGGGCCAGGCCCTTATTGATCAGAGCCCGCAAGGTGGCGCTGTCAACGCCCTGTGCCGCGCGGAATTCGGCTTCGTCGACCAGGTCGGCGGGCAAGGCAGCCAGGGCAGCGGCCAGCCTTGCTGACGTCGCGGCCTTACCGCCCTCGCCCGACAACTCCCGGTCGGGCGAGGACCGCCGGATGCAGGCGCGGCGCGGCACGATGCTCACCCAACCGCGCTCGACCAAAGCACGCACACTCGTTTCCTCGCAGCCGGCTCCGGCACAGAGATCTTTCAGTGTGGGCAGCGGATCGGTCTGCCGGACCAGCCAGGCCAGGGCATCGGCCTGCTTTGACGAATGACCCAGCGTGGGCAACGCACGCGCGATAGTGGCAGGATCGGCCAGCAGACGTACCCGGCGGTCGAACTTGGGATGAGGGGGAGGTGTCAGAAAGGCCACTTCGCGGGTCACAAGGGCCGCCTCGATCAGGGGCTCGAGATCGTCCCGCTGAGTGACCTTGCTCAAGCCCTCGCTGACCTCGGCCCACGTGCCTTCGGCCTCCGCGATCCGCGCGAGCACCGCCAACTGAGTCGGGGGCAGGCCGGCAGGCGCCGGCTGCGAGGTGCGCACCAGGACGGTGCGCCCGCGCTGGCTCACGCCGGCCGGTAGCATCATCCGCAGGACCTCGATCAGGGGCGAGAGGTAATAGGCACTGATCCAGTAGGCCAGGTCAAGCTGGGCCTGGGTGAGTGGGGGTTGCGACCAGACAACCGCCTCAATCTCGCGCACCTCAAAGCTCGGTGCAGTCTCGCTGAGAGAGAGCACGATGGCCTGCACGCGCCGGCCGTGAAACAGCACCCAGACGAGATAACCGGGCTGCAGACGCTGCTCCAGACGTTCGGGCACCAGGTAAGTGAAGGTCCGGGCGGCCGGGTCCTCGGCAGTATCTGCCCCCAGGCTGGGACCCACTCGGGCGCCCAGGGGCGTATTCACGCAGACGTCGGCGTACAGCATGCTCACCTGTAGACCGCGGCGGCCAGGTAGCCCACAGTATAGCTGCCCGGGTTCCTGTCGCCGGTAACATCCCCGGACGCTGCATAGGCCAGCACCTGTGCGCCGCGCGCCCCGGCTTTCCGGGCCGCCTCGAGGACGGCCACCAGGCCGGTCGCACCGCAAGCCTGCACCTGTTCGGTCCGCAAAGCAGCCGTTAGCCCGTCTACGTCAAAGGCAGCAACCAGGTCGGCCAGGCGGCGATCGGTGCGCACGACGGCCTGATAGTCGTTCAGGTGGCTAAGATCCGTGCTGGCAACAAACAAAGTCTGCTCATCGCTCAACGCTGCCAGCCCATCCGCCAGCGCATGCACTCGGGTCAGGGCGCCAGGTTCGGCGATATGTTCGCCAAGCATGATGGGAACCAGGCTGAAGCTGCCCAGCGCTACCTGCAAAAAGGGCAATTCGATCTCCAAGGCATGCTCTTTGTCACCCTGCACTGGCGTGAGGGGGACGCTACCGGCCAGCCGGGCGATGAACTCACGGTCCACCGGCAGGGTTCCCAGGGGAGTGCGGTAGGCCGTTTCGGTCGGAACCATGAACGGACCCAGCCGGCTGCCCCAGATCGGCCGGTGCAAAGGGCCGAGCAGCACCACGCGCCGGTAGTCTGCCCCACGCACCTGGACAAAAGCGCGCGCCGCCGTCGGGCCGGAGAAAGTGTAACCCGCATGTGGGCTGACCAGGGCAATCACTCGACCGGGCAACGTCAGCGGCTCGACCTGAGCCATATAATCTTCCACCGCACGCCGCAGCGCCGGCTCGCTGCCGGGATACCAAGCTCCTGCCACCGCCGGCGGCCGGACCACCACATCTCGCGTTGCTGGCATTGCACACCTCCGCAACCGGCCCATGTTCAATCAAACGCGTTCAACGTTCCAGGTCTATTATACTCTAATGGCTTAAAGCGTGAAGGGGAGAATTCTGGCGCAACTCGGCCACAAGCTCCGTGGCCGGCGAGGGCCGAGGGGACAGGGAGGTAGCGGTGGCCCAACGCTGGTCGCCCAACCGGACGCCGGCGAGCAAAAGGACAAGGCCGATCAGAGGCGCAATGAACCGCCACGAGGCGGGGTTGCCATCGACCAAACGGGGCGCCGGCATCAACCCTTCCCAGCGCACGCTGTAATGCGGCGCCAGGCCGAGGCCCAACAACAGCCCACTGATCAGACCACCCATGTGGGCGATATTATTGATGCCCGCGACGGTGAAGCCAAACACCAGGTTGATCCCGACCAGTATGAACAAAGTGCGCAGCCGCTGCTGGCTCAAGCCGCCGAGAAGGCGCCGGTTCAGGTAGAAGAAGGCAATTTCGGCCCCCACCAACCCGAAGATTGCCCCAGATGCACCGGCTGAGGGAACGAACGGCCCACCCAAACAATAGAAAGCCACGTTGCCGAACAGGCCGGTGAGGAAATAGATGATGGCAAAGCGAGGGGATCCATACAGGGCCTCAACCTCACGTCCGAGACTGAAAAGCGCCCAGCCGTTGAACACGAGATGCATGATGCCAAAGTGCAAGAAAAGCGCCGCGAAAAACCGCCAGTATTGCCCCTGAGCCACGTAGGCGTTGACCTGCGCGCCGAGATTCACTGCGGCCATAATATTAGTATTGATCGGGTCAAACCCGCTCGCAATCGTTTCGAGAATGAAGACCAGCACAATCGCGCCCAGGAGGATGTTGGTAACGATCGGGCGCGCGAGTGGCAAGCGGGCGCCCTGGCTGACAGGGGATTCGGGAACGGGACTGGAGGTCGGCTGCTCGTTCACAGCTGCACGGGTTCCCAGTCCACGCGGCATTTCTCGGCCTGCATGATGGCAATGACCTGCTCAACCGCCTCATCCAGGGCACATTCGCGATTCAGCACCCGATATTTGAATTCGTTCACGCGGAGCAACTCCGCCCGGGCGGTCGTGATGCGTGCATGCAACTGCGCTTCATCTTCGGTGCGCCGGCGGCGCAGCCGCTCGATCAACTCCTCCTCGGACTCTGCGGTCAGGAAAATGGTGACTGCCTGGGGGACCATGCGGCACATGGTAGCCGCGCCTTGCACATCTACACGGAGCACCGCGTCCTGGCCGCTCTCCAGGGCCTGACGGACGTCGAACTTGGGGATGCCCTTATGTTGTCCGTATACCTGGGCGTGCTCCAGCAGCTCACCGTGTGCCAGCATATGGGCAAAAGTCTCTTCGGTAACGAAATGATAGTCGACGCCGTCCACCTCACCGGGCCGGATGGCGCGCGTGGTAGCCGTTACCACAAAATGGCACGAATAGCCGCGCTCTTTCATGCGTTTGATCGTCGCGTCTTTGCCGACACCCGAAGGACCGCAAATAACGACCAGCAATGGCCGCTTCGCCTGCAGGCCGGTATACCACTGCTGGATGGTATTATCGCTTTCTAACACGGCAGTTGGACTCAACTGGCTCATATGGCTTTCCTGCTGTGGTGAACCTGCTTTGTGACCCAGCAAGTTTGCGTTATAATCGACTCGCTAAACATCGCATACCAAGTGGGGAAAGGTCACAATGCCGATCTACGAATACTATTGCAACGACTGCAAACGGCGTGTCAGCCTGCTTTGGCAGTCCTTCGCCGATGCCGCCAGTCGCGATCCAGTTTGCCCTCGCTGTCACGGCACAAATCTGCGCCGCCTGATCTCAAAGGTCGCCGTCCTCCGTTCCGAAGAAAGCCGGCTGGACAACCTTTCCGATCCAAGTTCGCTCGGGGGACTGGACGAAGACGACCCGAAGTCCATGGCCCGCTTCATGCGCAAGATGGCCAACGAGACCGGCGAGGACCTGGGTCCTGAATTCAACGAAGTCATCGGCAGGCTCGAAGCCGGTGAGGACCCCGAGTCCATCGAAAAATCCATGCCCGATCTCGGCGGCGACGATGCCGGGGGCGAAAGCGGAGACGATTTCGGCGTTATGTAACCCCGAAAAAAAGACGTCTGGTCTCTCGTCTTCGCCTGCGTCCTGGCCTAGGCCTGTATAAACTGCTCCACGTTCAGCACGAAAATGACCGCGCCGCCCACACTCACCTCAATCGGCTCGGACATTTCCAAACCCGGCCCCTCCAGGGTGGGTAGCGGAGACACCCACTGGGTGCGGCGCCGGCAGCTCTGCCGCACCACTTCCACGATCTGCGGCAGCCGGTCATCTTCCACGCCCACCAGGATGGTCGTCTTGCCCTCACGCAGGAAACCACCGGTACTGGAGATCATGGTGGCCCGAAAACCGGCTTTGATCAAGCGGTTCAGTAGATCGCGCGAGTCATCGCTGCTGACAATGGCCATAACCAGTTTCATGAGTGTTCCTCCTCGTTACGAGTAGATCATGGCTCGTATTCAATACAACGTGATTGGCTGGAATCCGCTACGCGCTACATATTACACTTTGCCGAGGCGGGACGAAACTGCCTCACGAACACTCTCCTGGATGGCGCCTACCGGCTGCATGGCGTCCAATACCAGCCATCTATGCGGCTCCGCCGCCGCCAAAGCCAGGTATCCCTGGTGCACGCGCTCGTGGAATGCCTCGACCTCACGCTCCAGGCGGTTCCACTCGGACTCATCGCATCCCTGTTTGCGCCGCAAACCCTCGCTCACCGCCAGATCCAGGTAGATAGTCAGGTCGGGCGTCAATTTCCCGGTGGCAAAAGCCAGGATCGTGCGTAGCGTGTCCAGGTCAAGCTGTCGCCCGTAACCCTGGTAGGCGAGGGTAGAGTCGGCGAAACGATCACAGAGTACAACCCCGCCTCGTTGCAGATGTGGGCGGATTTTTTCGCCCACGATCTGCGCGCGGGCAGCGGAGTAGAGCAACGTCTCGGCTTCGGGTTGCATTTCGGTGTGAGCCGGGTCGAGGAGCAGCGTCCGTATCGCGTCGCCGATGCGGGTGCCGCCGGGCTCGCGCGTCGTCAGCACGTCGCAACCACGTTGGACCAGCCAGCGGCTCAACAGTTGGATCTGCGTCGTCTTGCCGCTGCCTTCAGGCCCCTCAAATGAAACGAACAGGCCCATCCTCACCAACCTGTGATATCACCGACTCTCGTGTGGCAGCGTCCCGATGCCCCGTCGCCCCGGTGGCCGCATGGCCCTGCTGCCGCATCGCCCTATGATAGTCAAAAACCCGGTTTCCACAAGTCCGGGGGAGTCCTCACGGGACTATCGGCTGGGAAACCGGGTTTTCATGGCAGATTAGCCCTGTAAGATGCGCACGCGGCGCCGAGGCTCATTGCCGTAACTATGCGAGATCAGGTTGGCAGAACGGGCCATCTCGTGTTGCAGTCTACGAATCTCAGCGTTGGCCGGGCGCAGTTCCTCAGCTTCGGAACCGGCCAGGACCCGGCGAATCGCCTCACGCGTCTCCGTGACCGCTCGCTCCATAGGATCCTCGGGCTCGACCGCGACGCCGAAGATGTCGCCAAGGACCGATTCCATCTGGTTGATCGTGTTAGCCCGCAACACGTAGACGGGTATACGCTGGCGCTCGGCCTCGGCAATCGGCTGCGGATGCTTGCGGTAGTAGTTCTTGAGCGTGACTGCGGTGTTCGCCTGGTCCAACGAGTCGACTATTTGGACAGGGACGCCGAGGTTCTGCGCCGCCTGCTCGAGCCGGCCTCGGCTGACACCGTAGGCATAGATGCGTGCTACCCGGTCCGTGCGCTCAGCCCTGAGCGCGGCCTCCGAGGCTGCCGGGGCAGGAAGCGCGTCGGGATGGGGCTCGAAACGGCCGGTGCCGTTGGTATGACCCACGCCTTGACGGTCAAACGGCAGCCGGTTCATCCCCATGCTCGCGGCACGCGCCTCCGAAGGCACCGGGGTGGGCGCGGCTTCGGTGATGCGCACCTGCCCGTTCTCGTCTCGATAGCGGATTTCCGGCGACAACGAGCGCCCACGTAGCAGGGCATCGACGGCCGCCGCCACGCTGTGATGCACCGCCATCCGTTGGCGGTCCTGGATCTCGATGAGCACGTCAAAGGTGGGCGGAGCGCGCCGCTCCAACACGGACTTCTGCGTGCCGCGGCGGCGAGCCTCCTCGTCGCTCAAGGTGACGCTCTCGATGCCACCCACCAGGTCCGACAAGGTCGGGTTCATCATCAGGTTTGCGAGCGAGTTACCATGCGCCGTGCCGATCAGTTGGACGCCGCGCTCGGCGATGGTACGGGCGGCGGCGGCCTCCTGCTGACGGCCGATCTCGTCGATGACAATCACTTCCGGCATGTGGTTCTCGACCGCCTCGATCATCACCTCATGCTGCAACTCCGGCGCGGACACCGGCATGCGCCGCGCGCGCCCGATCGCCGGGTGCGGAATATCTCCGTCGCCGCCGATTTCGTTCGAGGTATCCACCACCACCGTGCGCTTTTTCTCGCCTAGTATACGTGCGGCCTCACGCAAGAGCGTGGTCTTGCCCACGCCCGGCCGGCCCAATAACAGCACGTTCTGGCCCGACTTCATAATATCTTCGACAATGTCGATGACACCGTAAACGGCACGGCCAACCCGGCACGTGAGGCCGATCACCCGCCCCTGACGGTTGCGAATGCACGAAATGCGATGCAGTGTTCGTTCGATGCCTGCGCGATTGTCGCCCGTGAACTCACTGATGCGATCATTGACATAGGCCAGATCTTCGCAAGTCACTTCCCGATCGCTCAGGACCAGTTCGTGGTCCACGAAGCGGGCTTCCGGCCGGCGGCCGAGATCCAACACGATCTCGAGCAAATCATTTCCCTGGTTGGCCTTACGCAACGCCTGTTCCACAGGCGGGGGCAGGACCTGCAACAAGGCATCCAGGTCATCGGTGATTTGATATTGTTGTGACACTTACCTGACTATCCTCTGCTTTTCGCTTCTTGGGCCGATCGCATCGGGCCCTGGGCCTGGCTACGCACCGGCACTTCTTGACGCACTTCGATTGCCGGCAAGGCCGACCGGGCAGGAACCCGACGGGTAGCCACAGTATGCCTGACAAAACGCGCCCGATCCGTATAGGGCGCAAAGCCGAACCCGGTCAAGGCCGCGCTGAGCCCGATCTCGTAATCGCGCACCGTCGCGTAGACGGGCAGGTTGCCTGGCCTGTGCCGTGGCGGCAAGGTCGCCAACAACTGAAGTCCCTGCTCAACCAGCGCGCGCGTCTCACGCGCAGTCAACGCATTCGCGCCCCACACCCTCAGCCAGTGGCCGGCTCGCCCGACATGAACCCGGACCGCCCCGCGCACCTCGCCTGCCGGCGCCCAGACCGTGCCCTGCCAACGGTCCGGCTCCCACCACGACAGCGGCGGAGAGCCGGCCTCGCCAGTCATCGCGCCCTCTGCTTGTTGTACCAGGCAGGGGGTGCTACGCGCATACAGGCGCTGCAAGGCCCAACTATCACGCGGGAACTGGCGGCGAAATCCTGGCGGGACCGGCGCGGCCTGCGGCACCTCAGACAACCGATAGATGGTCTCACGCGCGTAGAGGCTGAATCCGGCATCCCTCAAGCAAGCCATCTCGGGCCCGCCATCCGGAACACTGGCAAACACTCGCTGCAGCCCATGCCGCGCCGCTTCGGCGCAACAGTGGAGCAGCAAACGACGCCAGATTGCATCGGAAATAGGGTCGCCATCAGGGGCGACGGCGTGGGCCGGCGCGATGTGTAACAGGTCGGCCTCGGGCCGGGCAGCTCGCTTCAGTAACTGCACGAAACCCTTCATCTGCCGGCCCTGGCTGCGCTCCTTGAGCACGTAACTGGCCACTCCTCGGCCCGCCCAGGGCCAGGGGGCGGTCAGCGCCAGCCACAAGGGCGGGCGCGGGTGGCTCAGGATGTGCTCAATCGCCAACGGCACACCGTCATTCTGCAGCCGGTAAACCAGCAAGATGTCGGCCAGGGCGAATGGGCGTATCATACAAATATTCTACCTGCATTACAGACTATTGGCAAGTGATTTGCGCTACACTGCCTTTGTGGCTTAAAGAGCAAGCCCTCGGCTTATCTGCCGAGGGCTGCGGTGTTTTACGAGAGTTCGCAGTGAATCAGATGCGAGTTACATTAACTGCCTGGGGACCCTTTGGGCTGTCCTCGATGACGAAACTCACCCGGTCACCCTGATTCAGATTGCGGAAACCCTCGCCGACAATGTTGGAGTAGTGAACGAAAACATCTTTATCACCACCACCGTCGGGCGAAATAAACCCGTAGCCCTTGCTTCGGCTGAACCACTTTACTACGCCTGTGCTCTCCATTGCGAAGCACCTCCTCGGAGTATTACCCGTGGGTCTGGCACATTAGCAGAGTCCAGTGCTTTAACAAAAACAGCCACTGGAAGGCAGACGTGCAGCCCGAGTGGCTGTTTGAGACGTACTCCCTGGAAAAGCTGCTGTGACTTCCCACGCTTATACGATAATATTATCGCATGGCATAAGTTCTGTCAAATTATCAGTGTATTAAGGCTCTTCAAAAAAGCGGTTCTTAGTTAGGCAAGAGCGTCCCGCTAGGGCCGAACTGCACCTGCCCGGGCCACTTTTTTGTCTTGGCCATCCACGTGAGAAGGGCGTTTTCCCGATTCAACAGCGTCAGCTCGCGCAGCAGGATCTGGTCTAGCGAATCGCTTCCCAGCAATCCTTGCTTCTCGTCCAGGTCGATCTGCATGGCGACGGCGGCCAGATAGCCCACCTGTTGGGGCGTCTCCGGCGCCTCGCCCACCTCAATCTGCAAGCCGGCCGCCTCGGCGATGAGCTCGATATAGCGCGTGACGCGCGCTCGCACCTTGTCCGCCATGCCGCGCACTCGGTCTGGGTCTAGCGGCGCCGGCAGTGGATAGGTCTCGACCTGCCCGCGCAGGTACGGTTGATCACGCAACAACTCGCGAATGCGAAAGCGCTCGGTGCCGACCGTGATGATCTTCATGGTGCCGTCGGGCAAATGGGTACTCTCGACAATGCGCGTCAGTGTGCCGACCGGATGAGGATCGGCCAACTCAGCCCCCACTTCCTGACCCTCGCGGATTAACACGACGCCGAACGGTGAGTCGTCCGCCAGGCAGCGGCGGATCATGGTTTGATAACGCGCCTCAAAGATATGCAGCGGCAAGACCTGCCCGGGAAAAAGCACAGTCTTGAGCGGGAATAACGGTAGCTCGATGACCTCAGTTGCCTCGTCCATACGTCACCTCCCTCAGGCTCGCCCGTAGACCGGGAGCGCCACCCCGCTGATGGCCGCCGCTTGATCCGAACACAGGAAACGGATCACGGCGGCAATCTGGACCGGCGTCACCCAGCGACCAGGGTCTGCGTCGGGCATGCTTGCCCGGTTAGCCGGTGTGTCGATGGTGCTTGCAAGTACGACGTTCGCCGTGATCCCCTGGTTCCGGGTCTCTAACGCTATATGCTTTGCGTCAGAGCGATCAAGGCCGCCTTGCTGGCCGCATACGCGCCGGACTGGGCCTGCCCGGTGACCGCCGAACGCGCGCCGACGGTGATGATCCGGCCCCAGGCGTTAGCCTGCATGACGGGTAAGACCGCCCGGCACGCGTTGAAGGCTGTTAATAAGTTAGTACGCAATAACCAATCGAAGGTTGCCGGCTCGGTGGCGGCAACGGTCGCGCCGCCGCGCCAGCCCCCGGCGACTGCCGCCAGGATGTCTATACGCCCGTAGCGAGCCACGATCGCGTCGACCAGCGCCTGTGTCGCGGCTGGGTCCGCCAGATCCACCAGATACCCGGCCCAGCGGCCGCCGGGCAAGCCGAGCTCTTCACGCAGGTGGGCAAGCTCGGCTTCAGAACGGCTCGCGGCGGCGATCGTCGCGCCGTCTTCGGCAAATGCGGCCACCACGGCAGGACCGACGACGCCGGTCGCGCCCGTGATTAAGGTCACCTTCCCCTGCAAACCGCTGCTCGCCATGCCCCCTCCACCGCCAGTATTTTACACCACGCGGGCAGCATTGGCTAGCCCCAAAAACGCAAACGGGAGGCAGTACCCCCCAGGTGCCTGCCCCCCGCTCGTCGCCCAGACTATAACCACTCACTAACCCGTCAACTACAACCCCACATCACTCGATACTGCCCGCGGCCGCCTGAAGACCACGCACATCGCGTAACTCAATCTTGCGATAGCCCAACTCTACCAGTCCGGCATCCTTGAAGCCCCGCAGAATTGCGCTGATGGTCTCACGGTAGGTGCCCAGCATGTCCGCCAAAGCCTGATGGCTGGTGCCACGAATGGCCCGCCCACCGTTAGAGAGTTCCAGCAGGAGCCCGGCCAGGCGCTCAGGCAAACGCTTATAGGCCACCTCTTCCATACGGTTCTCGACCTGCACTAAGCGCTCGCCGACAGTCTGAAGAATGCCCCAGCTCAGAACCGGATAGCGCATCACTAGTTCCTGCGCCTGCGGGGCACCCACCGCCCAGATGATACAATCGGTCAACGCCACCGCCTTTACAGTCGAATCTTCGGCCCGCAGGAGAGCGCCTTCACCGAACATGGCGCCGGGACCAAGGGAGGCGATCGCCAGGCGACGGCCGTTCGGCCCCTCACGAATGAGCTGTACACGTCCCTTCATCAGGGTATAAAGGTTAAGGTTAAGCGCTTCCGGCTCGGCGATCGTCTGACCGGCCCGGAAACCCTGCGCTGAAATGGCCTGCTTGAACTCGGGGTCGTCCTCACGGAGCTCAATCAGAATCTCCGGCATCGTGCGTTGCTTGCCCCGGTATACCATTTTTGCCTCCCCGACCCGGCCTTCAAACCGGGCCACTGTTCTGCCGCTTTCCTCATTTGTAAGCACACTATACGACTTAATTGACGCGCCCGTCAACGGGGTGAACTACGGATTCAAATCCGTATAATAAACTACAGTGTTTACAAACGATTTGCGATTTCTTCGGCAGCCGCCAGCAGTTCTGGCGCCTGATCGAAGACTGCTGCGCCGTCCTGATCGGCAGAGACGGCTGCCAGGGTAAAGGGGAGGCTACCGAGCAAAGGCAGATCGGGTCCATGTTCTCGGATGAACTCCTCATCCTGCGGACCGCGCGTCTTGTTGGCTACGAGATAGATGTTCTTGACGCCGATTTCCTGCGCTAGCCCCTGAATCTGATGGGCAGTGCCCAGGCTGCGCAGACCGGGTTCGACGACGATAACGAAGGCATCGACAGCGCCGGCAGTACCGCGCCCAAGGTGCTCGACGCCCGCTTCCATGTCGAGCAACAGCGTCTGGTTACGGTAGAGCAAGAGATGGGTGACCAGAGCTTTCAGCAGGGCATTTTCGGGGCAGAGACAACCTGTACCCCCACCGCGCACCGTGCCCAGGCGGAGCAAACGAACCCCGTTCTGCCTGACACTGAAGGTGTCAGGAATGTCATCAACCTTGGGATTAAGCTTGAACCAACCGCCGACCGTGCCGGGTTGGGCTCCCGTGCGTTCATAGATCAGCGACTCCATCTCGGCGATCGGCTTGAGTTCAGCATCCAACTCGGCAGACAGACCGAACGCTAGGCCGAGGTTACCGGCTGGGTCAGCATCAATTGCAATCACGTCCTGGCCTCGTCCGGCATAGACGTGTGAAAGTAAAGCTGTCAGCGTCGTTTTCCCAACGCCACCCTTGCCAGTAATTGCCAGCTTCGGCATGAGTCCCTCCTCCGCATCCAGAGTTCCGCCGCTTCTCACATCTAATATATTAGAGTAAGATAGCTGACAAAAGGTTACAAAGCCGTCCTTTTGCTCAGGAAATGGGAGGAAGAATTGCTTCACGAAGTTCGTCTGACAATCAAGAAGGTCCAGCGACGCCTGGAGTTGATCGAACCACTGGTCTATCGGCGTTACCAGGTGCTGCCGCCCTTCCGATGCCTGCTCCTGCCTGATGCCAGCCAGTTGGACCCAACCAACATCGGTCCGGCAGGCGACGACAGCGCGTGGCCCATCATCCAAGCTAACACTTATTGGGGCGGATGGCTGACGGACTACGTGTTGCGTACGCAGTTTCAGGTGCCAGACGGCTGGGACCCTGACGCAGCGGTCGCGCTCTACCTGCCACTGGGAGTAGCCGGCGACTTCTCGCACCCGGAATCATTGGCCTACATCGATGGCGAGCATTACGCCTCGTGCGATCGCCATCACCAGGAAATCAGTTTGCCGGCCGAGTGGCGTGACCGCCGCTCACACCTGCTCGCTTTGCACGGCTGGACCGGCCGCGGCGGCGCCACCAAGGGCGAGCCGGGCACGCAGCTCTTCATGCGCACCTGCGCGCTGGTGGAGATCGACCAGGCCACGCGCGATTTTCTGGCCACCGCGCGGGTGGCCGCCGGCATCGTGCAGCAACTGGATGAGAACGAGCCCGCCCGCGCCTACCTGCTCAACGCGCTCGACGAGGCCTTCAAGCTCCTCGACACGCGTGAGCCGGTGGGCGACGGATTCTATGCCAGCGTGCCGCCGGCCCATGCCGCGCTGCGCCGAGGCATCGCTCGTGCGGGTAACCCAATGGAAACCCAGATCGTCGCGACCGGCCACGCACACATCGACGTGGCCTGGCTGTGGACTCTCGCACAGACTCGCCGCAAGGCGGCCCGCACCTTCCACACTGTGACACGCCTGATGGAGCAGTTCCCCGACTTTCACTTCACACAGAGCCAACCGCAGCTCTATGAGTTTATCCGCCAGGACTTCCCAGATCTGTTCGAGAAGATCGGCCAAAGGGTGGCCGAAGGGCGTTGGGAAGCGATCGGCGGCATGTGGGTCGAGGCCGACTGCAACTTGACCGGGCCGGAATCATTGGCCCGCCAGTTCCTGCTCGGGCGCAGCTTCTTTCGCGAGCATTTCGGCCCACAGGCCGAGTCGCCGGTGCTCTGGCTACCTGATGTCTTCGGCTATGCCTGGAATCTGCCTCAATTAATGAAGGAAGCCGGGCTCGACTACTTTTTCACGATCAAGATCGGTTGGAACAAGTACAACCGCCTGCCTTATGACAGCTTCTGGTGGCAGGGGCTCGACGGCACGCGCGTGCTGACCCACTTCAGCACGACGCCCGAAGGGGGCAGCATATTTTGGGGCGGGAATTCCTGGGCCAGCACCTACAATGCCGGCGCCACGCCGGGGGAAGCGATCGGCACCTGGCGCAAGTTCCAACAGAAGGAGCTGCACCAGGAGTTGCTGATGGCTTACGGTCAGGGCGACGGTGGCGGCGGCCCGACGCGCGAGATGCTCGAGAACATCCGCGAGATGGCAGCTTTCCCAGCGACCCCGCGCATGCGCCAGGGCAGCGCCGGCGACTTTTTCCGCAAGCTGGAGGCCAACGAAGGCGACAAGCTGCCGGTGTGGAACGGTGAGCTCTACCTGGAACTGCACCGCGGCACCTATACCACGCAAAGCCGCAACAAACGGGCCAACCGCAAAAGCGAATTCCTCCTGCACGATGCGGAGTTCCTGGCCGCCCAGGCTGCCTTGCTGAATCCGGGCTACCATTATCCGTTGCAGGCTCTCCAGCACGCCTGGCAACTAGTCTGCTTAAACCAGTTCCACGATATCATTCCGGGCAGCAGCATCACGCCCGTGTACACGGAATCGCTGGCCCAATATGCCGAGGTGCACGCGGCCGCGCTTTCGGTACGCGAGTCGGCCCTGGCTGCCATCGGGAGCCAGGCTGGGGGCGATTTGCTGGCTGCCAACCCGACATCGTTTGCCCGCCGGGACCTGGCTTTCTGGTCGGGTTACCTGGAAGCGGGCCAACACCTGGAACGCGCCGACGGCACCCCGGTCGCCACCCAGTCCGCGGCCGAAGGCACCTGGCTCGCCCTGGGAGAGATCGCACCCTTCACCGTTGAAGCACTGAGGTTCGCCGGGCGCGCGGGCGCGCCCTCATCACTCCAGTCCGCCGCCCTGTTCGCGAGCGCAGAACTGCTCGAGAACGACTACCTGCGTGTCGAGCTCAACGCGGCGGGCGATATCACTCGCATCCTCGACAAGGTCAATCGGCGCGAAGTTCTGCCGGTCGGCGCGCTTGCCGGGCAGTTCCAGGCCTTCGAAGACCGACCCGTCGACTGGGACGCCTGGGACATAGACATCTTCTATGACGATAAGTTGTGGACGAGCGAGCCGGCCACTTCGATTCGGGTTGTGGAGTCCGGCCCGCTGCGTGCGACGCTGGAAGTGCGTCGCCGCATCCTGCACAGCGACTACGTGCAGCGCATCTCGCTGGCCTGCAACAGCCGGCAGCTCGATTTCGTTACCGACATCGAGTGGCGGGAGCGGCACATCCTGCTCAAGGCAGCCTTCCCGATTGACGTTCTGTCGCCGGTCGCGACGTACGAGATCCAATGGGGCAATGTTCAGCGGCCAACTCATCGCAATACCAGTTGGGACTGGGCACGCTTTGAGAGTTGCGCGCAGAAGTGGGTCGACCTGGGCGAAGGCGGCTACGGCGCCAGCCTGCTCAACGACTGCAAGTACGGACACGATATCCGCGACAATGTCATGCGTATCAGCCTGCTGCGCAGCCCCACCGTTCCTGACCCGGAAGCCGACCAGGGCGAACATCGCTTCGCTTATAGCCTGCTCCCGCATGCGGGCAGTTGGGATGAGGCGACCATCGCGGCCGCTTACGCCCTGAATGACCCAATTATCATCGCCGAAGGGCAGCGGGGCAGGGCAGAAAAGGCTTTAGCGCCTCTGTTGACGGTTGATCGGCCCAACATCGTGATCGAGACGATCAAGCAGGCCGAAGACGGCGACGGGATCATCGTGCGCCTGTACGAAAGCCAACGACAACGCGGCCCGGTCACCCTGACGACCGGCTTCCAACTGGACAGCGCCTGGCGGGCAAATCTGCTTGAGGAGAACCAGACGCCCCTCAGTGTGATGGGTCGCCAGGTGAGCCTGTTCGTCAAGCCGTACCAGATCGTGACCCTGCGCCTGGCGCCGGCCCGTTAGGCGCCATCCGCATCACGCGCCACGCCTTGTGGGCCGCGCACGCCGAGGCGTCGGGCGGTCCGTACGGCACGCCACAACGAGGCAATCCTCCGGGAGGATTGCCTCGTTGTGTGCTCGAGGCGTACGCGTCGGGCGCAATTGACCCGATGAGTGCAAACTGAGTATAATTCGCTCGACTGCCGAGTTAGAGAGGCAGCGAAGGTAGCTGAGGTGGCCAAATGACCCGCGAAGAGATCGTCAGGCTGACAAGCCTGAGCACGTGCGCCGGCTGAGCGTCGAAGCTGCCGCCCGCGGCGCTGGCGCAGGTACTGCGCCCACTGCAAAACCTGTTCCCGGCCGGGCAGTATCCCGACCTGTTGGTAGGTCTCGGCGTGGCAGACGATGCTGCGGTGTTCCGGCTGAATGACGAACAGGCTATCATCCAAACGGCGGACTTCTTTACGCCAATCGTAGATACCGCCTATGAGTTCGGCGCGATCGCGGCGGCGAACGCAATGAGCGACGTCTACGCAATGGGCGGTGAGGTGCTGTTTGCCCTTAACCTGGCCGCCTTCCCGCCCGATCTGCCGGTCAGCATCCTATCGGACATCCTGCGCGGTGGGGCCGCAGTAGTCGGTTCGGTGGGCGCGCCCATCGCCGGCGGCCACACCATTCAGGACAAAGAGCCCAAGTACGGCCTGGCGGTAACGGGCATCGTCCACCCCGCGCGCGTCTTCACCAAGGGCGGCGCCCACCCCGGCGACCCCCTGGTGCTAACCAAGCCGCTCGGCACGGGCACCATCACCACAGCGATCAAGCAGGAGAAAGTGGAGCAGGAACACCTGGATGGCGCGGTGACAAGCATGATGCGCCTTAACCGGGTCGCGGCGCAGGCGGCACAAGCAGTCGACGTGCGCGCAGCCACTGACGTCACCGGGTTCGGGCTGCTGGGCCACGCGCTCGAAATGGCGCAGGCCGGCCAGGTGGGTCTGCGCATTCGCTTCGACGCCCTGCCCTGGCTGCCCGGCGCCTGGCAATACGGCGCGGACTGGATTTTCCCAGGCGGCGCACACAATAATCATGATTACTACAACTCGCATGTTACTTACACCCGGCCGGTAGCGGATTGGCAGGCTATGCTGCTGCACGACCCGCAGACCTCGGGCGGCCTGCTCATCGCGGTGCCGCGTGGCAGGCTGGAGGAGTTCCTGGCCTTCTGCACCGTGCGCGGTCAGCCGGCCTGGGTGATCGGAGAAGTCGTCGAGGGTGATCAGGTCGAGATCGTCTGATCCACACCGTAGGACAGAAAGGCGCACGGGTCCGCCCATGGAGCCACCTAAGAATTACTTGATCGACATGGATGGTGTCCTGATCAATGGCCCAACCATCATCCCCGGCGCCGACCTGTTCCTGGAGCGGCTGCGCGCACGCCACGCCGAGTATTTGGTGCTGACCAATAACCCGCTTTATACCACGCGCGACCTGGCGCATCGGTTGCAGTCGATCGGGCTCGACATTCCCGCCGAGCGTATTTTCACCTCCGCAATGGCTACCGCACGTTTTCTCCAGTCGCAGCGACCCGGCGGCACGGCCTTCGTCATCGGCGAGAGCGGTCTGACCGAGGCCATCCATAGCGTGGGCTACGTACTGACCGACCGCAATCCCGACTATGTGGTGTTGGGTGAGACGTTCTCGTATAACCTGGAGCTGATCACCAAGGCCCTACGGCTGGTAGTCGGTGGGGTCCGCTTCATCGCAACCAATCCGGACCCTGTCGGCCCGGCCGAAGGGGGTCTCGTGCCGGCTTGTGGCGCGATGGCGGCTCTCATTGAACGGGCCAGCGGAGTCAGCCCCTTCTTCATCGGCAAACCTAACCCGTTGATGATGCGCAGCGCGCTGAATTACCTGGGCGTCCACTCGGAGAACACGCTGATGGTGGGCGATCGCATGGACACCGACATCATCGCCGGCGTAGAAAGCGGTATGGAAACCGCATTGGTGTTGAGCGGCGTCACGCGCCAGGCTGAGGTCAACCGTTTTCCCTACCTGCCCACTCGCATCGTGGAGTCGGTCGCCGATATTCAGCCGTAGAGCCGAACATGAAGGTCTTTGTCATTCATAATCCGGCCGCGGGCCAGCGGGACATAGTCGCCGAGATCGGCCAGATGGTCGAGTACCTGGCCGGACACGGCTGCGCGATAGCCGGTGTGGAACAAACTCACGGCCATGGCGACGCGACCACCTATGCCCGCCGGGCGGTGGTGCTCGGCTGCGACGCGGTCCTGGCGGCGGGCGGCGACGGCACGCTGTCGCAGGTGGTCGACGGGCTGGCCGGCAGCGAGACGGCATTGGGCGTCTTGCCGGCCGGGACCGGCAACGTGATGGCGCGCCAGCTCGGCTTACCCGTCCCGGGAAGCCTGTGGCCGCCCTACTCCCTGGTGACCTGCGCCCAATTGCTCCTGGAAGGCAGAGTGCGCCGGGTGGATGTGGGTCGAGTGGACCTGGCCGGCGGGCGGCTGGCCCATCATTTCCTGTGCTGGGTTGGGGTGGGCTTCGACGCCCAGGTGAACGTGGCCGTGAACGAAGAACTGGAGCGCAAACACCGGCTGGGGATGTTGGCCTTCGTCGTCGCCGCCGGCCTCACCCTGCGCGATTACGCGGGCACGTCGGCCATCGTGCGCGCCGATGGGCGGCGCGTCAGCCGGCGCCTGATCATGCTCGTCGCCAACAACATCCAGTTGTACGGCGCCTTCATGAAAATGGCGCCCTACGCGATTCTCGACGATGGCTTGCTGGACATCTACTGTTTCCGTGGACGAGGCGCCGCGCGCACCGTGTTGCACGGCCTGCGCCTGCTGCTCAACCAGCATTTGCTGGACCCCGAAGTCGACATGTATCGCGCGCGCCGCCTGGAAATCAAAACCGCCCGCCCGCTGCCGGTGCACGTCGACGGCGAGCCGATTGGCTACACGCCGGTTGTCGTCGAGGTGGAACCGCGCTCCCTGAACCTGATGGTGCCCCACGGCGCTCCGCCAACGCTCTTCAGCGACGCCGGCGAGTTGGAAGAGCCCGCTACTCCCTGGCAGCGAATGCTGCGCCTCGCCAAGATACCCAAAGCCTGATGGCGTCTGATGGCAGATAAAGGTGGCGCTCAATGAAGTATTTGAACATCCTCCTGGTGTTCGCGCTGGTCGCGATCGTCGGCAGTTTCCTGGGCTGGTCCCCGACACTTCTGTTCATTGCTTCGGCGCTCGCCGTCATTCCTGCCGCCGGTATCCTCGGCCAGGCAACCGAGGAAATTGCGCTGCGCACTGGTCCGCGCCTGGGAGGACTGCTCAATGCCACCCTCGGCAACGCGGCGGAGTTGATGATCACGCTTTTCGCCATTCAGGCCGGCCTGCTGGACCTGGCCAAGGCGTCGATCATCGGCTCCATCCTGGGCAACGTGTTGCTGGTGCTCGGGTTCAGCACCCTGCTGGGCGGCGCAAAGAACGGGATTCAGCGGTTTGACCGCCGGCACGCCGGCCACAATGCTACTCAGTTAATGATGGCCGTCCTGGCGCTGGTGATCCCGTCGTTGTTCTTCTTTTCGAATAAGGAAGCGCAAGGGCCGGTCGAGTGGCTGAGCCTGGGAACAGCCTTCACCATGCTGCTGATTTACGTCCTCGGCCTGTTCTTTGCCCTACGCGTGCTGCAGGCAGCAGAGCCCGGCATCGAAAACGAGATCCAGGCGGAACACCGCGGCGGCTGGTCCCGGCGGCGCTCGGTGGTATTGCTGTTGCTGGCCACGGGTCTTATCGCCTGGCTCAGCGAGATCCTGGTGGGGGCAGTCGAGCATACCGTGGCCGCCCTGGGCGTGTCTGAGTTCTTTATCGGCATCATCGTCGTCCCACTGGTTGGGAACGTAGCCGAGCACACGGTGGCTGTACAGACCGCCTGGAAGAACAAGATGGAACTGAGCCTTGCCGTCTCACTCGGTTCCAGCCTGCAAATCGCGCTCTTCGTGGCGCCGCTGCTGGTCTTCATCAGCCTGGCCATGGGCCACCCGCTGACCCTGGTGTTCAATCAGTTTGAGATTATCGCCCTTGTCGGTGCCGCGATCATCGGCAACATGGTCGCCAACGACGGCGAGTCGAATTGGATGGAAGGGGCGCAGTTGCTGACGGTCTACGCGATCCTGGCGATGGCCTTTCTTTTCCTCGGGGCTTAGGTTCATGACACTTAAATGCACAATGGTTGTATAATCACTCTATGCCGCCTACTAGCGTTTATACCGTTTCGCAGGTCAGCGCGTATATTAAGTCACTCTTTGCCGAGGATGTGCTGCTGGGTGACCTCTGGCTGTCGGGGGAGATCTCGAACTTCAAGCAGGCCACCTCGGGTCACTGCTATTTCACGCTCAAGGACGCCACCAGTTGCATAAAGGCGGTCATCTGGCGCACGCAGGCTAACGGCATGCGCCTGCCGCGCGAGGGTGACGCGGTGGTCGCTCACGGCTATGTCTCGGTTTACGAGCCGCGCGGCGACTACCAGTTCTATGTCGATGCGCTGCAACCGGGAGGCATCGGCTGGCTGTGGCAGGAATTCCAGCGCCTCAAAACGCAACTGGAAGCCGAGGGGTTGTTCGAGGCGGCGCGCAAGCGGCCCATCCCGAGCCTGCCTCTCCGTCTGGGGATCGTCACCTCGCCGGCAGCCGCCGCCCTGCGTGACATCCTGCGCACCCTTGACAGACGCTTCCCACTGGTCAGTGTGCTGCTCGCACCCTGTGCAGTGCAGGGCGACCTTGCGCCGGCAGGAATTGTCGCGGCCATTCAGGCCCTCAATCGCTGGTCGACAGAACGCGAGCCGCTGGACACAATCATCATCGCGCGCGGCGGTGGCTCGCTCGAAGAGTTATGGGCCTTCAACGATGAGCGGGTCGCACGCGCGATTGCCGCTTCGAGCATACCGGTCATCAGCGGGGTCGGGCACGAGACCGACTTCACGATCGCCGACTTTGTCGCCGACTTGCGTGCGCCAACGCCCACCGGGGCGGCCACGGCGGCCGTTCCGGACATGCGTGAGCTGCGCATTGCCCTGGCCGGCCTGTTTTCGGTCGCACAGAACGAGATTGGCGCGCGCCTCGACGCGGCGCGTTCCGGGACACAAACTTTGGCTGCCCGCCTGGAGCGACTATCGCCCCAGCGAGGCATCGCCGAGGACCGGCAACGCCTGGATGACCTTCAGCGTCGGGCCACGCTGGCGATGGCCAACCGTCTGGCCACCTGGCACGAACGCGTGCGCAGCCGCCAACAGTACCTGGACGGCATCCATCCGGCTAACGTGCTGGCGCGCGGCTACTCCATCGTGACCCGCGCCGGCGACGAGGTGGTCAGCTCCACGGAGCAGGTCTCGCCCGGCGAGCGCATCCACGTGCGGGTTAGCGACGGAACGTTCGGCGCTGAAGTGACCGGAAACCAAGGAGAGAGTAAATGAGTCAAGCCCCATGCACCTTCGAGGACCTGTATCAGGAGCTCGAAGAGACCGTCCGGCGCCTGGAAGCGGGGAACTTGCCGCTGGCCGAATCTCTGGCCCTCTTCGAACGTGGCGCGGCCCTGACCGAACAATGTAACGCCCTGCTGGATCAGGCCGAGCTGCGCGTGCGCCAGTTAGTCGTGCGGGCTGACGGCAGCCTCGAGGCGGAGGCTGGCGATTCCCTCCAGCAAGGGCCTGAGGACTGGCCAGGGCGGGCATGAACGCCCTGCACCACCTGGCGCCCAGCGGGGGGCTGTTCGCAAACCGTACACTGTGGATCGCGCTATTGGCATGGATCATCGCGCAGGTCTGGAAGTTTCTCGGGCGCCTGCTCCTCGACCGGAAGTTCGAGCCCGCGCTATTATGGGCGCCGGGCGGTATGCCCAGCGCGCACAGCGCGCTGGTGGCTGCGTTGGCAATCAGCGTAGGTATGAACGTCGGCTTCAACTCGCCTGATTTTGCCATCGCGACGGGCATCGCGATGATCGTCATGTACGATGCTGCCGGCATCCGGCAGGCCGCCGGCAAGCATGCCCGGGTGATCAATCGCATTGTGGACGAGCTCCTCAGTGGCTATCCGGTCACCGAAGACCGCCTGCGTGAGATTCTCGGCCATACCCCACTCCAGGTAGTGGTCGGCGGCATGTTGGGCGCCTTGAGCGCGTGGCTGCTGAACCTCTGGCTCTAAGTCACTTTCCCAGCTTCGCGGAACCGCACCCCTTTCCGCGGCGTTTATAGATATGCGCCCGCGGACGGCACTTATCGCCGTTTTGTGGTAGAATCTCCTAAAATAAGCAACGGAGGTCATTTTGACCGTCAGGCATTACGCCTTGCTATGCATCCTGTTGTTGGCTGTCGCCGGTTGTTCACGGGTCCCCAGGCAAAACTCAACCTTTGGGCCGTCTCCCAATCCCCTCGCGACAGTTGCCTCTTTCACCGCCTCCGCACCAGGGGCAAGTTCGAGCGTCCCGGGTACGGACGCCGCGCGCCCGATAGTCACCCCGGGCACGACCGGAGCGCCGACCCTATTGCCCAACATGACAGTGCTTGCCACCGGCGTGCCGCAGCCGTCCGTCACGCTCAGCCAGGCCAGCGCGACCGCCAGTCCAGCGGCGAGCTTGACGGTCACAGCCCAGCCGGCTCCCAGCGTTGCGGAGTCGCCCCAAACGCGGTTGGAGACGGGAAAAGCCCTGCAGGCGACGGGCAACTGCCCGGCGGCCCGCCAGGAGTTTGCGGCCCTGCTGGCTGAGCAGGGTACGCCTTCCCCTGAAACGCCGCGCGCTGCGGATCGCGCTGCCGCGCAACGAACAGAAGCCGCCTACCGGCTCGCGCAATGCTATCTGACGGACGACGCCCCAGCCGAGGCTGCGGTAGTCCTGACACAACTGCTCGCGACCACTGCGCAAGATGACGCCTATCGCGCGCCGGCAACCTTCTTGCTCGGCGAGGCCCACTCGGCCCTGGCCGAATGGCAACCTGCCGAAGATGACTACCGGCGCTTCCTGGGACTGGCGCCCGACCTGTCCTCGCTCACCTGGCAGCGAATTGCAGCGGCGCGCGCCGCCGGCGGAGACCTGGCCGGCGCCGCCGCCGCCTATACGTCGGCGCTCGATGGCTCTCCCGATTGGAACAACACCGTCACGATCCGCCGCGCGCTGGCGGACCTGGCTCTGCAGCAAAACGACGGGCGCGGCGCGGCTGCCCAATACGACACGTTACGCGGCACTCTCACGAAAGGCGCCTGGGCCGCCGAGATGCAATGGCTGGCCGGCTCTGCCCTGGACAAAGCAGGCGACCGGGCCGAAGCCCTGCAGCGCTGGCAGGCGGCGACAGTCGCTGACCCCACCAGCCGTTTCGCGCATAGCGCCATGGCCGCCCTGGTGGACGCGGGCGCAACCGTGGATGAGTTTCTGCGCGGGCAGATCGACTACAACCGGGGCCTATACCAGTTGGCGATCGAAGCCTTCGACCGTTATGCGAGCCAGAACCCATCCGGCCAGGGTGGCCAGGCCTGGTATTACAGCGGACTGTGCTACATCGCGCTGGGCGAATTCGAGCGTGGGCTGGCCGAACTGGGCAACTTTATTGCGGCGTATCCCGATAGCCCGCTCGCAGCCGACGCATGGCTGGCCAGGGCGCGTGCCCAACAGAGCGCGGGCGACACACCAGGCACGATCGACACCTACCGGCAATTCGCCGCCGCGCGCCCCACCGATCCGCAGGCGCCCAAAGCGCTTTTCCAGGCCGCGAACCTGGAGGGCGGCGGAAATGCCCTGGAGACGGCTGCCCAATCCTACCTGGTCCTGGCACGGCGCTATCCTGCGGCAGACGAGGGCTGGCGCAGCTACCTGGCCGCAGGGCTGACCTACTTCCGCTTGAACAAGTGGCAGCAGGCCGCAGACATCTGGAAGGAAATGGCGGAGGCCAACCTGTCCGCCTCAGGCCGCGCTGTGGCCTACTACTGGCTGGGACGCGCCCAGGCCGCGGCGGGCGAGCCGCAAGCAGCCCGCGCCTCCTGGTTGTCTGCCTGGCAGAGCGCCCCGACCAGCTTCTACGGCTTGCGTGCTGCCGACTGGGCCGCCCAAAACGGGCAATCCTTACCCGCGCCAAAACCGTCTGTCTCGTCGCCGGTCACGCAGACACAGTTGGCAGCCGGGCTGGACACCTGGCTGCGCGGTTGGGCGGGCGATGGCGCCCTGGCCCCGCCGCCATCCGTCCTGGCAGACGCCGACTGGCGGCGCGGCAAGTTATTGCTTCAATTGGGGCTGCGCGCTCCCGGCCTGGCAGCCTGGGCAAACCTGCAAAAGCGACATGAAAAGGAACCCTGGACGCAGGCGGGCCTGGCGATGGCCTTCGCCGATGCCGGCGCCCACCGCCTGTCCATACTCTGCGCTGAGGAGCTGGCGGGCATGGCGCCTGGCGGCGACCTGTCTGCCGCTCCGCTGGCACTGCAAAGACTGGCCTATCCGCTGCCGTATCTCGACCTGCTGACAACGGAGGCGAACCGACGGGGGCTGGACCCGCGCCTGGTGGCAGCCGTGATCCGCCAGGAAAGCCGTTTTGACAGTGAAGCGATATCGTCAGCCGCCGCGCAGGGCCTCATGCAGATCATGCCTGCCACAGCCGACTGGATCGCCTCACGCCTGGGCTGGTCCGATTTCACGTCCGAGCAGATCTACCGGCCCTACATCAACGTGGCTTTCGGCGCCTATTATCTACAGTGGGGACTCAACCAGTTCAATAACAACATCGCGGCAACGCTGGCGGGCTACAACGGGGGGCCGGGGAATGCGGCTGTTTGGCGCAAGTTGGCGCCAAACGACGACGATCTGATGGTAGCGCTCATCGACCTGCCCGAAACGCGCCTCTACGTCCAGGTAGTCTGGAGCCAATACGATATGTACCGGCGGCTCTATCCTTAAAAAGAGCGATTCCCCGGCCCACCCACCAGGGAATCGCTTAACTCCGGTCTACATGGAGGAACCGTATGTAGATTACGGACTCTCCTATTCGTTCTCACTCACGAGAGGACGCATTTCATCGAGCATCTGTAGTCTAGCGTCCTGACATTAAGCTTAGATGAAGGACAGCTAAGGAATAACTTAAGCTTTATGGATGGAGCGTGACCTTCATATCGTAAGGCACCACCTGCCACCAGCTATTGCCGGGCTTCAATGGGATGTCCTGACCTTGAGCATCCACGAAGCGGAAGGGCGCATCTCCCATGGTGCGCACCCATTTCCCCTCGTAGACTTTGCCATCGCGCAGGATCTTGACCGGCCCCTCACCCCACAGTTGAACCTCAACCGACCGATTGACTCCGCCCGCCATTTCGGTGGTGCCATATTCCAGGATCAAGGTCTTCACGTGGTTGGCAGTGATCACGACCACGTCAGCGGCTGACAACTGCTTGCCATCCAGGGTATCCTTATGCGGTTGGCCGTCGATCGAACGCAGCCAGCGCCCGCTTGCCGCGTCATAGCCCCAACTGACAACCCCTTGCGGATAGGCGACGTCGAGCTTGCTGGCGGGCGCCGCGCCGGCGGGCGCAGCCGCGGAAAACACCCAGGCGCCGGTGGGATTCGGTGTCTTGTTCCAACCCTTGTTCTGAGCCACGGCCCAGAGAGCAGAGGTGCTGGCAAACAAGTTGTTGGGCACTGCAATGTTGGGATCACGGAAGTAGGACTGGCTATACATCAGAGCTTCCAGGATGTGATCGCCAAAGGCTGACTTGTATAGTTTCTGGCGCACCGGCTCGGCGCCCCCCGAGAAACAAAGGACGGCATCGAATATGACCGGTAATTCGGCATCGATCAGGCGGGCACTGCGGATCGAGCCCATGCGAGGCGCATCCTGGCTTTGATAAATAGCGGTGAAACGCGTGGCGCTGAACTCGATCTGGCTTTCCACTACCACATCAGCCTTGCTTAAGCCCGATTGCGGCCGGACGGCGGCGATATTGGCGAATTTAACGGCTAACGGGCGGCGCTGCAACACAGCCGGGTCGGCCGGGCGCAACCCGGTGAAAGGCGAGAGACCTGGGTCGCGGGCCGGCACAATCAGGCTGGGATCGAGCGTCGGCGTTGCAGTGGGTCCGGGAGTATCGGTGGGGACCGGCGTAAACGTCGGGCTGGAAGTCGCGGTCGCTTCCCGTGCCTGAATCATAGGTGTCTTGGTGGGGGTCGGCGTCGGAGACGCGGCCCGCCCGGCGCAGGCGCCTGCAAAAGATAACATCAGCAGCAGTGCCAGGCCGCCGCCCAACATTGCGAAACGAGGGGCAACTTCTTTGTTCACGAACATACCTCCGAGAGGATGGCAAACTGGCGCGATTATACACGGCGCGCACACAAAACGTAAAACACTGCGTGACGATTATCACGCGTACCGGCGTCATAAAGAGGCAAAGATAAAATCGTCCCGACTTCCGGCTTGCTTCGCGCCTTGTCGCCATTGTCAGCGCAAACAGGTGCTGGATATTAAAACTATTACTTGCGCCAAAATCTGTTTGACAAGCGTTCGCTCTAATGCTATCCTGACCTGGGCAGAGTATAACCCCGAACGAGCCTATCGTCGGAGTCCAATCGGCTTTTTGTCTCGGGCGTTGGGCTTGTTGAGACGCCCTATTCAGCGGAATGGCAACAAAGGGGGTGATGCCTCAGCCAGAAGGTGAACTAGCGATACCAGGCGTATCGGGTCGTGATCAGCCGGCGCATTGATATTGCCCTCAATGCCAGGCCGGCCGCCGTGTCAGCCATCAACCTCAGATTAGTAGTTCGGAGGAGAAAATGTCCGCGAAGAAATGGTTCTCTGTGCTGGCGATCCTCGTGTTGGCCAGCATGATCGTCACCGCATGTGGCGCCCCTGCCACTCCCCAGGTTGTCGAGAAGGTTGTGACCCAGGTCGTCAAGGAAACCCAGGTGGTCGAGAAGATCTCGACGCAGATCATCCAGCAGACCCAGGTCGTCACGCAGGTCGTGGCTAAGGAAGACTTTACCACTCCCGACCCGATCCTGAGCGACGTGAAGGTGCGCCAGGCGATCGCCCTGTGCACCGACCGCGCAGGCGCAATCAAATCGGTATACCCCTTCGTGACCGATCAGAAGGCGCTCCTGATGGACACCTTCCTGACCAAGACCCATTGGGCCTACGGCGGCCCCTACCTGCCCGACCTCTCCTATAATCCTGACAAGGGCAAGGCCTTGCTGGATGAGGCCGGCTGGAAACTGGCGAAGCCAGACGATACCTACCGCACGAACAAGAATCAAGAAACCCTGGCCGTGAAGTTCACCACCACCGATGCCCAATTCCGCCAGACCTGGTCCGCAGTAGTTGAGCAAAGCCTGAAGGGCTGCGGCATCCAGCTCCTGCGCAACTTCGTGCCCGCCTCCTGGTGGTTCGGCAGCACGAGCGGCCTGCAGCGGCGTGACTTCCAGTTGGGCGCTTACGCCTGGGTAGGCGAAGCCGACCCCAAGGGCCAGACGCTCTATTCCTGCAACCAGATCCCGCTGCCCAGCAATAACTGGGTCGGCCAGAACTACATGGGCTGGTGCAACAAGACGGCCAGCGATGCAGTCATCGCCGCCAACAACACCTTGAACAAGGACGAGCGCAAGAAGTTCTACAACATCGTGCAGCAGGAATTCGTCAAGGACATGGTCTCGCTGCCGATGTTCAACCGTGTCGAAGCCGAGGCCTGGGGCAACAACTTCCTGGGCCTGAAGCCCGACCCGACCGAATACGGCACCGCCAGCGTCGAACAGTGGAGCCTGAAGAACAACAAGACCAGCCTGGTCATCGGCTTCTCGCAGGAGCCGGCCTCCATGTACGCCATCGCCGAATCGGCGGCCGTGCAGCGCGAGGTTAACGACCTGGTCTTCGGGCGCGGCTACACGCAGTTCAGCTACGATTACCAGCCGTGGCTCTTCGAGCTGAGCACCCTGGAAAACAAGCTGGCCACCAACAATATGGTGGACGTCAAGGCCGGCGACATGGTCTGGAACACGGACAACAAGCCGGAGAAGCTTGCCAAGGGCACCAGGATCATCGTTAAGGGCGCAGAACTCACCTACGACGGCACGAGCGCCCTGCAACTGCCCCAGCTCGTCGTCACCTACAAGATGAAGAACCCGCTCACCTGGAGCGACGGCAAGCCGGTAGTAGCCGCGGACCTGCAACTGGGCTACAAGCAGGACTGCAACAAGGACTCCGGCGCGCTGGACTACACGACCTGCGACGCGACGCAGAAGGCCGAATTCAGCGACACCGGCGAGGTTGTGACCTACCTGCCGGGCTACCAGGCCTCCCTGTATTTCCTCGGGCCCGCTTTCTCCATCTACCCGGCGCATGAGGTGCTGAAGGACGGCCGCAAGCTGGCGGACGTGCCGGCCAAGGAATGGTCGACCCTGCCGGAGATCGCCGAACTTCCGATGGGCTATGGCCCTTACATGATGACCGCCTGGAACAAGGGCCAGAACATCAAGCTGACGGTGAACCCGAACTACAAGCCGGCCCCGAAGATCAAGGACATCACGATCGTGATCATCGCGGACACCAACCAGGCCAAGGCGCAGCTGCTGAGCGGCGACGTGGACTGGCTGGAGAAGGCCACCCTGGGTGCAGATTTCGGCGACCTGATCACTGCCGGCAAGGCAGGCAAGATCGGCATCCAGGTGATCGCCAGCCCGACCTGGGAACACATCGACTTCAACCTGTTCACCAAGTAACACGGTTTTGGCCGGCACATACGATCTGTCGCCCGGCTTACGCCGAGCGACAGATCCTCACACGGTTTTTGACCACTGGGCGGGCATCTCCTTCAGCAGGAAGCGCCCGCCCAGTTTATACCTGACGCGAGCGGATAGCCCCTTATGACTAATTACCTGATCCGGCGCTTGTTTCAGATGGCCCTGGTCGTGTTTCTGGCGGCCCTCTTCACCTATTTCCTGTTCAACATTGCGCCCGGCGGCCCCTTGACCGGCCTCGCCCAGCAGCAACGCCGGTTGAACCGCGACGACCTGGCCCGCCTGCGGGCCGGGTACGAACTGGACCTCTATTGGCCGGTCCGCTTCTCGCGCTGGCTGATCGGCGAGCCGCGCGGCCCTATCACCATTGCCGGCAAACCGATCTTCGCCAACGTGGCCGTGGGTTGTTATCTGACGCGCGACGCGGGGTTCACAAAGAATACTGACGGCACATTGACACCCGTCGCCGCCGGCTGTGACCAATATGAGTACCTCAGCGACATCCAAAAGTATCACCCGCTGATCAAGACCAGCAACGGCATTTTGCGCCTGGATTTCGGCCTTTCGAGCGTCATTCTGCGCGACCGGCCCGTCTTGGAGCTGCTCAAGAGCCGCATCGGCCCCACTCTCCTGCTGATGAGCCTGGCGACGCTGTTTTCATTGATCATCGCCGTGCCCATCGGCATTTACAGCGCCGTCCGGCAATACTCGCGCTTCGATTATTTCTTCACCACTATTTCGTTCATCGGTTCGGCCATGCCGGTGTTCTTCTTTGGGCTGCTGCTGATCCTGGTACTATCGGTATTCCCGGCTGAGCTCCAGTCGACAGTCCCCTGGATCCCACGCTTGCCGCCCGGCTTCGCCGTTGCCGTGCGTGACTATGATGTGGCCTCGTGGCTGCAAAATGTCTCCGCGGGCTCCCTGCTCGACCGGCTGCTGCACCTGGTTATGCCGGTAGCAGTCTTGACCTTTGCTTACATGGCCGGCTGGAGCCGCTTCGTGCGTTCGTCGATGTTGGAAGTGATGCGCCAGGATTACGTGCGCACGGCGCGTGCCAAGGGGCTGTTTGAGAGGGTCGTCATCGTCAAACACGCGCTCCGCAACGCGCTCATCCCCTTCGTCACCATCGTGGTGCTTCAGCTTCCGGGCATCTTCGCCGGGGCCATTCTAACCGAAACGGTATTCGCCTGGCCGGGCATGGGCCGCCTTTATTTTGACGCTTTGAACCGCAGCGACTGGCCGGTAGCCCTGTCGGTTATCTTCATTGAGGCCGTGCTGACTGTGTTTGCCACGCTGCTCGGCGACATCCTGTACACGGTAGTTGACCCGCGCATCAAGTACTCTTAACCTGGAGCGTATTCATGACGACCGCCGCCCGAATTGTTCCCGTGAGGAACCGAGCCGAAGATGCCACGCAGGAGAACCAGCTGGCTCTGATCGCCCGGCGCTTCCTGCGCCATCGGCTGGCGACTGCATCCCTGATCCTGATTCTCTTCGTCTTTGTGGCTTCGCTGCTCGCGCCAGTGATCACGGTTTTCCCGCGCGACGCGATCGACATCTCCTCTGCCAACCGGCCGGCGCCGCCCGGCGTGGTAGACAGCCAGGGCCGGGTTCACATTCTGGGCATCGATCAATTGGGGCGCGACTTGTTCACGCGCGTCCTGTACGCGGCACGTGTCTCTCTATCCATCGCCTTTGCGGTGGTCCTGGTGTCCGAGACTTTCGGCGCGCTGGTCGGCGCAGTGGCGGGCTATTACGGCGGCGGGATCGATATGATTATCTCCCGTATCATCGAGTTCATGCTCACGATCCCCACCCTGCCGATCCTGCTCATCATCTCGGCCATCCTGATCAAGAGCGACACCGTGCTGCCGCTGCCCGGCTTCGTCACCAAAACGTTGAGCGCGGTCATGCTGGCTCCCGAGCGCGAGGTACAGAAGGTCGTCGTCCTGATCCTGATCCTGATCGTCTTCGGCTGGATGGGCGCCGCCCGCTTGATGCGCGGCATGGCCCTCTCGGAGACCAAAAAGGACTATGTCGAGGCGCTGCGCTCGGTCGGCGCCTCAGATGTACGCATCATCTTCCGGCACATCATCCCCAACGGACTGGCGCCGATCCTGGTAAATGCCAGCCTCAATTTGGGCGGTGTCATTGTGCTGGAATCGGCCCTCAGCTTCCTCGGCCTGGGCGTTCAGGATCCGACGCCGACCTGGGGGAACATTCTGGCCTTGTCCCAGAGCTATATGTCCCAACACCCGTGGATGCCACTGGTGCCCGGCGTACCACTCGTCATCGTGTCGATCGGCTTCAACTTCGTCGGCGACGGTCTGCGCGACGCGCTCGATCCGCGCCTGAAACGTTGAGGTCTGCCGGCGATTGGGTAGCCGGCCCCTTGAATAAACCGGGCGCATATGTTAGCATTTCTTCTCGTTATGTAAGTTTGTTATTGCCAGCGCTAGAAACAAGGCATCAAGCACTATGACTCTTACAGCTCTCATGATTGACGGAAACAAGAAGGAAAGATCGGATAGGATCCTGCTCGAGGTCAAGGGATTGAAGACCTACTTCTACACCGAAGACGGCGTCGTACAAGCCGTCAACGGGGTGGACTTCACCATCCGCGAAGGGGAAGTGATGGGCCTGGTGGGCGAATCTGGCAGCGGCAAAAGCGTGACCTCGCTCTCCATCATGCGCCTCTTGGGCGCGTCGGGGAAGATCGTCGCAGGCGAGGTCATCTTCAAGGACCGTGACCTGGTGAAGGTGAGCGAAGACGAGATGGTGAAACTGCGCGGCCGCGACATCTCGATGATCTTCCAGCAACCCACCAGTTGTCTTAACCCGGTATTTCGCGTGGCCGAGCAGGTTGGAGAAGTGCTGCAGGTGCACCGCGGGTTCGGCAAGGAAGAGTCGTGGAAACAGGCGGTCGATATGCTGCGCCTGGTCGGCATCCCTGACCCCGAGCGTCGCGCCCACTCCTTCCCACATGAAATCTCGGGTGGTCAGGCTCAACGGGTAATGATCGCCATGGCCCTGGCCTGCGCACCCGATCTTTTGATCGCCGACGAGCCAACCACTGCGCTCGACGTAACCATCCAGGCACAGATCCTTGACCTGATGCGCCGGCTGCGCAGCGATACCGGCACGGCCATCCTGCTCATCACGCATGATATGGGCGTGATCGCCGAGATATGCGACAACGTGGCCGTGATGTACGCCGGGCAGATCGTCGAGTACGGCGACGTCAACACCATCTTCGATAATCCCCTGATGCCGTACACGGAAGGTCTCCTGGCCGCCATCCCGGTGCTCGGCGAGATACGCGATAGGCTCGCCGTCATCCCCGGCTCGGTGCCGAACCTGATTAATCTGCCGACGGGCTGTAAGTTCGCTCCTCGCTGTCCATACGCGAAAGAGTTCTGCACCCTCGACACCCCGCCGCTGGTCGAGGTCGAGCCGAACCACCGGGTGCGCTGCTATATGCGCCAGCCGGAGACCAAGCATCGATGGGGCGAGGTGAAACGCGCCGACTGGCACTTCCTGGGCGACGAGGTGCTGATCACGACCGCGCCCGAGCAGGAGGCCTGAGATGGCGATCAAGATCGAAGATAGCAAAAAGGACCTCCTGGTCGTGCAAGATCTGAAGAAATACTTCCCCGTTCGCTCGGGCTTGCTGCAGCGCGTTGCGGCCTGGGTTAAGGCGGTGGATGGCGTGAGTTTCAGCATCCGCGAGGGCGAGACTTTCGGGCTGGTGGGCGAGTCGGGCTGTGGCAAGACCACGGTCGGGCGCAGTATCCTGCGCTTGATCCCGGCCACTGGCGGCTCGGTGTTCTTTGACGGCGAGGATGTGTACGGCAAGCGGGGCGCGGATCTCAAGGCGTTGCGGCGCAACATGCAGATCATCTTCCAGGACCCGTACTCATCGCTGGACCCGCGCATGCCCGTCGGCGACATCATTGCCGAAGGGCTGCAGATCCACAATATCGGACACGGCAAAGAGCGGCACGAGATCGTGCAGGCGATGCTCGACAAGGTCGGGTTGAATCCTTACCACGCGCGTCGTTATCCTCACGAGTTCTCCGGAGGCCAGCGGCAGCGCATCGGCATTGCGCGGGCGCTCGCGCTGCGGCCAAAGTTCATTGTGTGCGACGAACCGGTCTCGGCCCTGGATGTGTCCATCCAGTCGCAAGTCCTGAATCTGCTCAACGACCTGCAACGGGAATTCGGTCTCACCTACCTCTTTATTGCTCATAACCTCAGCGTGGTAGAGCACATCAGCGACCGGGTGGGCGTGATGTACCTGGGCAAGATGGTCGAGCTGGCCAGCCGCGAAGAGCTGTTCCGCAACCCGCTGCACCCCTATACGCAGGCCTTGATGTCCGCCATCCCTGTACCCAACCCCCGGCTGAAGCGCCAGCGCATCGTGCTCACCGGCGACGTGCCTTCGCCACTTAACCCGCCCAGCGGCTGCCGTTTCCATCCGCGCTGCCCACTGGCCGTCGAGATCTGCAAACACGTCGACCCGCCTTTCGAGCAAAAGGCTGCGGACCACTGGGTCGCCTGCCACCTGGTGCCTTCTGGCATTCCTAAGAGTTCTGCACAGCCGGCGGCCCTGGCGCATTGACGCCAGACCCAAGGTAGCCCCAGGCTCTCCGGCAAGGGAAAGCCTGGGACCTGCCGGCCACAGCCCCCGCACCCGGTTTTCGTCTGTGAGCTTACATCCTTTCCTTTCGTCCCCTTTAAACTTTGGCTTGACACCGATTTACCCCTGTGCTATCATCCGCGTCATACATTATGGAAGTTCCTTACAATTGGCGGTTAGCAATCGATTAGGCTTCCAACTTATAACAAGGAACTCTTGGTGTCTCCGAGAATACCAAAACTGCTAAGCTCCCATACGTGGCACATTTTCCGCCCGGAGGATTTGGATGGGTAGTCTGCTCGAGGTGAAGGGCCTGGAGACGCGCTTCTTTACCCAGGACGGGTTGGTTAAGGCCGTTAACGGCATTTCATACCACCTGGATGAAGGCGAAACCCTGGCAATTGTAGGCGAAAGCGGATGCGGGAAGAGCGTGGGGGTGCTGTCACTCTTGCGTCTCATCCCACAGCCGCCCGGCAAGGTGACTGCTGGCGAGGTCTGGTTCGAGGGCAAAGACCTCCTGCAAATGAGCGATGAAGAGATCAGGCAAGTGCGCGGCAACCGCATCGCCATGATCTTCCAGGACCCGATGACCTCCCTCAACCCGGTGCTGACCATCGGATTTCAAGTATCCGAAGCCCTTATGCTGCACATGGGCATGGACCGGGCAGCCGCGGCCAAGCGCACGGTCGAGCTATTGGAGATGGTCGGCATCCCCGAGGCTGCCAACCGCATCGACGACTACCCCCATCAATTCTCCGGCGGCATGCGCCAACGCGTGATGATCGCCATGGGCCTGAGCTGCAACCCGCAAATCCTCATTGCCGACGAGCCAACCACCGCGCTGGATGTGACGATCCAGGCCCAGATCACGGACCTGGTCAAACGACTGCGCGACGAGATCGGCATGGCGATCATTTGGATCACGCACGACCTGGGCGTCGTGGCCGGCCTGGCCGACCGGGTGATCGTCATGTACGCCGGTTTCATCGTAGAGGAAGCAGCGGTCAAGGACCTTTACGCGCGTCCCAGCCATCCTTACACGGTGGGTCTGCTCGGATCATTGCCCAGGCTAGACGCCGGTCGAGCACACCGGCTGGTTTCCATCGAGGGCTTGCCGCCCGACTTGATCGATCTGCCCAAGGGGTGCCCATTCTTTGCCCGCTGCAAGTACCGGATTGAGCGTTGTGCAGTCGAGAACCCGCACCTGGAACCGGTGTCGCCGGGCCACAGGATCGCTTGTTGGGTCGACGTAAACACTGGGAAGGGGCGCAGCTATGAGCAGTAACGGCAAGGGTTCTCAAGAGCACGGCGCCGCCGTACACGAGAAGCTCCTCGAGGTCAAGGGCCTCAAAATGTGGTTCCCGATTTTCCGGGGCATCCTGCAGCGCCATGTGGCCGATGTCAAAGCGGTCGACGGTATCAACTTCGATGTCTATAAAGGCGAGACGCTGGGCCTGGTAGGCGAATCGGGGTGTGGGAAATCCACTACCGGCCGCGCGATCCTGCAACTGTACCGGCCGACCGACGGCGAGGTCCTGTTCGAGGGCAAAAATTTGCCTGACATCAAAGGCAATGACCTGCGCCAAATGCGCCGCCAGATGCAAATGATCTTCCAGGACCCCTATGCCTCCCTTAACCCACGCATGACCGTGGGCAGCATCGTTGGCGAGCCGCTGGAAGTGCACAACATCGGTGACCGCGCCTCACGGCTGGAGCGCGTGCGGGAGCTGTTGAAGGTGGTGGGCCTCAACCCTTACTTCATCAACCGCTATCCACACGAGTTCTCCGGCGGGCAGCGCCAGCGCATCGGCGTGGCGCGCGCCCTGGCCGTTAACCCATCTTTCATCGTGTGCGACGAGCCAATCTCGGCTCTCGACGTTTCGATCCAGGCCCAGATCATCAATTTGCTCGAAGACCTGCAGGAGAAGCTGGGCCTGACCTACTTGTTCATCGCCCATGACCTGTCGGTGGTGCGCCACATCTCGAACCGGATCGCGGTTATGTACCTGGGCAAAATCATGGAACTGGCGGACCGCGACGAGCTCTATCGCAATCCGATGCATCCGTACAGCCAGGCGTTGCTCTCGGCAGTGCCGATCCCTGACCCGGCCATCGAAGAAAAACGCAAGCGCATCATTCTGGAAGGCGACGTGCCGTCTCCGGTGAACCCGCCCAAGGGCTGCCACTTCTGCACGCGCTGTCCGAAGGTCATGGACATCTGCCGGGAACAAGAACCCGAGTTCCGCGACTATGGCGGCGGCCATTTCGTGGCCTGCTGGTTGCATCAGTAAGCCGGCCGGGGACATAGCTGCCCCGGCCGCAAGCTGGCCAGCCAGCAACCTGGCCCGGCTTGAAAGGAGGTGGAGGACTATCTAGGACCCCCAGGCGTGGACTTGCCCGGTTAGCGATTGTAACCGGCACGAGCCAATCCATTTCTGCGTTAGAGAACTTCATCCAAGGGAGGAGACACACATGTCTGTCAAGAAGCTGTCCACTGTGCTGGGCCTGATCCTGATCGCCAGCATGTTCCTGACTTCCTGCGTGACCCCTGCGCCCCAGGTTGTGGAAAAGGTCGTGACCCAGGTCGTCACCCAGGAAAAGCAGGTCATTCAGACCCAGGTTGTCGAGAAGCAGGTCCAGGTAGTCGCGACTCCGACGGCTCTGCCGAAGGAAAAAGTGGTGCGCATCAACCTCGGCTCTTACCCCGATGTCATCGATCCTCAGAAGAGCTCCTTCGTCAACGAAATCGCGCACCTGAAGCTGATGTACGAAGGCCTGACCAAGCTGGATAAGGACCTGAAGACCGTCCCCGGCTCCGCTGAGAAGTGGACGTACAATGCGGACGCCACGCAGCTCACCTTCAACATCCGCGCCGGACTGAAGTACAGCGACGGCTCGCCCCTCAACGCCGCCCGTTTCAAGTTCGCGCTCACGCGCAACATCAACCCGGCGACTGCCGGCGAGTATGCCCAGATCACGGATGAGATCAAGGGCGCTCCCGAGTGGCGCGCCTTCAAGGCTGATGACAAGAAGACCGCGGACGAGAATGCCAAGGCCGCAGCCGACCTCCAGGCAGTGGTCGACAAGAGCATCGCCGTTTCCCATCCTGACGGCAAGGCTTGCGCCGCGACGGACACCTACAAAGACGTCGACTGCACCGTCCTGGCGCTGACGTTCTCCAAGCCGGCGCCCTACTTCCACACCGTGATGTCCCTGTGGGTCACCTACCCGGCCAAGGAAGAAAATATCACGACCGGCGGCGAGAACTGGTGGAACAGCTCCAAGTGGCAGGTTGGCAACGGCCCCTTCATCTTGAAGAGCCTCGAGCCCTTTGTCAAGGGCGTGTTCGTGCCGAACGGCCAATACTGGGGCGACAAAGCCAAGGTCAACATCGAGTACTCCTACATCGTCGATAGCGCTGTAGCCTTCCAGGCCTACAAGAACAACGAGTTCGACGTCATTCCGGCGGCGGCCGAGGACCTGGCTACCATCAAGAACGATGCGACCATGAGCAAGGAACTGGTGAACTACCCCGGTTCCTGCACCTACGCCATCATGTTCCATCAACTGAAGGAACCCTTCACCGACCAGAAGGTGCGTGAGGCATTCGCGATGGCCTACGACCGTGAAGGCTGGGTGAAGGACGTCCTGCAAACCCTGGGCAAGCCCACCCTCACCTGGATCCCGCCTGGGTACCCTGGGTACGACGCCAGCGAGAACCGCTGGGGCTACAACCCAGATGCGGCCAAGAAGGCCCTGTCCGAGTCCAAGTACGGCAGCGCCGACAAGCTGCCCCCGATCAAGCTGACCTTCAGCGACAGCCCGCGCAACCGCATGCGCTACGAGTGGCTGGCGGCCAAGTGGAAGGACGTCCTGGGCGTCACGGTTACGCTGGATCCGGTTGAGGCGACGACCTACACCGCCCTGACCAAGGACATCAAGACTGCGCCTTTGGCGTTCATCCTCGGCTGGTGCGCCGACTATCCCGATCCGCAGAACTGGCTGAGCGTGTACTGGAAGACGGGTGCTTTCGGCGAGCGCATCGGCTACTCGAACCCCGACCTGGACAAACTTATTAGTCAGGCCGACGTCGAGATCGATCCGGCCAAGCGCATGGACCTCTACAACCAGGCCCAGAAGCTGCTGATCACCGGCGCCCCCGTGGCATTCGCCTGGAACAGCGTCAACACCTACCTGGTCAAGCCCTGGGTGAAGGGCGTCGTCACGACCCCGCAAGACTCTGACTTCCCGGGCAGCACCGTCCCGACGAGCATCGACATCGATACGGCCGCGCTGCCTAAGTAAGCCAGCCGCGTGCTAAGCAGAGACCGGGTTCCACCATTCGCAACGAATGGTCGGGAACCCGGTCTCTAGCCCAGGCGGGAGCCCGATCTGGGCTTCCACGGCCGGTGCCCGCGGGTTCCCCGGGCGCCGGCTACATCTCAGCGCCGGTTTGTGAGGGACTGCAAACCATGACGACCTATATCGTGCGGCGGCTGCTCTGGCTGATCCCGGTCATTTTCTTTGTGTCGTTGATCACCTTTACGCTGATGCATGCGACACCGGGCGGCCCGTGGGACCGGGACCCCAGCGCCCGGCAGGTAGACGCCCGGACCCAAGAATTGCTCAACTCGCGTTTCGGCCTGGATAAACCCTGGTTCATCAACATCAGCGGTGGAAACCCGCTGGATAGCCAGTTCCTGAATTATCTTTGGGGCCTGGTACACCTGGACCTGGGACCTTCCTACCGGCAACGCGGCCTGGATGTGCAAGATATTCTGTTCCAGCCATCCGAGGGCAAGCCATTCTTCGATAGCAAATTTGGCTATTCGGCCCGCCTCGGCTTGCTGGCGCTGGGCCTTGCGGTAGTGTTCGGTATTCCGTTCGGCATCATCGCCGCCCTTAACCGGAATACAATCATCGACTACATTACGCTGTTCCTCTCGACCATCGGTATTTCAGTGCCGAACTTCGTCCTGGGCATCCTCTTGATCATTGTCTTCGCGGGCCAGCTAAAGATCATCAAGATCGTCCAGGCAAACTGGAGCGCCCCAGGCGCCTGGTTTATCCCGGCCATCATCCTGGGCTTCAATACCTTCGCCTACATCACCCGCCTGACCCGCTCCACCATGCTCGAGGTTATGCAGCAGGACTATATCCGCACGGCACGCGCCAAGGGATTGGCCAACCGGGTGGTCGTTATCCGTCACATGCTGCGCAATGCCCTGATCCCGGTGGTGACAATCATGGGCCCTGCGCTGGCCGGCCTGGTGACCGGTTCATTCATCATCGAATCTATGTTTGCCTTTCCGGGCATGGGCCGGCAATACGTGATGTCGATTCAGAACCGTGACTACTCCATGATCATGGGCACCACCCTGATCTTCGCGCTGCTGATAGCCGTCGCCAACCTGACCGTCGACGTTATCTACGGGTTCCTGGACCCGCGCATCAAGGTGGGAGATTGAACCGACCATGACCGCACAGGCTAATTCACTTCAGCAGCCTCTCGGCTTGCAAACCATATCCCGCCCACCCCGCTCCCTGTGGAGCGATGCCTGGCATCGTTTGCTGCGCAACCGGGCCGCCATCGCCGGGGCGATCATCATCCTGTTCTTCATCGCGATCGCCGTCTTCGCGCCCCTCATTGCGCCGCACAACCCGCTCAAGATTTACGACGGCAAAGGCTTCCTGCCCCCGGCCTGGGTGACAAGGGGGCCCAATGGGAAAGCCGGCGAGCCACAGTTCCTGCTCGGCACCGACAGCCTGGGGCGGGATAGTCTCAGCCGCACTATCTATGGCGCGCGCGTCTCCATGGTGGTGGGCTTCGTCCCCGTGCTGATTATCCTGGTCGTCGGCATCACAATGGGGCTCCTGGCGGGCTACAGAGGCGGGCGAACCGACAACCTGCTCATGCGCCTCGGGGATATCATCTACGCTTTCCCCGACCTGTTGTTCTTCATTATCGTTATGACCGCCCTGCGCGACACGCCGATTGGGCAGGCCTTGAACGGCCTGATCCTGCTGTTCGCCGCGCTATCGATCGTCAATTGGGTCGGCCTGGCCCGCCTGGTGCGTGGGCAGGTGCTGTCGCTGCGGCGCAAGGAATTCGTCGAGGCCGCGCGCATGATTGGCTCATCCGATACGCGCATCATGCTCAAACACCTGCTGCCCAACTGCCTGGGTCCGATCATCGTCTCGACCGCCTTCAGCATCCCGGGCATGATCATCACCGAGGCTGTGCTGGGCTACCTGGGCATCGGCCTACGCCCGTCGACCGACCCGCACGCGATCTTCATCACCAGTTGGGGGTCGCTGTTGTTGGACGGCCAGACCGCGATCAACGCTCAATACTGGCTACTGATCGCGCCGGCCATCTGCGTGGCGCTGGTCGTGCTGGGCTTCAACTATGTAGGCGACGGCCTGCGCGACGCCCTGGACCCCCGCCTGGCGGGAACCGAGTAAGAGCGCTCAGAGGATTGAAGTCAAGGGGGAACGGGCCTCGCCCATTCCCCTTTTTTGTGCCCTTGTGGAGGATATCACTTTTGCGTAAGTTTAAGGGTTTGTCTCGGAAACGGCTGGTGCTCGTGGCTGTAATGGCGGGCGCGCTCTTGTTGTTCGGGGCGTGCAGCCAGCGGAAGCCGGCAGTGATCCAGGAACCTGCCACTCCTCAGTTCCAGGTGACCGTTGCGGTTCCCGTCATCGAGACCCGGCTGGTCGAGAAGACAGTGATCCTCACCGCCACGCCTGTCTCGACGCCGGCCTACGTTTCACGGACTAACCTCGAGTCGGGCACCCTGGGTTATCCGCTGGCAAACGAGCCACAGACCCTGGACCCGCAGGCGGCAACCGACGACGCCTCTCGCCTGGTCGTGGCACAGCTATACGAAGGGCTTTTCAGCCTGGATAAAGATGGTGCGGCCGTGCCGGCCGCAGCGAGCGGTTATCAAGCTTCAAACGACGGTAAGACCTATACCGTAACCCTGCGCACCGGCCTGCAATGGTCCGACGGCCAGCCCGTGACGGCGCAGCAGTACGTGGACGGCTTCTGCCGCGCCCTTGACCCTGTGCTTGCCAACGACCTAGCCCAACAGGCGGCCCGGACGGCAGGCATCAGCGGGGCCGCGGCCTACGCCAGCGGCGCGAGCGGAGACTGCGCCACGGTCGGCGTCCACGCGACGGATGCGCAAAGCATTCGCATCGACCTGGAGCATCCGACCGGCGCCTTGCTTCAGTTGCTGGCGTACCCGTCATGGCTGCCCGCACCTCGCGCTCAAGCCGCCGGAGCCTCTTCTACTTCGGCCTTGATGCTCGATCCTTCATCCTTCAAGGGGAATGGCCCGTATCTGCTGGCCGCCTGGCAGCCTGAGACACGCCTGGCCTTCGTCAAGAACGCGCATTACTGGGATGCGGCGCATGTTGCCATCGAGCGCGTCGATCTCCAGTTCGTCGCCGAACCGGCCGGCCAGCTGGCGCTCTATGAGGGAGGAAGCCTTCACGTCGCCAGCTTCCCGTTGACCGAGCTGCCCCGTATCCACACCCAGCCCGCCTTCAGCCAGGAACTACAAAGCCTCGTCCGGCCCGGTGTCAGCTACCTGGGTCTGAACACGCTGGCGGGCCCCACCGCCGACGCCAACTTCCGGCGCGCCATCGCGAGCGCCATCGATCGCCAGGCCCTCATCCGCGATGGGCTGCGCCAGCCCTGGCACACGCCCGCACACAGCCTCATACCGCCGGGGGTGGCAGGCTACCAGGCAGAGGACGACGCCGGGTACGGCTACGATCCGGCCGCAACGCAGAAGTTCCTGGCGCAGGCCGGCTACGGCCCGGCCAACCCACCCCCGGCCATCGAGCTGTGGACAAATCGCGAGGGGAACAATCCGGCGCTGATGGGCGTGGTGGCGGACATGCTGGAAAAGGCCGGCATCCCCACCCGCCTGGTCACCAGCAGTTGGGACGTCTACCAGGCCTCGCTGGGCGCATGCAATCAGCCGACCCGCCCGGCCGGCTGCAGTTACAGCGTCTATTGGGGAGGCTGGGTTCTGGATTCCGCCGACCCGGGCAACCTGCTGTCAGGGGTGCTGGGTCCTCGCTCGTCCCTGCAATATACCGGTTGGCAGTCAGCCGATTACGAGGACCTCCTGGCCAGGGCCGTGGGCGAGAGCGATGCGGCCAAACGAGGGGAGTTATATCGTGCCGCGGAAAAGGTATTGCTCGACGATGCGGTGGCCGTCGTGCCGCTCCTGTACTACGATCAGCTTCTGCTGATCAAGCATGGGGTGGGGTTTGCGTATCCGCCCTTCGGCCCGCCTGAGTTTAAAAATTGGACGCTACCGTAAGCCTAGCCGGATAATCTTCGCCTGGGCGAGCTCCTGGATCTCCTCATCGCCCAGGCCCGCCTGCCGCAGCACTTCTTGCGTATGCTGGCCAAGCTTCGGCGCAGGAGCGCCCCGACCTCGCTCCACAAACTGGAAAGGCGGCCCGAACCGCCAGGGAGGACCGGGAGCGGATACAGGTCCTGCAGCGTCCAGAGGATCTGCCTCAACCACCAGGCCCCGTTCCCGTGCCTGTGGGTCCTGGAGCACCTCGTCGACGCCATACACCGGCTCCAGGCAGACGTCGGCCGGACCAAGCAACGCCAACCATTCGGCGCGCGTCCGCTGGGCGAACAACGCCGCCAGCTCGGGGATCAAGCTGGCATCGAACTGGCGCCTGAACAGGTCCTCCCGCCCGAGTGCGTTGCAGAAAGCCGTCCAGAAATGGGGCTCCAGGGCGGACAGGGCGAGGTACTTGCCGTCCGCGGTGGCATAGACGCTATAGCTCGGCAGCGAGCCGGTCAGGGGGGTCCCTCCGCGCGCCGGGTTCTGGCCTGATTGCAGAAAGAGAGCGCCCGCCACCGGTGCGAGCCACGAAACGACCGCGTCAAGCATCGAGACATCCAGGTAGGCGCCCTGGCCCGTCTGCTGGCGGCCGAACAGCGCACCCAGGATGGCGATAGCCGCCAACATTCCGCCGGCCAGGTCGGCAATCTGTACGCCGGTCGGGAGAGGCGGCCCGCCGGCTGCGCCGTTGAGAGCGAGCAATCCGCCCAACGCCTGGTAGTTCAGGTCGTGCCCGGCGCGCTCGGCGTACGGGCCGTTCTGGCCGTACCCCGAAAGGGAGCAATAGACGACTGAGGGGCTAACCTGCCGGATCGCCTCGTAACCCAGCCCCCAGCGCGCGGCTGCGCCCGGCCGGAAGCCCTCCACCACGACATCGACGGCGGTCGCCAGGCGCAGGAAAACCTGCAGCCCGCGCGCGTTCCGATAGTTCAGGGCCACGCTCTTTTTATTGCGATTCACCGCCTGGAACGTGCCGTCGCCGCCCAGATCGGTCGGGATCATACGCGAGTAATCACCCGCACCGGGGGTCTCGATCTTGATCACTTCGGCGCCCAGATCCGCCAGGAACGAGGTACAGTACGGACCGGGCAGGAGGCGCGACAGGTCCAGAACACGAATGCCGGTTAAGGGTGCTGAAATCATTCGATTGCTGCCGAGAAGGGCTCAGGATAAGGCAATAAGCGCAAGCCGGCGATGAAGCGGTAATCGCGCTGATTCTTGGAAACAAACGGTTGGTTCAACGATAGGGCAGTTGCTGCCACGAGCGCATCCGCTATCAGCAGACCATGACTCAGCCTATATCGGCGCAGCAGGTCTAACGCGGCATCTGAAATGTTCTGATCTAACGTGGCCAAACGAAACCGCGCCAGGAAACGGTCGAGAGCCTTCAATTCTGTCTTGGTCTGGCAGCCGACAATAAGCTCCATCTGAGTAACGGCACTGATTGCCAGCAAGGATCGCTCCTCGATGTCAGCGTGGCACTTGACAGCATCACCGATACCCCGAGCGGCATCAATCAAGACGTCAGTGTCCACCAGCACGGCATCTACCATGGTTGTCTACCACTCGCGCTCGCGCAAGGCTCGAACCCACCCAGTGCTTTCATTCAAGTCCTGCCGATCACGCCACATCCCAATGAACGTCTCATCAGTCAGTTCCGTTTGCTTGCTCTTCTTGTCCGGGCGCGATCGCGCATAACGTGCGCGTAGGAAAGCTATGAAATCGCTCACCTCGCGCTGAGCCTCGGGGGGAAGAGCCGCGAATTCACTCCAGAGACTATCTTGTTCCATGCCTCGACCTCTCAACTCAACTATCGCACCGTTAATCTCCTTCTGCAGTATCGGCCATACCCAGTCTCTTGTCAAGGAATTGGCGCTGCCGCGCCACGCGCTACCTGGACAAGCCAGGCCGCCCTGGTTACTTGAGTTCCTCTTGCCCCACAAACTGCCGGTACGGCGACAGTATCTCCAGCGTCTGGCAGTCGTCCGGCGTCAACCGGTCCTGGACCATACGCGTGATCAACTCGCCCACGCCCGGCCCGAGCATAAAGCCCTGGCCACACATGCCCACCGCCAGGAGCAGGCCCTGCACCTCGCGACACCAGCCGACGATCGGCGAGCCGTCCGGGGTCATCGGGTAGAGGCCGCGCCAGGTGCGGCGTACCCGTATGTTGGCCAGACGGGGCATCAGGTCTACCAGGCGGCGGGCAACCATCGGCAGGAACGCGCTGGTCTCGCGCCGGTCCTCGCCCCAGATTTGCGGGTTCGGCGTGATGCAAAAGATGATCTGGCCGGTGTAGTGTTGATAGAAGTAGTAGTTAGTTGAGCCGGGCGCCGGCCGGATGTCGACCACCATGGGGTGGAGAAAGCGAGCCACGGGCTCGGTGATGGCCGCCTCGTGCGAGTCGGGCGTCACCGGGACGTCGATGCCCGCCATCTGCGCCACGCTCCTGGCAAAGGCGCCCGCCGCGTTGATCACCACGCCGGCGCCGTAACGCCCGCGGTCGGTGACCACCCCGCGAATCCGTCCTCCCTCGACAGGCAGCCCGATCACCTTCTCGCCGAAGTGAAACCCGGCGCCCATCCGGCGGGCATGCTCGTAGAAAGCGTGGGTGGTCAGCAGGGTCGAGCAGTGCCCGTCGTCCGGCGAGTAGGTGCCGCCCAACAAGTCATCGTGGTTGAGATCGGGCAGGACGTCGACGTCGAGCATCGCCTCCCGGTCGAGCCAGTTGATATTCAGCCCATACGTTTTCTGGACAGCCAACAGGTCCTTGAGGATCTTCTCTTCCCGTTCGCGGTAAGCGACGTAAACGTATCCTCCCTTATGCCACTCGATGTCTTCGCCATAAACTTCCTTCCAGGTGGAAAGGATCTCCAGGCTGCGCAGGTTAAGGCGGATCTTGGCCGGGTCGGAATGGGTCGCCCGGACGCCGCCGATGGCCGCCTTGTTGGAGCCCTGACCAACGCTACTGGCGGCATCGACGACCAGCGTGCGCACGCCTGCGCTTGCCAACGCAAAAGCCGCCGGCGTGCCGATGCTCCCGGCGCCGATGATGATCACGTCGTAGTGCGGGATCCCGCGCTCAATCATGGTCCGCCTCCACCCCGGCAAACACCCCCAGTGGCGCCTCCATGAACAGCGGCCTCTTGACGCCGTCGACTACCTCGGCGTCCTTTATGCCCTCGTCAAGAAACAATCGCCGGATGAGCGAGGCACAGGTCTTAGAGCCACAGGCGCCCATCCCGGCCCGCGTTACCGCCTTGATCTCGTTGACATCCCGGTAGCCTCGGCGGATCAACTCGCGGATCTCGGCAGCCGTCACCCGCTCGCAGCGGCAGACGATCGTATCGTCGCTGATCCGCTGCACGTACTGTTCCAGGGGCTCGCTAACCTGCCGCTCCTGCACGCGGATGCCGGCGATCTGCTTTGCGTATTCGGCCGGGGCCCGTACCTTGACCAGGAGAGTGCGGTCGTTGGCCTTGGCTGCGCGCACCCCCGTCACGGGCACATTGCCCAGCACATTGCCAGAGGTATCCAGCACGGTCACCACATCGCCCTGGTGGATGGCGCTCGCGGCAAACTCAAAGGGGATAGTCACTGTGGCCTGGCCGCCATCTTTGCGGTAGTCCACCAGCGTGATCGCCAGGCCCGGACAGACTGTCACGCACTTTTCACAACCCAGGCATGCCTTGCCGAGTTGCGCCGCGATATATTCGGGGACCTGGCGAATGTCGTCCGGGTCAATGTAAATCGCGCCCTGCGAGCAAACGGAGGTACAGGGATTACACGGGATCTCCTGTGTGCAATGAAACACCGGGAACACGCCCGATTGCTCCTCCGGCAAGGCTTCCGCCGCCACGCGACCTGGCTTCGAACGCAGGATCTCGGCCGTCCGCTGCCAGTCCGGTGGTATCTGGCCCACGTCGTAGCCCAGGGCCTGGGCCACCTCCAGCCCCTTGATCTTGCCGGAGAACATGGCTGCCGACGCCTCGGCGATCTCCTCGGCATCCCCCGCCGCAAACGCCTTCAAGCCGAACTCCTGCGCCTTGGCGTAAAACTCGTTGACCGGGTCCAGCCCGACCGCAATCAGCAGGGTGTCGCACGCAAAGGAGCGCTCGGTGCCGGGGACCGGCCTGAAGCGCGCGTCTACCTGGGCAATCGTCACCGATTCGACCGCATCCACGCCGTTCGCGCTGAGCACCGTGTGCGAGGTATAGATCGGCACACCCATCCTTGCCAGCTTGTCGCGGTGGACTTTGTAGCCGCCACACTCGGGCAGCGCTTCGACCAGGCCGACGACCTGGATGCCCGCCTGCAGGGCATGGTAGCCGGCGATCAGGCCGACGTTGCCGCCGCCGACGATGAACAATCGCTCGGCTGCCCGCACCAGGTCGCGGTTGACCAGCGTCTGGAAGGCCCCCGCGCCGTAGACACCCGGCAGGGTGTTACCGCGAAAGACGAGCGACTTCTCGCGGGCTCCCGCGGCCACCAGCAGGACCTGCGGCTTTACCAGCACATATTCGCCCCCGTCGCGCAGGATGCCCACCTTGCCGTCGCTGAAGACCGCCAGGGCGGTGCTGTTCAGCCAGACCTGCACGCTCTCATGGGCACGCACCTCTTTCTCCAGGCGTGTGGCAATGTCAATGCCGCGCGTGCCCGCGTAGACAGCGTTGATCGAACCGAAGAAGCGATGCGTCTGCAACACCAGCTTGCCGCCAAGCCGCTGCTTGTCGTCCACCAGCAGGGTCCCGATCCCATGTTGCCCCAACTGCACGGCTGCCGACATGCCCGCCGGTCCGCCGCCGATGATCAGCGCAGGCACTGCCATCTCGCGGATCTCATGCATGACCGGCGCCCGGCCCACCTTCGGCAACTCCGGCAGGCCATCTACCGGCTCAGCGCGCAGGCCCGGTCGCACCGGTTCCATGCAGGACTTTACCGGCTTGCCATCGGCCAGCACCAGACACTGCGCGCATTGCCCGTTGGCGCAGAAGATGCCCTGCGGCGACCCGTCCCTGGCATGGTGCCCAAAAGTGCGAATACCGTTCGCGAAAAGGGCGGAAGCGATGGTCTCCCCTTCCCGGGCCATCAACTCCCGCCCCTGCCAGTAAAACGCCACGCACGCACGCGGTGCGACGGATAGAATCGGGTGCTCTGCTATGCGATAATCCACCCACTGGTCGCCCATCTTTCACCTCGTAGACTGACAACACTGTCAGAGTGCAGACAGGCTCTATTATGCCAGATTCCACAGAGCTTTACTATGATGGTCGTCATCGATGTCGGCCATCATAGATGGCTATCGACGGCGGCCATTCGTCAAAGCCCGGAATTGGCCAAATTGGCCTGGTTTTGCCCTGGGGATTATCCGAGTATAATGGCCGCATGTCCATGGCCGAAGCACTGCAGGCGTTGCGGCTGGAACCGAAGCGCATGCATACTGTCACTGCCTGGCGGCGCCTGCCTGCCCGTGCGGCACGCTACGCACCCTATCCCGCCGGTCTTGACGGGCGCCTGGTTGACGCGCTGCGCCAAGGGGGCCTGTCCGAGCTCTACACCCACCAGGCGCAGGCCATCGCCGCCGCGCTGCAGGGCGACCAGGTGGCGGTCGTCACTCCGGCTGCCAGCGGCAAGACCTTGTGTTACAACTTGCCCGTGCTCCAGTGCTTGCTGGCCGACCCGCAGGCGCGTGCGCTCTATCTCTTCCCTACTAAGGCCCTGGCGCAAGACCAGCTGGCCGCGCTGCATGACCTGATCGCGCCACTCCGCTCCTCCGCTGCGGGCCCGCAGAGTGCATTGACCTGTAATACTTACGACGGCGACACACCGCCCGGCCAGCGGGCGAAGATACGCGACGGGGCCCGCATCATCCTGTCCAACCCCGACATGCTGCATGCCGGTATCCTCCCACAACATACGCGCTGGGCGAGCTTCTTCACGCACTTGCGCGTGGTCGTCATCGACGAGATGCACGTTTACCGCGGGGTGTTCGGTTCCCATGTCGCCAATGTGCTGCGGCGTTTGCGCCGCATCTGCCGCTTTTATGGCAACGACCCGCAGTTCATTCTCGCGTCCGCGACAATCGCCAACCCGGCCCAGCTTGCCGAGTGGATGGTGGAAAAGCCGGTCACGGTGATCGGCCCCGAGCAAAATGGCGCGCCGCAGGGGGAACGCAACATCATCTTCTGCAACCCGCCTATGGTCGACCCGTCCCTGGGTATCCGCCGCAGCAGCGGCCTGGAAGCCGCCGACTGGGCGGCGCACTTTCTGGCGCATGGCGTGCAGACTATCGTCTTCACCGGCTCGCGTCTCAACACCGAGCTGATCCTCCTGGAAATGCGCGACCAGGGGGCTGAGGTAGGCCCAGGGCCCAGATCCCAGAATCTCAAGTCGGCCATCCGTGGTTACCGCGGCGGCTACCTGCCGCACGAACGGCGAGAGATCGAGCGCGGGCTGCGTGAGGGCAGCGTGCGCGCGGTGGTGGCTACCACGGCGCTTGAGCTGGGCATCGACATCGGTCAATTGGGCGCAGCGCTGCTGGCCGGCTACCCCGGCACGATTGCCAGTACCTGGCAGCAGATCGGCCGGGCGGGCCGGCGCCAGGAGGCGGCCGCGGGTGTTCTGATCGCCTCAGCCGAGCCATTGGACCAGTACATGATCGCTCACCCCGAATATCTTTTCGAGCGCAGCCCCGAGCGGGCGCTGGTCAACCCGGATAACCCGCTGATCCTCGCGGATCACCTGGCGTGCGCGGCCGCCGAGCTGCCTTTCAGAGCCGGCGAACACTTCGGTTCCGCGCCACCGATCGACGGCATATTGGAGTACCTGGCCGGCGCCGGTGAGCTTTACGAGGCCGGCGGGCGCTTCTACTGGGGCGGCGAGGGCTATCCTGCCGCCAAGGTCAGCCTGCGCACCGGCTCAGCGGACCGCGTGGTCATCCAGGCCGCGGATGCTGAAGGCAAGCCGCAGGTTATCGGCGAGCTGGAGCGTTTTGGTGTCCCACAACTGGCTTACGAGGGGGCTATTTACATCCACGGCGGCGAGACCTACCTGGTAGAGCGGCTGGATTGGCAGGAGGGGATCGCCCACGTGCGCCCCGTCGCAGTCGATTACTACACTCGCTCGATGATCGGCGAGGAAGTGAAGGTTTTAGCCGAACACGAGGCCAGGACCGAGCTTCTGCCGCTGGCCGGCCAGGTGGGGGGAAGCGACGATCGGGAATTGCCGGCAAGCAGCCCCCCGGTCACGCCCAACCCGTTAGACGGCAACGGCAAGGACATGGAAACGGCCGATTCGCCTGCCGGCCTGAAGATCGTTTGGGGGGATGTACGGGTCGTCTCGAAGGCAACCGGCTACCGTATCCAGCGCCAAGGCTCGCACGAAGTGCTCGGTTTCGGCGTTATCGACCTCCCGGAGCAGGTGCTGGAGACCACGGCGTGCTGGCTGGCCCTTTCGGAAACCCTGATCGACCAGCTCAAGGAGGCTGGAGAATGGCTGTCGGACCCCAACGAGTACGGGTCAAACTGGCAAACGCAACGGGCCGCCGCGCGGGCACGCGACGGCTACCGCTGCCAGAGCTGCGGCGTCCCCGAGCGTGAGGGCAAACAGCACGACCTGCACCACAAGATCCCATTTCGGGCTTTTGTGGCCAACGCCAGCCTGCGCCCAGGCTTGCCGGCCGATGAGGCCTGGCGGGCGGCGAACGTTCTCGACAACCTGGCTACCCTGTGCTCCTCCTGCCATTATCGGGCGGAGAACAGCGTACGTACTCGTTCCGGGCTGGGCGGCCTGGCGGGCTTGCTGGATGGCGTCGCACCACTCTACCTGATGTGCGACCCGCGCGACCTGGGGCTGGTGGTGGAGCCGCAGGCTGCCGAGAGCAAGCGGCCGACCATTACTATCTATGAGAAAATCCCGGCCGGCATCGGCTACGCTGCCGAGTTGTACCGGCTCATGCCCACATTGTTGCGGGCAGCGCATGACCAGGTTCTCGCCTGTCCCTGCGAGCATGGCTGTCCGGCCTGCGTCGGCCCGGTTCTCGATCACGATTACGCGCTGGACACGAAGGCGCTCACGCTGGCTCTCTTGCGCGCGATCTGTGTCGGGACATAAGGTCTCGCCATCGGCTTCCCGGCGTCCGGCCGTTTGCATAGTGCCGTAGCCATGCTATAATTCACTGAATGTAATAAAGCTCACCCTTGGCCCACGGTAAAGCGGACTTTGTCTCCTGACTCTGAGAGGTGTAGCTTCTCTATGGATTTCAAGAACCGT
>JADGQF010000046.1 GCA_017882045.1 Anaerolineales bacterium
CGAGTTGAATTCGCCGACGATCACCAGCAGAAACAGCTCATCCAGTTGTCCGGCCGCCCGTTCCAGCACACGGGCATCATCTGCCGGCGCGTCAAGACGCGCCACCAGACCTCGCAAGCCCATCAATTCGCTGCGCTCGTCTTTGAGGATCAGTTCTTGCTCGTCCGTTAAAACCCGGTGCAGGACCATCAAACATCCTTCCCTGGTTCGCTCGCGTGCTTTATATTGTCAGTATAATGTGCTCGCCGTCGCAATCACTGCAGTCTTTACCACAGACCTGGGCCTTTATCCTGCTTCGGCTTCGGCCCCCGCGGCCGCCGCTGCCATGCTGCTCACCAGCGCTTCCAGGTCGGTGATGCTGAACGAGAGTTTGGGCTGATGCGGATGGGCGGTGCACCAGGCCTGCAGGTCGGGCACAAAGCGGAACATACCGGCCAGATCCACTGGTAGCGCGGCCGGATTCACACCGATCCAGGTGACATCCGCGTCCGGAGGACAGGCGGCCCGCCAGTCATTGGCCGAGACAGTATCCCAGGCGGGAGCGAAACTGGGTAGCGGCGCCAGCAAAACCGGCTTGCCGCGCGGAAAGTTGTGGGCCATCTCGCGCAGGAAGGCCAGGCTGTCGCTGCAGTTGAAGGGCAGCCAGACGGGCAACAGCCCCGCCTGCAAGGCCGCGGTCGGGCTGATCTGTGTGAAGCAATCGACCAGCACCCCGGCCGGCCCGCGCCCGCTGTTGAGTGCAGCCTGATAACTGGCATAGAAAGCCAGGCACGAGAAGTCTTCGGGGTGGGCGCCGCGCAGCACGCGGAAGCGGTAGCCGTTGGCAGCCGCGAAGTCTTCCACGGCCTGGCGAAATGGCGGCAGCGAGCCCCATTCCGATTCCGGGCCGGGCAACCAGGGTGACGCGATCGACCAGTCGCCCTTGTCCGGCCTGCCCCGCTTGGCCAGGAAGGTTTTGACCTGGGGCGAACCCTTGATCCAGTCCTCGTCCGGGATCCCGCCCAAACCCCCGACCTGGAAGGTGAGTCGCTTGCCCACCCGGTACTGGCCCCACGTAAGCTGGCAGTCGCTGAACAACAGGGTCCCGCCCGGCCGCAAGCGACTGCGTATGAAATCGGCGTAGGGCACCGGCAGATCGAGCAGCTTCATGCGTATATAGTTGACGTGCGACACCAGGAAGCGATCGTGGATGGGGTCGTAGTGGTTGATGACGGCCAGGTCCGGGTTGTGTTCCAGGATGGTTTCCGCCAGCCGGCTGCCAAAGCCGCAGTAGCCGATCACGTCGTCGGGCTGCCCCTGGTAGCGATAGCGCGTGTCGAAATGCTGGCTGAGGAAGGGTGCGTTCAGCAAGGCAGCCAGGTGGGCGATGCCGCCGTTCGGCGCGCCGATCACGATCGCGTCATACGCCGGACCGCCGGCCTGGCCGGCCCGCGCGGGAGGCGCCCCGTCGATATGGCCGTCAGTCTCTCCCTGGTAGAGGTCCACGGCCCATTGGGCCAGGCCGGCGCTGGTCACCTGGGAGGCCAGCTCGGGGCTGACGCCGGCGTTGCGCACGAAGCGATCGACCAGGCGCAGGCGGATCGGCTCCGGCAGATGGTTTGCCGGGCCACTGAGCGCTTGCACGTAGGCCGGCCAGGGCTCGGGGACCATCCACTCGTTTCTCAGGGCAGCCGCGACGGCACGCATCATGGTCGCCGACGAGTCTGTAATATTGACGTAGGCTTCGGTCTGCCCCTGCCCGGTGTTAATGCTCGCCATGCCACCCTCCTTGCAAGACCGGCATTCTGATCGGTGACCAGATAATAATATCAGGATTATGCCGTCAATCGCGTCCGGACGCAAGCCAGGCTGAGAAAAGGTGCGAATCGCCGGCTCCCGCTCGAAAGCCGGCGTGCTCGGTGCCGACTGCTGGCCGGCGATCATCTATGAAAAGGGCCAGTCCCATGTCGGCGGAACTGGCCCCCAGGCTTATGGCCGGCCCTCTGCGTGTCCTGGGTTCTTCACCACCCGCTGGCTTTGAAGACGCTGCTCAACACCTTGACGCGCTCTTCTGGCGTCGCCCAGCGCAACTGCATGTCAGGGTCGATCACCGTCACCAATAGCTCGGTATTCAGCAGACGACCCTCGTAGATCGTGTGCCGAACGACTATCCCGGTACGTGTTTCCCAACTCCAGGTCTGGTCAAAGTACAGGTTGCCCAGCCCGTAGAGGATCAGCCGGTTGCCACGCAGCTCGGCGGCCTGTGGCGCATGGGCCTGCACGCCGGTCACCACGTCGGCGCCTGCATCGGACAGCGCCTCGAAATCCTCCGCCTGCCCTGGGATCGGCTCGACGGTGTAGTCGCCGTTGCCGTTCTCCTCGGTCCACTGCAGATCGGTGAAGACCAGGTTCACCTTCGGCTTGACGGCCTGGATGGCGGCAATCATCTGGTCGCGATCGTACTGCGCCGAACCGGGATAATCCGCCTTGGCCCAGTCGTAGTCCGGCCCGAACTGGTTCGCGCCCAGGAAGGCCAGCCGGTTGCCGTGGTCTTCTACGATCAGCGGGGCGCGCGCGGCCTCGTCGTTGATCCCCCCGCCGTAGGTCTTGATACCCTTCTCCGCATAAAAGTTCAGCGTCCGCGTAAAGGGCTCCGTGCCAAAGTCGATCAGGTGGTTACCGGTCAGGTCGACCAGCTTGACGCCCGAAAGCGCCAGGGTTGCCCACCATTCAGGCTTGGCACAGAAGGACATCAGCCCGGCGCTGTTGTCGGGCACGCAGCCATCCATGAACGGGATCTCGTTGCTGACGGTGGTGATGTCTGCGGCGGCCAGCACGGGCCCGATCACGCGTGCGGGGAAGGCCGGATCACCCGACTTCTCAATGGCGACGCCGGTGCCGCGTGTGATCGCGGTAGTGCCGGTCATGATCAGCACCGTTAGCTTGCTTGGGTTCCGATTGGTGAGCAGCGGCTTGCCGGGGAGTCTCTGTAGCGCAGCCGTGCCCTGTGCGCTCTGGCTGCTGAGCCACGCCCGCCCGGCCAAAGGCCATTTCGACTGATCTAACTGGTTGTCCAGCGCGGAAAGGCCGTCTAACGGCAGCGCGCGCACACGTGGCAGCAGCTCGTCGAACGGCAGGATCCCTATGCCCAGGTGGTCCTCCCACAGCCGGTCTGCTACCTGGGCCGCGTCCAACTGCGGCTTGACCGCCGCGCTCGGCGGGCCCAGCAATGCCTGTAGATCGGCCATTGCGTTCTGGCCGGCATAAATCGTATGGAAGTTGCTTGAGGCGACCTGGCCGGTCCAGACACCGCGCAGCTCCTCCATCGTCGTGCCCGTCATCAGGGACGCGAAGCGGTCCACCGGGACCAGGATGCGCTCGTAGGCCAGGCGGCTATCGGGTGAAGGCGAGAGGCCGAGGGTCAGGTCGGCGCCCTCGGCGACGGGGCTGGCGGTCACCTGTTGGCCGGCCAGGGCCGTCACCAGCGAACTGACCGCCGGCGCCGGGACGGCAGGATCGGCCAGCAAGCGCGCGAGAGATGGGCCCGCAGCGTCCTGTCCGCAGCCGGCGAGCGCGAGGATCGCCAGCATTAGAACCAATGTGGTGAGAGGCAGGCGGCTGGCGCGCCCCGCTGGAGTCAGAGTGACGGGTTTCACGTGCATGCACTGATTATAGCACAACTTCAATCTCGCCGCGACTCAATTCGATCAACGCTGCCGCCAGGCCCGCGGCCTGTTCCTCGGGCACCTCGATCTCCCACGTCACGTCCGCCGCGTAGCCCTGGTCGACGATGCGGGCCTCGTACTGGGGGAGCAGGCGGGCCACCGGTGTGATCCAATGGTACGCGCCGGCCGCTGCCAACCTGCGGCGCGCCACCTTTTCGGTCACCGGCAACGCGGCCAGCACGGCCTTCACCCCGCCTGCATAGGCGCGCACCAACCCGCCGGTACCGAGCAAAGTGCCGCCGAAGTAGCGGCTGACGACGACCACGATGTCCCCGATGCCACAACCCAGCAGGACGGCCAGCATCGGTCTCCCCGCCGTCCCGCCCGGTTCGCCGTCGTCGCTCATCCCGATCTGGGCGCTAGAGCCCGGCGGACCGGCCACGTACGCGTAACAATTGTGAGACGCGTCCGCGAACTCACTGCGGACCGCAGCAATGAAAGCGCGTGCCTCATCGTTGCTGGAGGCCGGCCCCGCCGTGATTATGAAGCGTGAGCGCAAAACAACTTCTTCGACGCGGGCGCGCCCCGCAGGGATTGGGTAACGCATGGAATACCCGCATTATATGCCATCCCCCGGGTTTTGGAAACTAGCTGCCATCCTGTTGTTTGGCATTGGGCTTAAAATGAGAAAATTGTGAGTTGGGAGGCTGGCGTAATCGATCCGATTGACTTGGTGGTGGAGATTGATTTCGTGTTAAATTGTAACTATTAATACAGTCCCTTGCTGGTAGTTACAGTAATACATATGATAGTAATAGATTTGAACCGTGCATGAACATGCTTGCGCAGGCAAGTTGGCCGGCGCAAGCAAGGAGTAAAGCGGACATGAATTCTGACATGGTGGCTGCACGCTGGAATCAACTACGTGGCGATGCACAGCAGAAGTGGGGCCGTCTGACCAACTCAGACCTGGACGAGATCCAGGGCCAGGCCAACAAGCTGGTGGGTCTCATCCAGGACCGCTACGGCTACGGCCGCGCGAAAGCCCAACGTGAAGTCGACCGCTTCCTGAACCAGTACGGATTGGACACCGGCGACATGCAGGCAGCGGCGAACAACATGCTTGCCAGGGTGCAGCGCTCGATGAATGACTATCCGTGGGCCTTCCTCGCCGGCGGCGTCATTCTGGCGCTCGTTCTCGTGGGCTTCGTTTGGAAGCCCTTCAATCGCTGATCTTCTCAGTTACACAGGAGTACAGAATGAACGACGACATTCTCAAGGGTAATGCGAAACAACTGCGCGGCCAGATGCGCGAATGGTGGGGCAAACTCACCGATGACGACCTGGAACAGGCGGCCGGCCAGAAGGACAAGCTGATCGGCAAGCTGCAAGAGCGCTACGGCTATAGCCGGGAACAGGCCCAGCAAGAGGTCGACCGCCGCATGGGAGATCGGGACAAGTGGGCCTGATCGTCCGGCGCTGACATTATTTACCAGAGTATCCACCAATACTCTGCGTAATACGTTGTTCGATCAATGCCAGTATACGGGTATAAACAGTATTTGGAGGAACCGTTCATGTCTTCGATGACTCTGCGTATTCTCTTAGTCGCGGCCCTGGTCCTGGTCGCGTCAGCCGTGCTGATGAGCGCGGCTTACGCCCAGACCGGCACGGCCACCCCCATGGCGGCTGCCACCGCCATGACCACAACTACTACGCCTGGCACGCTGCCCACCACCGGTGGCGCGGACAGCCCGGCCAGCACGGCGACCGTCGTGCTGCTTGCCCTGGGCGCGACCACCGGCCTGGGTGGCCTGTTGCTGCGGGGTGTTCGCCAGCCTCGCTGACCGCGAGCTGACCGTGCGGCGCTCTTGGTGAGCGTGGCGCACGATCAGCCTGAAAGGGGCTGACGGAGGCATGGAAGGCTTGATCATGGAAGGCTTGATCAAGGAAGCTGAGGAGTTTCTCGGCGAGAATCCGGCGCCGGACGTAATGGACGCCGGCCTGATCGCCAACGCTCAGCGCGTCGAACACTATGAAATTGCGGCTTACGGCGCCGTGCGGACATTCGCCCGGATGATGGGGCACAACGACATGGTGTCCTTGCTGCAGCAGACTCTCGACGAGGAAGGCCAGACCGATCAGAAACTGACCAAGCTTGCCGAGAGTGGCGTGAACCAGGAAGCCGAGAGGGCCAAGAACAAGAAGTAAAGCCGGGCCGTCAGGAAATGACGGCCCGGCTTTACTGCCAGCACTGCTTGATATCATTCTGCATGAAAGGAAAAACCGATGGGTCTCTTATCCTGGATTATCGTGGGCTTGATCGCCGGTTGGCTGGCGGGCCTGGTGATGCGCGGTGGTGGTTACGGTATCTTCGGCGACATCATCGTCGGCATCATCGGCGGCCTGCTGGGTGGGTTCATCGCTTCGGCGCTGTTCAGCACCCCGAACCCGGTGAACGGGATCAATATCACCAGCATCATCATCGCCTTCATCGGCGCAGTGATTCTGGTCGCTATCCTGCGCGCTATTCGCGGCACGCGCGCCGTCTGATTCTTTGATCAACCCGGGAGAGGGCTTCCGGCCCTCGCGGCCGGTGGTCTTCTCCTAACCTCCCGACCGGCACGAGCCTGGCTTGTGCCGGTCGGTCATCTTCAAAGGGCTTTCTCTGATGGCAAAGACAGTGGTCGCGCTGTATGACAGCTTCGACGATGCCCAGAACGTGGTGCAGGATCTCATTCAAGGCGGCTTTCGGCGCGATGATTTCGGCCTGGCAGCCGGCAACAGCCTGCCGAACGACGAAAAGGGCCAGTATGCGCCCTCTACCGGCAGGTCGGCTGTAAGAATCTGGCCTTGAGCATTGTCACGGAAAAGGGCCTGCTCAGCCGATGGATTGACCGCCGTGGACTTGCCCGCAGCGCCCGCGGGGGCGCAGCGCTCGCTTGGGCGAAAGGATCGGTGAGAGGAACCGTGGGCAGTTTACGTGGCGTGATTTTCGACGTCGACGGCACCTTGGTCGACAGCAATGACGCTCATGCTCGGGCCTGGGTGCGCGCGATGCGCGAGTATGGTTTCGAGGTCGCGCGCGCTCTGCAGGCGCCGTTGGACCTTTTCCTGGTGCGCAAGCTGGGCGTCCCGGGCCAGGAGGAGCTCGCGATGGGTGTGATCGCCTCGGGTGATGTGCGCGTGATCAGCCAGGAGGTGGTGGTGCAGGCGCTTGCGCATACCGGATTACATCGTCGATGAGGTGGCGGCCGACGAGCAACGCTAGTTGGCTCGCCGTGAGGTGATGTATCGGGGTCACCGGGCGCCACCGGAAGTGCGTGGGCGCATCGTGATCCTGGTGGACGATGGCCTGGCGACGGGCTCCACTATGCGCGCGGCCGTGCGCGCCCTACGCCAACAGGGCCCGGCCCGACTGATCGTGGCTGTGCCAACCGCCGCGCGCGAGACGTGCGCGGCTTTCGCCGGGGAGGTGGACGAAATCATCTGTGCTCTGACGCCGGAGCCATTCTACGCAGTCGGCCTCTGGTATGAGAACTTCTTGCAGACGAGTGACGAAAAGGTTCGCGCCCTGCTCGAAAGCGCAGCGCGCGGCTTCAATCCGCCCGGCCATGAAACCTGATGGGGCGCCGCCGCCCCCCGGCGGCTCCCGGACGGCGCGGCCGCGGGACAATATGTGATCAGGCTAACACCAACTGCCACGGCTTGATGTTATAAAGATCATCAATGTAGAGACATATCGAGTATGTCGAGGAGTATGGAAATGGGCTTACGCTTACATAGACTATTCACCGTGATGGGCCTCGGGGCAGGCCTCATGTATTTCTATGACCCGGACCAGGGCGACCGCCGGCGCGCCCTTCTGCGTGACCAGTGGAGCAAGTTCAAGAACGATAGCCAGGACTTCTTTGCCAAGGCCAGGCGCGATCTGCAAAACCGCCGGCAAGGAATGAAAGCCGAGCCGATGACCGGCGGGCTGGATGGCCTGTCGGGCGACTGGACACCGGGCGTGCGCCTGGTGGCGGCTCTGGCCGGTGGCGCCATGACCTTCTACGGGCTGGCGAAAAGCGGCGTCAGCGGCGTGGCTGCGACCCTCCTGGGCTTGAACCTAGTGTCCCGCAGCGTCTTCAACCGCAGCATGGCCGGCAGGTCGAGCATGGCAGGCATGGCAGGGGACGGGCAGATGCCGTTTGAGCAGACGAAGAGCGCAGCCGCCGGGAAGCGCGCTTCGAACAGCTCATCCGGGCAGCAGAGCCACGCCTCCCGCATCAACGCGAGCAGCCGCCAGTACCAGGGCAATGAACCCTCGGCTGGCATGGGGGAGGGCGGCAGCGTCGAGCGGGACGTGGAGGATGACAGCGTCGGTTTTGACAGCATGCTGCCGGGCAACCCACTCGAGGGTGACGAGCAGTAGCCCTGTCTGTCGCAATGAAATGGTTGTTAGACAATGAAACAAGCGTTAGTCATGGCCCTGCTGGCCGGCTTGGCGGTCGGGCTTGTGCTGTATCTGGTTGACCTCGAACTCGACCGGCGTTCCACGCAACCAGGCGACGAGAGGTTCCTGCGGGCAGGTCGCGGGCGCGTTGACGCGATTCTTCCGACTGGTGTTTACCCGTCTTCAAGTGACAGCGCCCCGTCCTCCGCCCGGGCGCAAGGGATGGCCTCCTGGGGCCAGGGCCCGCGGGGCGCGGCCGGGTACGAAGGCTCTGGGGGTTCGAAGCTCTCGGGGTTGGAGTAGCGATGGGGTTGGAGTAGCGATGGGGTTGGAGTAGCGATGAAGGAGACGCTGCGCGTCGCGGCGTTGGCTGACACGCACTATAGCAAGACGTCGCAAGGCTCCTTGCTGCCCTTGTTCATGCAGGTTTCGGAAAGCGCCGACGTTCTTTTCGGCCGGCTGGAAAAGGAACGCCATACACCGCCCGCGCATACCAGGCTTTGCCAGGGGACGCTGCTGTCGCGCGCACAATACCTGGTGGATGTCGAGGAGTGGGGCTATAAGGACGCCCGCCTCATGCCGCGGGGCAACATGACGCCTGAAGAAATTGAGATATGGACGGCGGCGATCGACGAGAAAGGGGAAGGATGAACGCCCTCCATCCGCACGGTTGCCAATATGCTGGGCAATCGCCCGGCTACCTGTCGCAAGTACTATGTTCACCCGGCCATTATAGACGCCTATCTGGACGGCTCGCTCTTCTCCGCGTTTCAAGCAGTGACGGCTCGCCCGGTTCCGGACGCGCCACACGATCTGGATGTGGAGGAAGCCGCAGTCCTGGAGTTACTTCGTGAGAAGCTGATCGATCTTGAGGTTAGCCAAGGAGAACTGCCATGAACTGGGACCATGTTGTTAGCGCCGCCACGCGTCCGCCCTGGGTGGATTCGTTGGCCACGACCGTTCAGGGGCTCGTCGGCCGTGTCTATGAGGCCGCCGGGCCGGCTGGGCAGCAGGTGCAAAACGTACTGCATGGCACCTGGCTGGGGCACCCGCTCCATCCCTTGCTGACTCACGTGCCCGTCGGCGCCTGGACGATTGCCCTGACTTTCGATCTGCTGGATGCGGTCGCCGGACAGAAGGAATTGGCGGCGGGTGCGGATCTTGCCGTCGCGGTGGGAGTGCTGGGCGCCCTGGGGGCGGCCGCGGCCGGTCTGACTGATTGGTACAAGCTGGCAACCGGGCAGGACAAGCGGGTCGGCATGGTGCACGCCCTGTTCAATGTCGGCGCCGCGACCCTGTACGCGACGTCGCTCGTTTTCCGGCGTAACGGTCTGCGCTCGCTCGGCCGGGGCCTGGCTTTTGCCGGTTTTGGCGCAGTCAGCGCCGGCGCCTACCTGGGCGGGCACCTGGTCTACCAGATGAAAATCGGCGTCGATCACGTGCCGGAGGAGCAGCAGCCCGAGAAGTTCGAGGCCGCGCTGCCCGAGGCCGAGTTGGGCGAGGGCGAGATGTGCCGGGTAGAGGTCGAGGGTACACCCGTCTTGCTCGCCCGGCGTAACGGTGTGCTCTATGCCCTGGCCGATACTTGCTCGCACCTGGGTTGCTCGCTGGCCAAGGGCGAGCTGAAGGATGGCAGCGTCCGCTGCCCCTGTCACGGTTCGCGCTACGCCCTGGAAGACGGGCGGGTGCTGGATGGTCCGTCGGTGTTCTGGCAGCCGATCTACCGGGTGCGAGTCAAGAATGGACAGATTGAGGTCGGCAAGCGACGGGAGGTCTGACTACCTTGATGTTCACTAAGAGACGTCGTGTCAATGTGGGCACCGTCGAGCGCCGGGTATCGCTGGCCCTCGGCGGCATGCTGGCGCTTTACGCGCTCCGTCGTTCTCTGGGCCACCTGCTGCTATTGGGATTGGGCGGATACCTCGTCTACCGGGGCACGACCGGCAATTGCCAGGTCTACCAGGCCCTCGGACTGAGCACTTCGTCTGACGAGGAAGTCCCATCCGCCCAGAGAGCGACCGCCCGGCGGGCTCCCCATAGCCTGCGCATCGAGAAGTCCGTGACGGTCAACAAATTACCGGCTGAAGTCTACGGCTACTGGCGCAAGCTGGATAACTTGCCGCAGTTTATGGACCATCTCGAATCCGTCACCAGCCTTGGCGACCGGCGTTCGCTCTGGGTAGCCAGTGTACCGCTCAAGGCCGAATGGGATGCGGAGATCATCGATGAGCGCCAGAACGAACTGATCTGTTGGCGCTCGCTGCCGGGATCCACGGTGGACACGGCCGGCACTGTGCGTTTCAAACCCGCTCCGGATGGCTTCGGCACTGAGGTGCACGTCTCGCTGCAATACAGCCCACCGGGTGGGCCGCTGGGCGTGGCCGCGGAATGCTTGCTGAACGGCGTGACCGCGCAGCAGGTACGCGAGGACCTGCGCCGCTTTAAGGAAGTACTGGAGACGGGGGAAACGGCCAGCGTGGACTGCCAAAGCTCCGCCCGCGTCGAGCAAACCGCCGGCGAGGCCGGCAAACGCCTGACCCGGGGCAACGGCTCGCATGCGAAGGATGAGGTGCAGAGCGCTTCGGAACAGTCCTTCCCGGCCAGTGACCCGCCAGGCTGGGCGATGTCCCGGCCAGGGGAAGACTGAGCCATGAACAAGGGGCTGACTTTCAGAATGGGGCAGACACACGTTCAGAAGTACTTGCGACCACTTCTCGACCGAATCCAGCGCGGCGAGATTGACCCATCCTTTGTCGTAACCCATCGCCTGGGCATCGAGCAGGCTCCCCAGGCCCATGAGATCTTCAAGCACAAGGAAGACGAATGCGTGAAGGTAGTGCTCGATCCCTGGCAGTAATCTCAGGAGGTTAAGATGCCTAAGGTAAATCCGATCCAGCTTCAGAAGTCCCTCAAGGGAGCGAAATACCCGGCCAGCAAACAGGACCTGCTCAAGGCGGCCAAGGAGAACAAGGCCGAGGAGGGCATCCGCAAGGCGCTCGAGACGCTGCCGGATGAGAGCTTTGCCCGGCCTTCCGACGTTAGCAAAGCCCTGCGCAGCGAGGAATAAAAGCGAGTATGGAACCTACGACAATTGCCGGACTGTTTCGCAAATGGGATAACGCTGCACATGCCATCGACCTGCTGAGCACCGCAGGATTCAATGCCGACCAGATCAGCCTGATCCTGCCCAATGAGGTCATAAACCTGCTGAACCAGGCCAACGCGGCCGACGTCGAGGGGCTGAGACGGGAGTGGGAGCGCGAGGGCTGGACAGGCTTCGGTCGCAGCGCTTAGCAGCCGGCCAGAACTTACTTCGGGAGCCTCCGGATGGGCGTGTGGCTTCCGAAGTCTCTTGCGCGCGCCATAGAGAGACCACCGGGATCCTGACATAGGAAGCCGGACCACCCCTATTGGGGTTTCCCTGGGCTATTATGTGCATTGACGATCTCCGGAACAAATTGTTCTTCGGAGGTTTCCGCACCCTCAACCCTGGGAAGGCTAATGGACGAGGCAAATAGTACGAGCTTGAAGCGAGTTGCCTTCATCGGCAATTACCTACCGCGTCAATGCGGGATCGCGACTTTCACAACTGATCTGTGCGAGGCGGTTGCTGCAGAGTACGACGATCTTTCCTGCCTGGCTGTGGCGATCAATGACATCCCGGAGGGTTATCCGTATCCTGAACGGGTTCGCTTCGAGATCCCCGAGAAGGATCTGTCGGCCTATCGGCTGGCCGCGGATTTCTTGAACACCAATTTCGTAGATGTTGTGTCCCTGCAGCACGAGTACGGCATTTTCGGCGGGCCGGCGGGCAGCCACGTGCTTTCCCTGCTGTGCGACCTGCGCATGCCCATTGTGACCACGCTGCATACCATCTTGCCTGAGCCGGAGCCAAAATACCGCAAGGTGATGGAAGAACTGATCGACGTGTCGGATCGCCTGGTGGTAATGACCGAGCGCAGCGTCGAATTCCTGCACAGCATTTACAAGGTCCCACGCGAGAAGATCGACTTGATCCCGCACGGTATCCCCGATGTGTCTTTTGTCGACGCGAATTTCTACAAGGACCACTTCGGCGTCGAAGGCAAACAAGTCTTGCTCACCTTTGGGCTGTTATCGCCTAATAAGGGCATTGAGAACGTCATCCAGGCGCTGCCGAAGATTCTCGAGCGTTACCCGAACGTCGTGTACCTCGTGTTGGGAGCCACTCACCCGCACGTCTTGCGTCACGACGGCGAAACCTATCGCCTGATGCTGGAACGGCTGGCGCGCGAGATCGGCGTCGCGGACAATGTCATCTTCTACAACCGGTTCGTGAGCTTGCCCGAGCTGCTGGAGGTCATCGGCGAAGCCGACATTTATATAACGCCGTACCTGAATCCCGCGCAGATCGTCTCGGGGGCCCTGGCTTACTCCGTGGGCGCGGGCAAAGCCGTCATCTCGACGCCATACTGGCATGCCGAAGAGATCCTGGCGGACGGTCGGGGCTTGCTCGTGCCTTTCGGGGATCCGAGCAGCATTGCCTGCCGGGTGGTCGAGACGCTGGACAATGAAGTCGAGCGCCACGCGATGCGCAAGCGGGCCTATATGCTGGGTCGCGAGATGATCTGGCCGCGCGTGGCCGGTCGCTATATGGAAAGCTTCGAGCGCGCCCGGGTGGACCGCGCACGCTCGCCGCGCTCGGTCGTGGCCGTCAAGAGCCTCAATAAACGGCCGGGCGAGCTGCCCATTCTCAAGCTCGACCACCTGCGCCACCTCACCGACGACACGGGCATCATCCAACATGCCGTGTACACCGTGCCGGACTACGATCACGGCTACGCGACGGATGACAACGCCCGGGCATTGGCGGCGACGGTGCTGCTTGAAGAGAGCGGGCTGGGAGAGCGGGTGGATGGTCGCGGTTTGAGCTCGCGTTACCTGGCCTTTCTGTGGCACGCCTTCAACCCGGATAACGGCCGTTTCCGCAACTTCTTGCCCTACGATCGCCGCTGGTTAGAGGAGAAAGGCTCCGATGACAGCCACGGGCGGGCACTCTGGGCGCTTGGCATGGTCTTGGGTCGCTCCAGCGACGACAGCCTGCGCGGCATGGCCGGCCGGCTGTTCAGCCAGGCGTTGCCGGCGGCCCTGGAACTGCTCAGCCCGCGTGCGTGGGCATTCGCGCTCATCGGCATCTATGAGTACCTGGAGCGCTATCTCGGCGATCGTGCGGTGCAAAGCGCGCAAGAGGAGTTGTCCGGCAAGCTGTTGGATCTCTACCGGGAAAACAGCAGCGAAGAGTGGCCCTGGTTCGAGCACCGCTTGACCTACTCCAACGCCCGGCTGCCGCAGGCTCTGTTGCTCTGCGGGGGACGCATGAATTGCAGCGAGATGATGGATGTCGGGCTTAAGTCCCTCAAGTGGCTGTGTGAAGTGCAGCGGGCCGAAAACGGGCATTTCGTGCCGATCGGTTCCAACGGCTGGTACGAGCGGGGTGGCGAGCGGACGCGCTTCGACCAGCAGCCGCTCGAAGCCACCGCCACCGTTTCGGCTTGCCTCGAGGCATATGCGGTGACCGACGACAAGGGCTGGTACCGCGAGGCGTCTACCGCTTTCGAGTGGTTCCTGGGTCGGAATGACCTGGGCCTGCCGCTCTACGATCCTGCCAGCGGCGGTTGCCGCGACGGCTTGCATCCCGACAGGGCGAACCAGAACCAGGGCGCCGAATCGACGCTGGCCTTCTTGACGGCCTTGCTCGAGATGCGTCTGATCGACGGCGTGATTCATCCCGTATGAAAGTGGCTATGCTCGCTCCCATTTCCTGGCGAGTGCCGCCGCGGCATTATGGGCCGTGGGAGCGCGTGGTCTCGCTGCTGACGGAGGGGCTGGTGCAGCGGGGGGTGGACGTAACGCTGTTCGCGACCGCCGACTCGCTGACCAAAGCCAGGCTGGTCGCCGTCTGTCCGCGGCCCTATTCCGAAGACCCCGCCCTCGATGCCAAGGTGTGGGAGTGTCTTCACATCTCGGCTTGCTTCGAGCGCGCGGCCGAGTTTGACCTGATCCACAATCATTTCGACTTTCTGCCGCTCTCGTACAGCGGCCTGGTGTCCACGCCCGTCGTGACGACCATCCACGGCTTTTCTTCCGAGCGCATCTTGCCGGTCTTTCAGAAGTACGATGGCCGCGTCCATTACGTGGCGATCAGCGACGCCGACCGCCGGCCTGACCTGCATTATGCCGCCACGGTGTATCATGGTATACCGCTTGACGAATTCACGCTGCGTGAGGAGCCGGGCGACTACCTGCTCTTCTTCGGCCGCATTCACCCGGATAAGGGCGCAGCCGAGGCGATCCAGGTCGCGCGCCTCGCCGGGCGGCGGCTGCTGCTCGCGGGTGTCATCCAGGACCAGGGCTATTTTGACCGGGAAGTGGCGCCCTACCTGGACGGCGAGCGCGTCTGCTACCTGGGCTCGGTCGGCCCCGAGCGGCGGGACGCCTTGCTGGGCGGCGCCTATGCTTTATTGCACTTGATCAACTTCGACGAGCCTTTCGGGCTGAGTATGATCGAAGCCATGGCTTGCGGCACGCCGGTAATCGCCACCCGCCGCGGCTCGGTGCCTGAAGTCGTGCTCGACGGCGAAACCGGCTTCGTGGTCAGCCGGGCCGAAGATGCCCTGGCAGTCCTGCCGTCCGTCAGCATGCTCGAACGTCCTCACATCCGCAACCACGTGGCCGAGCGTTTCAGTCGCGAGCGGATGGTCGAGGGATATATAAAGGTCTATGAAGAAGTCTTAGGGGGACAAAATCGTGGCGCAGCGCACTCATCATGAGTTGCTCTTCCATCGCTATCCCGGCAACCCGATCCTGACTGCCGCGGATTGGCCCTATACCATCAACACCGTCTTCAACGCGGCGGCTGCGACGCTGTCCGACGGCACCACTCTGCTGTTGTGCCGTGTCGAGGACATGCGCGGCATCTCGCACCTGTGCGCCGCTCGCTCCAAGAACGGCATCGACGAGTGGGAGATCGACCGTCGTCCGACGATGCTGCCCGACCCCGATCATTTCCCTGAGGAGATCTGGGGCATTGAGGACCCGCGTGTTACCTTTGTGCCCGAGTTGGGCAAATACGCCATCGTTTATACATCCTACTCGCGCGGTGGGCCGGGTGTTTCGCTGGCTCTGACCGAGGACTTCCGCACCATTGACCGCCAGGGCTCCATCATGACGCCCGAGGACAAGGACGCGGCCCTGTTGCCACACCGCATTGGTGGGCACTGGGCGTTGATCCACCGCCCGGTCGGCACGATGGGCGCGCATATCTGGATTTCCTATTCGCCTGACCTGCGCCACTGGGGCGGTCACAAGCTGATCCTCGAGGCCCGGCGCGGCGGCTGGTGGGACGCCAACAAGATCGGCATGTCGCCGCCCCCCATCGAGACCTCACGCGGCTGGCTGATGATTTACCACGGGGTGCGCCAGTCATGCGCCGGCTGTGCTTATCGCCTGGGCCTGGCATTGTTTGACATCAACGAGCCCGAACGATTGCTGGCCCGCGGTGACGAATGGATCTTCGGACCGGAGGAGCCCTACGAGCGTTTCGGCGACGTGGGCTACGTCGTCTTCCCTGCCGGCTATACCATCGCTCCAGACGGAGACACCATCCATCTCTACTATGGCGCCGCCGACAACTGCATAGCCCTGGCGATAGGCAGCGTTCGGCATTGCCTGGATTGGCTCGACCGTCACAACGTGGGGACCGAGGGCACTCCGCACTACGAACGGGGAAGCTCTGAGAGCTGATAGATCGGTGCCAGCGCGGCCTGCCTGCTCGACCTGGCGGGATGGTCCTCGATGAACCTACCCGGGACCTGGCAGGGGTTTGGCCCCCGCGAGCGTGCCGCCCTGTTGCTGACCCTCGGCGCCACGGTTTTCACCGTCGTGCTGCGCTTCCTGCCGGTTGCCAGTCTGCTCCTGTTCGTGATTTCCGCGCTGGCCCTGGCCGGTCTGGCCGCCATCGTCGGGGAAGCGACCGACCAGCTTGGCTCGCGCCTGGGACCCGGCGCGACGGGAGTTCTCCAATCGGCTCTGGGCAACCTGCCTGAGCTTTTCATTTCCATTTTCGCCCTGCGCGCCGGGCTGGTAGGCGTGGTGCAGGCCGCACTGGTTGGCTCCGTCCTCGCCAACAGCCTGCTCGTGCTGGGCATCGCTTTCGTGGCGGGAGGGCTCAAGCACGGCGTGCAGCGCTTTGGCGCCATGCAGTCAGGCACCATCGCCGTGTTGACCGTGTTCAGCGTCTCCGCTCTGATGGTGCCGACCCTCGCCGCCGGGCCCAGTGGCCCCGACGTGGCGCACGCTGACGCATTGAGCCTGAGGCCGTCGCGCTCGCCCTGCACAATCATCTCATCGCTTGATTCTTAGCTAACTCGTCCTTCCAATTCCATACCACCCAGTTGCCCGGTGCGCGCCTGGCCGAATGGCGCGACACCGTTTCAGTATTGCCTGTCGAGTTTTGGAGTTCTGCCTTCATTTTATTGACCTCGCCTTAAATATTATTAAGTACATCTTTGACAAACTGAAAGTGATGCACTACTATCGGGACAAACTGATCGGCGGAGGCGGGCTGCGATGAACTCGACACAGGCAACTGGTGCATCCCGGGAAGACGTGGCCCTGCCGGCAGGCGAGCAAGCCATCGTGGCGACGTTGGAGGGTTACCGAGGGCGCGGTCTGATACGCGTACATCCAGGGCATCCCGTACTTCTACCGCCAGTTCGGCTACGAATATGGCCTGCCGCTGGAGGGCGGCCTCAAGCTCGAGCTTGGCCAGGCGCCGGAACCGTTCGGCGAAACGCCCACTTTTCGGCTGGCCGATCCTGAAGATCTCGCCGCCCTGCAGAAACTCTACGACGCAGCTGCCCACGATCTGGCGATCCATGCCGCCCGCAGCCAGTCTGTCTAGCGTTATCTCCTGGAGTCTGTTCCGGGCAGCGAGGCGGCGTGCGAGACCTGGGTGATCGAGCGGGGGAGCGAGGGCATCGTCGGTTATCTGCGCGTGCCAGAACACCACTTCGGCCAGGAACTGGCCGTCAACGAGGTCTCGCTCCTTGACTACTCGAGCGCCACCTACGCCCTGCTGCATCTCAAGGCACTGGCCGAAGCGCGCCATACGCCGGGCATACGGTTCAATCTGCCTGCCGGCTGCACGCTCATGCGCCTGGCGCGCTCGCTGGGCGCACATGACCTGGGCACCTACGCCTGGCAGATCGATATCTCGGACGGCCCTGCCCTTCTGCGCGCCCTGGCCCCGGTTTTCGAGCGGCGGATCGCCAACTCGCCGTTCGCCGGGCTGACGCTCGACGTGCGCCTGTCCTTCTACCGTGAGGCCAGCGCGCTGCGCTTCGCGGGCGGGCGGCTGGCCGAGCTAAAGGACGCCGGCCAGGGCGAGGATTCGGAGTTGCGCTGCCCGCCGCGCGCCTTCGTCCCACTCGCGCTCGGCTATCGCTCGATCGAAGAACAGCAGGGCAGCTACCCGGACCTGTCCGTCGCCCGGCGCTGGCGGCTGCTGATGGACACCCTCTTCCCGAACATAAGCTCGTTTATCTATACAGCCTATTGAGGCGCTTTGAGCTTTTCTCCCAGTTCTCAAAGAAGCGCGGCGCTGGCAGCCCGGCACGCGCCGGGCCCCACCAAATATAGATAATACCATATTCGTTTGACGCTAATCCGTCGACGTGCTACGATTCGCCAATCTTGGGGGCGGCTACGGCCGCCCGCATCCTGTCGGTGCTACGGGAAGAGTTTCTGCATGCTCAACCGCCTCGTCACCTGGATTGAAGTAGACCTGGACGCGATCGCCCATAACGTACGCGCCCTGAAAAGCCACGTGGGACCGGCCGTCGAGCTGATGGCGGTGGTCAAGGGCAACGCCTACGGGCACGGCGCCATGCCGGTCGCGCGGGCCATGCTCGAAGCCGGCGCCACCCGCCTGGCCGTCGGGCGCACCAACGAGGGCGTCGAGCTGCGCCAGGACCGGGTCCACGCGCCGATCCTGGTGATGGGCTATTCTCCGCCCACCTCGGCCGAAGCTTTCGTGCGCTACCGGCTGACCGCCAGCCCGACGACCGCCGAGTTCGCGCAGGCGCTCTCCGCGCGTGCCGAGGCTGTCGGTGTGCCGGTGCCGGTACACCTCAAGGTGGATAGCGGCATGAGCCGTTACGGGCTGATGCCCGAAGAGGTGCTGGATTTCGCGCGCCTGGTGACGTCCCTGCCCGGGCTGCGTCTCGAGGGCCTGTTCACCCATTTCGCCACCGCCGACGCGGCCGACGATGCCTACCTGCGCCGCCAACTGGCCGCCTTCCGCGACGTGCTGGCCGCCCTGGGCGAGGCGGGCATCCGCGTGCCCCTGGTTCATGCCGCCAACAGCGCGGCCGCACTGCGCTACCCGGAAACGCATTTCAATGCCGTCCGTCCCGGCGTGGCCCTTTACGGCATGGAGCCCTCCGACGAATGGCCGCCGGCCTTCGAACTGCGGCCTGCGCTGGCGCTCAAAACGCGCGTCGGCCGTTTGCGCGAGCTGCCGGCCGGCCGAGGGGTGAGCTACGGCCTGACCTTCATCACAACCCGCCCGACCGTCGCCGCCCTGGTGCCGGTGGGCTATGGGGACGGCTATCCGCGCGTTCTTTCCAACCTGGGCCATGTGTTGGTGGGTGGGCGGCGCGCTCCCATCCTGGGCCGCGTCTGCATGGATATGTTTGTGGTGGACGTGACCGGCATCCCCGGCATCAAGCAGGATGACGAGGTCGTGCTGATCGGCCGGCAGGGCGAGGAATGCGTGCGCGCCGAGGAACTGGCGCGCCTGACCGGCACCATCAACTACGAAGTCACCACCGCGCTCCTACCGCGTGTCACCCGCCTCTACATGCAGGCCGGCCAGGTCGTCAGCGCTGCGTCCGTGGGGGATGGGTGGTATTAAATTCGACCCAACGCGTCGTTTTTTCCACCAGGACTACACCCAACGCCGTCAAGACGATCGCGCCTAGCGCAAAGCCGAAGCCATACAGAAACAGTTTGCTCGCGACCCAGAAAGCAACCAGACCAATGGCATAGAGCGTGACGAGTGAGCGCCGATCCGTGCGTTCTGGAGGCAAACCGAAGTTGCTGCCGGGCCATTGTCGTCCAATCACGCATAAGACCAGGACACCCAAGATGGGAGTGATCCACGGCCAGAGGTTTACGACGAAGCGCCCAAAAGAGCCTCCGAAGTAAACGAGTCTCGCGAATAAGGGCCATGGGGCAGCTTGAATAACGTACTTGATCATCCCGAAAGCCAGCCCCAGGCTGGCCAGCGCTCCCCAGGAGGGTTCTTCTGTTTGGGGGGACTTAGAGATCATCTTCTTGACACTCCGAACTTATTGTCGAGATCCTCTTGGGACCGCGATATGGGCCGGAGTATAACAGACGAAGATTGATGCGCCAACCTGTCAACGGTTTACTCATTTCAGGGAGCAAATATGGCCCGTATTGTCAATAGATTATCTTACAAGGAGAATTTCAATATGGCAGCAGAAACCAAACGAGTACCTTTCTGCTTTTTCGAGAGAATTCCCGGTCTTTCATGCGGAGCACCTATCGGCTGGAGCCGGTGGCCTGGCGTCCTAGAGTCAAATTACTTTTCTCTCCATACTACCTGTAACGCTCGATAATCTAAAAGAATAATCCCTTCTTCTTTCACGATATCTTTCGCCGGTTGAGACGTCCAAAAATCAAAATCCGTCTGGCGTACATGATTACCATCGGGTTCTATGGCCAGTAACTCAGCGTTGTCGAGACCGGGATGGACCGCCCACTCACTCAGACCAGCTGGTAGCTCGTGCAGCATCTGCGCATAACGAGCGGCTTTATTGACCGGATCAAGTCCGTAGCTGTCCAAAAAGTCGAAATCGTTGGTTGGTAAGCCCTGGTTCTGCAATTTTTCGATCAAAGATCGTCCGGCAACGCGGAGTGCCAATCCGTATTCTTTTGCCAGCCCAAGCATCAGATCAAAAATATCAGCTCTGCCGCCGATACGCAGAGCATGCCAATCCAGGTGGGTAGGCTTGAGCCGGGATGCCACCACGACTTCGATCTGCGCCCTGAATTCCATTTCCAGTTGATCCAACCTGGCCTGAGCTAGAAATTCAGGCATGCGTTGAAAGCTGTAGAAATAACCTGCTTCATCAATCAGGGATGGCACTTTTTCCCTGGATGTTACGGGGCCCCAACGGTAATCGACCGCATCAGAGATGACGGTGAGATGAACACCGAAGTGAATTTCGGGATGAGCTGCGAGGAAGCGCATGGCGTGTAAAGCCCAAGGACAGGGGACCATCAGGCTCGTGGAACGGACCACACCTTCCTTCAACGTTCGAAAGATGGCCTCGTTAATTGCATTGCACATCCCAAGATCATCGGCGTTGATAATCAATAGACGAGCATCAACCGGATATCCTAGCAGGAGGTTTGTTTGGCTTTTATTCAATATGGTCATCTTGCCTCTGTTCATGGCGATGGATTATACAAAACCGCTTTTGTATCTGCAGACCCGCCCTAGCCTTCCAGCAGCAGCGTTTCCGGGTCCTCGACCAGCTCTTTCACCCGCACCAGGAACTGCACCGCCTCGCGCCCATCCACAATCCGATGGTCGTAGCTCAGGGCGACGTACATCATCGGGCGGATTGTCACCTCGCCGTCGATCGCCACCGGCCGTTCCTGGATCTTGTGCATGCCGAGGATGCCCACCTGCGGCGGGTTGAGGATGGGCGTGCTCATCAACGAGCCGAACACCCCACCGTTGGTGAGCGTAAAAGTGCCTCCTCGCAGGTCTTCCAGCGACAGCGTGCCGCTCTCTACCTTGGCTGCAAAGTCCTTGATCGCTTTCTCGATGGCCGCGAAGGATAGCCGGTCGGCATCCCTCAGCACGGGCACTACCAGCCCCTCGGCCGCGCCGATGGCGATGCCGATATCGTAATAGTGCTTGAGCACGAACTCGTTGCCCTGGATCTCGGCGTTCAAACGCGGGAACGAGCGCAGCGCGCCGATGGACGCTTTGACGAAGAAAGACATGAAGCCCAGGCCGATGCCCCAACGCTCCTTGAACGAGTCGCGGCGGCGCTTGCGCACGTCCATCACCGCGCTCATATCGATCTCGTTGAAGGTGGTGAGCATGGCCGCCGTATGCTGGGCCTCGACCAGGCGCGTGGCGATGGTCTGCCGCCGGCGCGACATGCGCACCCGTTCTTCCGCTCGCCCAGTCTGGCTGGGCCTCCCGCCGGTCGGTATTGCGCCTG
>JADGQF010000219.1 GCA_017882045.1 Anaerolineales bacterium
CTCGTGGGCTCGGATGTGGGCCTCTCCTACCTTACGCACGAAGGTCACGCCGGCCAGCAGGCCGGCGATGCCGGCGGCATTGGGTGTGCCGGCTTCGAGCCGGGCGGGAAGGGCATCCGGCATGGCCTCTGACGCCGACTCGACGCCCGAACCTCCCTCGATCCACGTGTCCAGCCGGACACTGCCGCTGACGACCAACCCGCCGGTGCCATGCGGTCCGAACAAACCCTTGTGGCCGGCGAAGGCCAACAGGTCAATGCCCATGGCCTGCACATCTAGCGGATAGGCGCCGGCTGTCTGGGCAGCATCGGCCAGGAAGAGGGCGCCGTGCTCGTGGGCGATGCGGCCGACCTCGCCGACCGGCAGCAGGGTGCCGAGCACGTTGGATGCATGGAGCATGGCCACCAGCCGGGTGGTGGGGCGCATGACTCTGCGCAGATCGTCCGGATCCAGGCTGCCATCGGGTGCACACGGAACGGCTGTAACCATGACGCCGTGTTGCTCCAGCGCTTTGAGCGGTCGCCACAGGGCGTTGTGCTCGATGGACGAGGTGACCACGTGATCGCCCGGCCGCAGCAGGCCCTTGAGCGCCATGTTGATGGCTTGCGTGGCGTTCATGGTGAAGACCACACCCTGTGGATCGGGGGCATTGAACAGCTTGGCGAGCGCTTCACGGGCATCATCCACGATGCGCGTGGCTTTTTGCTCGCGCAGGTGCCCGCCACGCCCCGGTGATGCGCCGACCTCGCGCATAAAGTGCTCGACGGCCTGGTAGACGCCCTCCGGCTTGGGCCAGCTCGTGGCCGCGTTATCCAGATAGACCGTCATCGGGAAGTGCCTCCGCAACTAGATCCAGCCCGATCCCGCGCTCCTGTGCAGTTGCCTGTACGCGTGGGAGAATCGCGCTGCGAAAGAGGTCGACCGCTCCCGCCGCATCATGGTCCAGGACGATTCGTTTGAGATCGATGATCTCTGCCGGCTCCAGCACGATCCAGAGCACGCCCGGGCGTATGCTGCGGACTGGTAATGCGTGAGCCTTTGTCGTCTTCACCACTCCATCCTCATTAACCCGCTGTGCAGCTTCGCAGGAGGGGGATCTTCCCATCCGTGACGCAGCGATAGGCGAAGATATACATGCCGGCGGACCAGGCCTGGTGCGGGTAACCCATGGGCTGTCCAGTGCGGCCGTGGCACCACTCGTTGAATTCCCACTCTTCCTCCGTTCCTTGCCGGTTCAGCTCGGCCAGCTTCTCGAGTTGCCGGCGCGCCTCGTCCATGCGGCCGGCCTTCACCAGCGCCGCCACGTAGAAACCACCGACAAAGGGCCAGATGCCGCCATTGTGATACTGCTCGGGCAGGTTGAGGTTGTTGTTGCGGTAGTACTCGCGCCAGTCCTTGTTGCCAGGATGAATCACCGGGTGCAGCACCCGCACCGGGTAGGGATCCGCGATGCCTACCTGGCGCAGGTAGTCCAGAATGCGCTTCTCCTGCGCAGGACTAGCGACGTCAAACAGGATGGCCAGCAGGTTGCCGAAAACGTCGCAGTAGTCGCCGAAATCGCGAAATGCTACATACGGCAGGAAGAATGGGCGCTTGACCAGCACTGGGCCCACCTGACTGAGCGTGTGTTTCCACTCGGTGTGCCCGGGGCAATTCGGTCCCCATTCTCCCGCGGTTTCCGGGCCCACCCAGAGGACGATGCGGATCTTGTGCCGCACGTCAGCGGCCAATGCGGCATAGCAAGCGCCATCTTTGCCAACCGCTTCAGCCATCTCTGCCATGGCTTGCAGAGCAGCATGCCACAGCACGTTGTCGTACAGAATGTTGAAGCGGTTGGCGAGCAGATCCGCCCAGTCGGCTGCTTCATGCACTTCCAGCAGGCCACAGCCATTCGAGTCCTGGTAGCGCAGCCAGAGCAGCGCCTTCTCCAGGGCCGGCCATTGAGCGCGCAGGAAATCGACATCCTCCGAGGAGCGGTACTGGAAGGCGTGGCCGAGGATGAACCACAGGTTGGAATCCACCGAGCCGGCGTTGGTGTGATCCAGACGCCCGGTGGCTACGCTGACGTTGTTGGGAATGGCGCCCAACTCCGACTGCTGGCCGGCCAGCGTGGCCAGGGACACGCGCAGACAATGCTCGTGGCCCGGTGAGAGCAGGGCACCGAGCGAGGTGATGACGCTGTCGCGTGCCCAGACGTGCGGATAGCCCTCCGGCGAGGCCATCAGGCCAATAGGGCTACATTCCTGCCTCAGAATCGCCCGGGCCTTTGCCAGCGCCAGGGTTGTCAATTCAGTCTCATCCATCTTCTCTCCTCCAATGGTTGCGCACAAGCGGATACCCTAACGCGTGTTGCAGCCCAACATCTTGCTCTGGCAAGCTGCAAGCCTGTGTCCGCTCAGATTCGCTCGCGGTTGCGGACCATGCGAAAGGTCACGAAAGAGTAGCGGCTATCCGCAAGGGCGGCCCGAGCACCTGCGTTGTCGCGCGAGCGGAACCACAACAGGCTGGTCAAGCAACGCAGACGGTTCTGGCCGTTGCTGTGGTCAGGCACGCATGTCAGCCACTCGCTCAACAGGTCGCGATCTCCGCTCACCATCCCGCGCTGCAGGTTTCCAGGCCTCTCTGTGACACCCGACACAGGCCACAGCCTAGCTGCCAGCGCTCGCATGTCGTCGAGCGTGGGCAAGCGGTAGCCGTGGCCATCGTGTTGTGACAGCCATTCCGCAAAGGCCGATGCGTCGGCGACACTGACTCCTGTCACAGGACCTCTGGCTTTCTCCGACCGCAGCGACTGCCCGCGTTTGGTCTCTTGCTCAAAACGGGCGTATTCACCCCGAGGCACAGGCGTCAACCCAATCTCAATGCTGCGTTCTGGTAGCTCTAGCCAATCCATAATTCAGGACTATACCCCCAGCGCTGCCTAGTGATTTCAGGCCTGGCCCCAATATGATGGTTACAGTCCCAGCCCGATCGCGAGACAGATGATTCAATCACGATTGAAGTATAACCTCTTGCTGGTCGGCTGTCAAGTGAGTGTGTCCCCTGGCTGCAAGCCGCTGAAGAGGTCATCTTCTAGCGCAGTCGCTGCAGGCTTCGCAGTCTGGGCCAGGCGGAATACCTCATGACAGGCCAGGTCATGCATTGCCAGGTCGAAAGCACCAGCCGAAGATATCTGTTGGCTCCGATGTTGTCTCATAGCCGATGCCTTGGCTGCACGGAACTCGTCTATGACGATGTAGGCCACCGCCCCCCCACTGTCTCCGGCTCGGGCGGCCCACCACAGGCCTGTTGAGTGGCTTTAGAGGGGGCGAGGTAGTACAGCTTGCGCGGACCGTTCGGTAAGCCGCTTAAACGGTCGAACGCTGTGGTTGTCCACCGGCTGACGGCCACGTGGTCGGGATGACCGGAGATGCCGTCCGGGCCAAAGGTGATGATGATGTCTGGCCGGTGCTCCTGCAGCTTCTCAACAATGCGGTCCACAGCCAATTCATCGGGGATTGCGGTGAGCTGCCCATCCATGAAGCCCAGGAAGTCGAGCCCCTATGCTCCGAGTGCCTGGCAGGCCGACCGGGCTTCTGACTCGCGAATGTCGCCCGCTGTGCGCGGGTCCACGCCCGGTATGCCGGCTTATGCGCGCGTGGCGAGGATCAAGTGAATCGCGACGCCTTGGCTGGCGTATTTGGCCAGAGTGCCACCCATGCCGAATGATTCATCGTCGGGATGCGCCAGTATCACGGCAAGGCGTTTGTCAGACATGTCTTGCTCCTAATGAGTTCATTGTAAGCGAACCCTTGAGGATGCCGCCTTCGGCTAACACGTCGCTCACAGAAACCTACTGCACGTCGGCTACGCTGCCGAACTGGCTGATAGCCTGTTATGGGTTATCTCCCACTTCTCGGTTACCGCACTCTGGATGTGGACTTACCAAACTTGACATGGTGATCTCCTTGCTATAGTATCTGCGTACTTGCGCAGATACGCAAATAAGACATCGAGGCGAAAAGAATGCAAAGAGAAGCGGCTCTCTTCAAAGCCCTGTCTGATCCGACCCGTCTGAGGTTGGCGGTATTGCTCGCCATGCACGGGGAGACATGCGTCTGCGACCTGGCGGAAGCGCTCTGTGAGCCGGATTTCAAGGTTTCCCGGCACCTGGGCATCTTGCGATCTGCCGGGATGGTTGAAGCGCGCCGGGAGGGCACCTGGATGTATTATCGCCTTGCCGATGCCGGGAGCGACCTTGAAAGCCGACTTCAAGACTGTTTCCGGGACTGCTTTACCGCTCATCTCACCGTGCGAGAGGATTTGCTGCGGCTTGAAGCAGCGGCCTGTCGCCGAGAATAATGGGTCAAAGCACCAGAACCACGCTTCCAATCAGTCACCAGGAGAACCGAAAGATGAGCCATCATGAGTGAGAATGGACAGCACACTGAGACGGCGACCCTACAGATCGCGGGAATAAGTTGTTCCTGCGAAGCAGAGCTGATCCAGAAGAAACTGAGTTCACTGGCAGGAGTCAAAACCTGCGACGTCAATGCCGTTTCCAAGCAGGTCCGCGTGCCCTACGACCCGGCAATCGTCACCGTTCAGGACATCATCAAGTCAGTATCCGAGACAGGGATGAACGCCTCGCTAGTGCAGGAAGGCAGACGCCGCAGCACCTGGTGGAAACAGAAGCAGCAGCTTGCGCTCTACGGTTGCGGGATCATCATCCTGATCTCATTCATCCTCGTGCTCATAGGAGCACCAGTCCTCTTCACCAATGCGCTGTTCGCGCTTGCGGTACTGGTAGGTGTCTACTATCCTGCCCGGAAGGCGCTGATCGCCCTCATCAACCTGACGCCGACCATCCACCTGCTCATGCTGATCGGCTCGGTGGGAGCGATGCTGCTGGGGATGTGGCAGGAATCAGCGATCCTGATATTCGTCTACTCCCTGGGCGATGTACTCGAATCGTATGCGGTGGACAAGGCCCGGGGGGCGATCAGATCGCTGATGGATCTGATGCCAAAGGAAGCCTTGGTGCGCAAGGATGGCCGGGAGGTCATGCTGTCTACCGAGGATATCAGCGTTGGCGACATCGTCGTGGTCAGGCCAGGCGAAAGAATCCCTGTGGACGGCCAGGTCATTCTGGGCTCTTCCTTTGTGGACCAGGCAGCAGTCACCGGGGAATCGATCCCGGTGCGTAGAACGCCGGGCGACGGCGTGTTTGCCGGGACCATCAACCAAAACGGCTCGTTGGAGGTGCAGGTAGATAAGCCGGCGTCGGAAACCATGCTCTCCAAGATCATCTATTCGGTCGAAGAAGCGCAGGCCAAGAAGACATCCTACCAGCGGTTCTCCGATAGCTTCGGGGTGTATTACACGCCGGCGATGCTGGTTCTTGGCATTCTGGTGGCCACGGTGCCGCCCCTGTTCTTTGGCGCGGCCTGGCAACCGTTCATTTATCGGGGGCTGGTCGTGTTCGTGGTATCGTGCTCTTGTGGGCTAGCCCTTTCGGTCCCCGTGGCGGTGGTGGCGGCGATGGCCAATGCGGCTCGGAATGGCACGGTCTTCAAAGGTGGCGCCTATCTCGAGGCCATGAAGCGGGTCAAGGTCATCGCCTTTGACAAGACTGGCACCCTCACCATCGGCCGGCCCGAGGTCACCGACGTGCAAACGTTCAACGGCATCTCAGAAGAGGAGCTGTTGGACCTGGCCGGAAGCATCGAAGCGCGCTCCGGCCATCCGATCGCCGCCGCAATGGTCAGGAAGGCCAAGGAGAGCAATGCTTTCTCTGGCCGGTCAGCCGAGGACTTTCAGGAAACCGCTGGCCTCGGCGTCATGGCGAGGATAAACGGACAACGCTTTGTCGTGGGCAACCCCAGGTTCCAGCAAGAGAGCGGCATTGCCATCGGGCCGGCCCAGCACGCCATCGCCTGTCTGGAGGACGAAGGCAAGAGCGTTGTGCTGGTGGGCTCACAAGGCCAGCTGATCGGTCTGCTGGCCATCGCCGATAAGGTGAGGCCGGGGGCGATGGAGACGCTGCAACGGCTGAGAAAGGCAGGCATCCGCACGGTCATGCTCACCGGTGACAACGCGCGGAGCGCAAAAGCCATAGCCCTTCAGATAGGGGTTGATGAGTACTACGCCGAACTGCTGCCCACGGACAAGGTCGAAGTCCTCAAGAGACTAAAGAAAGAGCATGGCATGGTAGCCATGGTCGGAGATGGAATAAACGACGCTCCGGCGATGGCCGTTTCCGATGTAGGGATTGCGATGGGTGCTGCAGGTTCGGACATAGCCATCGAGGCGGGAGACGTCGTACTGATGTCCGATGATCTTTCAAAAATCAACTACCTGCGCGAGTTAAGCAGCAAGGCGGTCGGCAACATCAGGCAGAACATCACGGTCTCGCTGATCAATATCGCCTTCATGGTCGTTGCGGCGCTCATCGGCCTGCTTGGGCTGGTCACGGGGTTACTCCTTAACGAGGCCAGTGCGATTTTGGTGATTGCTAACGCGCTGAGGTTGTTGACCTGGAAGAGCCAGGTTGAGCCTGGCCAAACAACCAGGGTCGCGGAGCAGTGTTGATTCAAACGCAGAACACAAAGAAAGGGGAACAAGGTATGGAAACTGTGACGTTCGCAATCGAAGGTATGGGTTGTTCTTGCGAAGGCAAGATCGTCGAAAAGAGGGTGAAGTCTCTGCAGGGGGTTGAGAGCTTCAGCCTGAACCCCATCACCAACCAGATGAAGCTGACCTATGATCCGGCGACCGTATCGATCCCGGAGGTTGAAAAAGCGGTCTCGAGAGCCGGGGTGAGAGCCGTATTGCTGAAATCAAAATGATGCAGTCGGGCCAGCACCGATAACGGGTGCAGCGTGGGGATGGCCCCGGTTGCCCTTGCGACCCTCGAGAGGGAGCACTTCGCGAGCGTGTGCGGACTCGGCGGTGACCACGCAGCCGAGTCCGTTCGCGATGGCCCTGATTACTACGCGTGAGAAGTGACGTCTGCTTGGGATGCCTTCTCCGTCGAAAGCTGCGTACCCGGCCGAACGCCGGCTCTCGGTCAGCAGGTGCCCGGCGATGCTGCCAAGAGAGGCGTGCCTGACCTGTCGCCAGCGATCCAGGGCAAATTCAAGATGGGACTGGAACAGCGGTGGGCAGGGGCTTGCCATTACTTAATCCCCGCCGTTGGTTCGGTCTGCTCGTGACGATGCGAGCCACTCCAGCGCGCCCGGTATCACAATGCATTCAGATTTGTGCCTGCCACCGGGCTCTCGCCATCAGGCGGCAACAAGTCCACCAGAGCCTGGAATTGCACAGCGAACGCCGGATTTGTTAAGGCTGGGCAGGCTTCAGGCCGCAAGCGGGCTTCCAGGAGGCCGAAGGCAAAGGCCATACAGGTGGATTCGCCACAGGCTCCGCAGTTAGTTCTGGGCAGCAATTCGTACACGTCGAGCGGCCTGGGCACACGCCGGCCTGCGCGTTTGGGTTCGATTTCGTCCCGGCGGGCCCAGGTCTGGTTGATGAGATCACGCACTGCCGCCAGCAACGTCAACCCTTCGTCGACGTCTGCCACCTGGGTGATCATTACCCGGCTCGGGTAGAGGGTGATGAGCCCCGGCCGGCGGCGCAGGGTCATCACGCCGGCCAGCGGATTGTAGCTGATCACGTTGGGCAGGATGGCATTCAGCAGTGGCAACACGCCGTCCAGGCTCACATCCGCTTCGCCGATCACGATCAGCTTGCCGGGCTCGGCCAGACAGGGCAGGGTGCGCACCAGCTTGATCCCATCGACCAGTTCGTCCCGGGGGGTTTTGCTCATGGACATCGGATCAGTCCCTGCGGCCATAAGCAGCCGCCGCA